>JAYSVT010000370.1:0-29791 GCA_043718455.1 Hyphomicrobium sp.
CCCGAGCGTGAACAGGCAAGCCGCCACGGTCAGGTAGTGGCCGATAGTGATGGTCATGCGAACCCCCGCGTAGGTTGGGTTAGCGCGGCCCGTATGCCAGCGTTGAAAAACCGAACTTCGATCCGCGCGTAACCCAACGTCTCTATCCTTCTCATTCGACCGTTGGGTTACGGCGGCAAGTGCAGAGCCGCCTAACCCAACCTACGATTCCTCATCCACCAGAAAACAATGACGCGATGTATCCGATCGCCATCAGCACAATCATGCCGCCGATCACCCAATCACGCGGCGTGTTCGGTCCGCGTCCACCAGTTGCCCGCTGCTCTGCCTTCGCTTTTGCAGCCGCACGCTTGCGCGCCTCGTCCAGCGAGGTGACGTTAGGGTCCTGGTGTCCGTTACCTTTGGCCATTTTTACCGTGCATCCTTACGAGGCGTCGCTTCACGATCTACATTCTCGGGCGCTGCACCCACAACAGGCGGCACATCGTGGAGCACTTTCTGCCACCAACCCGGCTCCGCCGGTCGCGCGCCGTAGGAGTAGCCCATCAATAGCGGAATCGTCATGGTGAAGAACATCAAGCCGATGGAAATCGACTCGAGACCAGCCACGCTATGCATGTATTCTGTCTTGGAGATTGCAAACACCATGATTCCGCTGAGAAGCACTAAGGACCAATACAACGTAAGCATCGGCGGCCAGATGCGTGGCCACTTGAGACGGATTCTATGGTCTGCACGCGCACTGGCGAATCCCAGTACTAGGGCTAGAAGAAATAGACCAAAGACACCTATGACTGCGTTTGTTGGACTCACTCAGCCGCCTCCTTGTGCGCCGCCGGGGTCAGACCCCTCACATGAAAGTTCGAGGTCACACACCGGCCAATTATGTGAGGGGTCTGACCCCGTTCAAAGATCACTCCGCTGCCTCCTTGTGCTTTTTCGCCGGCACATGACTGCCCCCACTCGGCACTTTGACAATCTCAAGCGCGCTCTTCGGTCCGCGCGCGACTTGTTCCGAAATCGATTGCCGCTTCACGCCCTCGCGATGACGCAGCGTCAGAACAATCGCGCCGATCATCGCGACCAGCAAAATCATGCCGGCACCCTGGAAGAAGTAAGCGTACTTCGTGTAAATGATCTGCCCGAGCGCTTCTGTGTTCGACAGGCCAGACGGCACAGCCGCCGCCGCAACTTTGCTGGGCGCAACGGTCAATCCTCTAAAGGCGAAGAGTGCGATCAACTCAGCGAGCACCACGCCGCCAACCAGCGCCCCAATCGGCGCGTTCTTGATGAAGCCCGCCTTCAATTCCGCAAAGTCGACGTCCAGCATCATGACGACAAACAGAAACAACACGGCGACCGCCCCGACGTAGACGACGATCAGAAGCATCGCCAGAAACTCGGCATTCAACAGCACGAATAATCCAGCCGCATTGAAGAACGTCAGGATCAAGAACAGCACGGCATGCACGGGGTTCTTAGCAAACACCACTATCGCGCCCGCCGCAATCGCGAGCACGCTGAAGAGATAAAAGAAAAATGCCGTTGCCATCAATTGCGTTCCGTTCCGTAGGTTGGGTTTGCGCGGCCCATATTTCTCGAATTCATAATTCGCTCCACGCTCCGCGCGTAACCCAACACCTTTATCCGCCTCAATCGAGCGTTGGGTTACGGCGGCAAGTGCAGAGCCGCCTAACCCAACCTACGCCCCACTACCTATACTTCGCATCCAGCACAATGTTCTTCGCGATCTCGCGTTCCCAGCGGTCGCCGTTCGCCAGCAACCGATCCTTGTCGTAGAAAAGTTCTTCGCGCGTTTCCGTCGCAAATTCGAAATTTGGTCCCTCGACGATGGCGTCCACGGGGCACGCCTCCTGGCATAACCCGCAATAGATGCACTTCGTCATGTCGATGTCGTAGCGCGTCGTGCGCCGCGTTCCATCGTTGCGGCGAGGGCCTGCTTCAATCGTGATCGCCTGCGCCGGACAGATAGCTTCGCACAGCTTGCACGCGATGCAGCGTTCTTCGCCATTGGGATAGCGGCGCAACACATGCTCGCCGCGAAAGCGGGGCGAAAGCGGCCCCTTCTCATACGGATAGTTCAGCGTCTTCTTCGGGCTGAAGAAATAGCGCATCGACAGGAAGAACGCCGAAACGAATTCCGCCAGGAAGAGCGATTTGATGCCGCGTGCGATTTTCATTTCGTTTTCCTCACTCGAACACCACGGCGCCGATCAGGTAGCCGAAGACCGGAAGGGTCACCAACTCGATCAAGGCAACCGTATTCAGCAGCGTCTTGGTCTCGTCCTTATCAACGCGCGTACCGAGCTTGCGCAACATGCCATAGCTGATACCGCCGAGCAGCAGACCAACAGCCAACCCTATCAACGATGGACTCATGGCGCCAACCCTCCGAAATGCAGCCAGCTCGCGGTCACGACGACCATGAGAAGCGACAACGGCAGAAACACCTTCCACCCGAGCCGCATGAGTTGGTCATACCGGTAACGCGGCACAAACGCCTTCACCATGGCAAACATGAAGAACACGAACACGCATTTACCGATGAACCAGAAAATGCCCGGCACCCAGTTCAGCGGCGCGACGTCGAGCGGCGGCAGCCATCCGCCCAAAAACAAAATCGTCGTCATCGCGCACATGGTGGTGATCGCGACGTATTCGCCGAGCATATAGAGCAGATACGGCGTCGACGAGTATTCAACCATGAACCCGGCCACGAGTTCCGATTCCGCTTCCGGCAAATCAAATGGCGGGCGGTTGGTCTCAGCGAGTGCTGAAATAAAGAACACGACGAACATCGGAAACAGCGCCAGCCAGTGCCAATCGAGCAGCGATGGCGTTAGACCGAGGCCCGTCCCGATCCCATCCTTTTGCGCATTCACGACCGCCGTCAGATTGAGCGAGCCGACGCACAACAGCACGCAGATGATGACGAACCCGATCGACACCTCATACGAAACCATCTGCGCCGCCGAGCGCAGTGCGCCCATGAACGGATACTTCGAGTTCGACGCCCAGCCGCCCATGATGACGCCGTAAACGCCAAGTGACGAAATCGCGAGGATGTAGAGCACACCGACGTTGAGGTCGGAGATGACCCACTTACCCCAGGCGTTCTCATTGACCGGGATGACGGCCCACGTCGCCAAAGCAAACGTTGCAGTTGCTAAGGGTGCCAGCAGAAACACGATCTTGTCGGAACCCGCCGGGATCAGCGGTTCCTTGAAAACAAACTTCAGCAAGTCCGCGAACGACTGCAACAGACCAAACGGACCAACCACGTTCGGCCCGCGTCTCAGCTGCACCGCCGCCCACACCTTGCGATCCATGAGCAACAGAAAGGCGATGATCACGAGCAGCGACACGAGAAGCAAGAGCGAGAAGCCAACCAGCCCCAGCACGTTCCAGCCGGTGTCATTCATGAATGTCCAAAACGGTTCCAGCATTCTCTGCCTTCACTTGTAGGTTGGGTTAGCGCGGCCCAGATGCTTCGAGGAACTCGAATCTCTCTTCCGCGCGTAACCCAACATCTCTATCAACCTCATTCGACCGTTGGGTTACGGCGGCGAGTGCAGAGCCGCCTAACCCAACCTACTCCGCCGCCTCCCGCTTCGCACCAGTGCCTGCCCGAAGTGCGCTCAAGCCCGCCATCACCGCCGACGCGCGCGCAATCGGGTTGGTCATATAGAAATCCGAAATCGCGTTCGCGAACGGCTCCGGCCCAAACGCGCTCCTGAGCTTGGCCAACGTTTCAAGCCCAGCGACAGTACGCGTCTCGACTCCATCAAGTGCCGCGAGCTGTGGTGCAGCTTTGTACATCTCCGCCCGCAACGCCCCGAGACTATCATAAGGCAACGTCGTCCCCACCAACGCCGACAACGCGCGGATAATCGTCCAATCTTCTTTGGCCTCGCCCGGCGCAAAGGCAGCCTTCACCGTTTGCTGCGCACGCCCTTCCGTATTCACATACGTCGCGCTCTTTTCCGTGTAGGCAGCGCCTGGCAAAATCACGTCCGCGCGCATCGCCCCCGCATCGCCGTGACTGCCCTGATAGATCGTGAACGCGCCGCCCAATCGGCCGAGTTCTATTTCGTCCGCGCCGAGGAGATAGACGACATCCATATCTGATTTCAACATAGCGTCGAGATCGCGCCCTCCTTGCCCAGGCACAAACCCGAGATCCAATCCGGCAACGCGCGCCGCAGCCGTGTGCAGCACGTTGAATCCATTCCAGTTGGCGGGCTTGCCATTGCATGCAGCCATAGCGATGCGCGCGGCAGTCGCTAGAACCGCCAACCCATCAGCGCGCGCGAAAGCGCCTTCGCCAATGATGACCATTGGGTGCAGCGCGGTGCCCATTGCCGCTGCAAACGGATGGCTGATGCGGGCAACTTCGGTCAAGTGTTCCGGCCCAGTGCCGAGATGCTCATAGGGATACGTCAAATCGGCCTTGGGTCCAACCACGCCAACCTTCAGGCCGCCGCGCCGCCAGCGTTTGCGGATGCGCGCGTTCAATATTGGTGCTTCTAGACGCGGGTTCGATCCAATGATGAGAATGACGTCTGCCTGCTCGATGCCCTCTATTGTTGTATTGAAAAGATAGCTGGCGCGGCCGAGCTTGGGATCGAGCTTGTCGCCTGATTGCCGGCAATCAAGATTTTTCGATTCTAACCGCGTGAAGAGATCCTTCAAAGCGAACATCTCTTCAGCGCCTGCAAGATCGCCGGCAATGGCGCCAATCTTCTCCGGCTTTGCGGCCTTCAGTTTCAGCGCAACAAGTGCCAGGGCTTCGTCCCAGCTTGCGGGCTCTAGCCTGCCGTTCTTGCGGACATACGGCTGGTCGAGACGTTGCGTCTTCAAACCGTCCGCGACGTGGCGCGTCTTGTCGGAAATCCATTCCTCATTCACGGCGTCGTTGTTGCGCGGCAGAATACGCATCACGGCGGGCCCGCGCGTATCGACAGAAATGGCCGAACCAACCGCGTCCATGGCGTCGATCGATTCCGTCGTCGTCATTTCCCAGGGGCGCGCGCTAAACGCCCAGGGCCGGTGCGTCAGCGCGCCAACCGGACAAAGGTCCACAACGTTCGCGCTCATCTCCGACATAATGCCATTTTCGAGATACGTCGTGATCTCGGCATCCTCGCCGCGCGAAATGAGGCCCAATTCTTCAACGCCCGCCACTTCCGTCATGAAGCGCACGCAGCGCGTGCAATGAATGCAGCGTGTCATCATCGTCTTGATGAGCGGCCCGATGTTTTTCTCTTCGACAGCGCGCTTGTTTTCTAGGTAGCGCGAGCCGCCCATGCCAAACGCCATTGCCTGGTCTTGCAGATCGCATTCCCCGCCCTGATCGCAAATCGGGCAATCGAGCGGGTGATTTATGAGCAGAAATTCCATCACGCCTTCGCGCGCCTTTTTGACGAGTGCGCTTTTGGTCGAAACGACTTTTGGAGACCCATCCTTGTTCGGCGGCAGATCGGCGACGCCCATGGCGCACGAGGCGATGGGCTTGGGTGAACCTTGAACGTCAACGAGGCACATGCGGCAGTTGCCGGCAATCGACAAGCGCTCATGATAGCAAAAGCGCGGGATCTCGGCGCCCGCCATTTCGCACGCCTGCATCAAGGTCAAGTGATCCTCGACCTCGATTTCCTTGCCGTCGATGATGAGTTTCTTGGTCATGTATTTTCTTCACTCGTAGGTTGGGTTAGCGCGGCCCGTATGCTTGCTTTGAATTTCCGAACTTAGATCCGCGCGTAACCCAACATCTCTATCCATTTCATTTGTCCGTTGGGTTACGGCGGCAAGTGCAGAGCCGCCTAACCCAACCTACGATTCTACTCCGCCGCCTCCCGCGCATGCTTCTTTTGATACTGATCAATCCGCGCTTCAATCACCGGCCTGAAATTCTTGATCAAGCCTTGAACCGGCCACGCGGCCGCATCACCCAGCGCGCAAATCGTGTGACCCTCAACTTGCTTCGTCACTTCAAACAACAAATCGATCTCGCGCTTCTCGGCTTCACCCCGCTCCATGCGCTCCAACACGCGCCACATCCAGCCCGTGCCCTCGCGGCACGGAGTGCACTGGCCGCAACTCTCGTGCTTGTAGAAATACGCAATGCGCCGGATCGCAGCGATGATATCCGTCGACTTGTCCATAACAATCACAGCGGCCGTTCCAAGCCCCGATCCAAGCTTGCCGAGCGCGTCGAAATCCATCGTCACATCGGTTGCCTGTTCGGCGGTAATACAGCGTACCGACGAGCCGCCGGGAATAACGGCAAGCAGATTGTCCCATCCGCCCGTCACGCCGCCGCAGTGTTTTTCGATGAGTTCCCGCATCGGAATGCCCATCTCTTCTTCGACCACGCACGGATGCTCGACGTGGCCCGAAATCTGGAAGAGCTTTGTGCCGGTGTTGTTTGGCAAACCTAAATCCGCGAACCACGTCGCGCCGCGCCGCAAGATGTCGCCAACAACCGCGATGCTCTCGACGTTGTTGATCGTCGTTGGCGCGCCCCAAAGCCCAACGTTCGCCGGGAACGGCGGCTTCAAGCGCGGCTGACCTTTCTTGCCCTCCAGGCTTTCGAGCAACGCAGTCTCCTCGCCGCAGATGTAGGCGCCCGCGCCATGGTGGACAAAAATTTCAATGTCCCAGCCATGCACGTTATTCTTGCCGATGAGACGCGCGTCATAAGCTTCGTCGATCGCGCGCTGTAGGGCCTCGCGCTCGCGGATGAATTCGCCCCGCACGTAAATGTAGCAAACATGCGCGCGCATCGCGAAGGCGGCGAGCACCGCACCTTCAACAAGCAGATGCGGATCGTGGCGCAGGATTTCGCGGTCCTTGCAAGAACCCGGTTCCGACTCGTCCGCGTTGATGACGAGATAACTCGGACGGGGATCGTTTTTCGGCATGAACGACCACTTGAGGCCGGTTGGGAATCCCGCGCCGCCGCGCCCGCGCAAACCGGATTTCTTGACCTCATCGATGATCCAGTCGTGGCCCTTATCGATAAAAAACTTGGTGCCGTCCCACGCGCCGCGCGAAATGGCGCCCTTCAGCCCCGCGTCGTGGAAGCCGTAGAGATTGCGGAAAATCCGGTCGCGATCATGCAGCATTAGTTAGACTTCCCCTTCGACGCTTCGAGTGCCGCGATGGCAAAGCCGCCAAAGAGCGCGATGAGCCCGAGAATGCCAATCCACTTGGCGCCACCCATGGCCCAGGCAACAAGCGCAGCTGATGCAAGTGCCGTCAGCGCCCAAAACTGCAACAGACCCATATTGCCTTCCGGCCAAATTGCTTCGACGAGCGCCGTCAATCCAAGCGTGCCGATCATGCCGGCTAACCACGCATCCGTCGGCGAGAGTTGACCCGCCATGAAGCGCGTGACCGCGTGGTACATAAGATACGCCGCGACAGCCGCGATGATGAGGCGCATTGCGCGAACCCACGGCGCACTTGAGATCGTCCGCTTGATCTTTGAAGGCTGCTTGGTTTCATCCATCGTCATCATCCTTCTATGCCGTGCACTGTCGCGCCGTCCACTACTCGCCCGCTCAAGACGTCGAGCGTCAGGCGATGCGATTTCACTGCTATATCCGTATCGGTAAACGCGTAGCCGGTGAAACGGACCACTTCATCGGAAATGTCTTCGATTTCGAGACCATCAAGAACAAGCGGCCCAGTTTTCCAAGCGCTGCCTTCAGGTCCATACGCAACAGCGCTGCGATCATCATGAAAGACGATTCTCGATTGCGACGGCGACCAGCGAGCGTCGAGCACAGGCCACACGCCGACCTCTTCGCACACGTCCGGCTCGTCATAACTCATCAAAAGCCCGTTGGCGTAAAAGCGCGCATTGTCCGGCATTTCAATCGGACCCGAAAACAGCGTGCCGTCGCCTGCCGCGCTTGCCACCATGCAGAGCCGCGTCGTGCCATCCGTGTCGAGCACGCTGAGCAACAGACCATCGTGTCCCCCGCGCGTCGTCGCGCCCGGATAGAACCACACGGGTCCGCCGTCTGGAGGCAGCTCCAGCTCAATCGCCAGCCGTGTGAGTTCTCGCTCCATGCGCGTCTTCTAACCCTTCGGCCTCTCGCCAACGCCGCTGCCGGGACGCCAGCCGCTCGCCAGCTTGGTGCACTGCTCGATCCACTTGTCGCGCGCGACGCGGCCCTTGAACCCCGGCACTTCATTTTCAAACCAGGCGATGTTTGCTGGCGTCCATTTGGCAATTTGATCGAAATGCCATATGCCCATCTTGTTCAGCTTTCCCGCGAGCTTTTCGGCGACGCCCCAGATCAATCCGAGATCATCGCCTTTGCCGTCTCTTGGGGCTGCGAGCAATTGCGGTTTCGGATCGTCTTTTTTCGCAGCCGCGCTTTCTACCAAACGCGTTGCGCCCACACTCGGAATTGGCAGCGGCGTCACGAGCGGCGCGCGGCTGACCGAGCCCACTTTCATTTTTTGGATTTCATCCACTGACAACGCCTTGCCGCTGCCGCGTTCGTTCAATTCCATGACGAGCCCTGCGTTGGCCATCGCCGCCAACGCGCCGGTATTGAACACTGGAGCCGCTGGTTTCGTTTCCGCCAAAGGCGCACTTGGCGCTGCAGCCGTGACAGGCGCCGCGGACGTTGATCGTGCCGCCGCCTCATCAAAGCGCTTCTTCCACGCGCCGATTCCTGAGCCATCGTAGAGCGCGGGATCTTTGAGCGATGTCAGGCCGCCAGCCGGACACGACGCACTGCGCCCAATCTGCGAACCGGGCATAGGCAGCTTGCCCTTCGCGAAGCCATCAAGCAGCGCTTCAAGCGCCGCTGGCGTCAGATCTTCGTAAGTATCCTTATCGATCTGCACGAGCGGCGCGTTGGCGCAAACACCCAAGCACTCGACCTCTTCCCAGGAAAATTTGCCGTCCGCCGTAACGTGATGCGGCTCGCCCGCGATACGCTTCTTGCACACGTCAACCAGCGCGCGCGCGCCGTTCAACATGCAGGGCGTCGTACCGCACACCTGCACATGCGCGACGGTTCCCACCGGGCTTAATTGGAACATCGTGTAGAACGTCGCCACTTCGAGGCCGCGGATATAAGCCATGCCAAGCATGTCGCAAACGGCGCGGATTGCTGGCTCACACAACCATCCGCCCTCCTGCTCCTGCGCGCGCCAGAACAACGGTATGATCGCGGAGGCTTGCTTGCCTTCGGGGAATTTCGCGATCTGCGCTTTAGCCCAAACCATGTTCTCCGCGCTAAAAGCGAAGTGCGCGGGCTGCTCTGGGTTCAGACGGCGAACGGCCATTTTCGGCTCCACAATGGACCGGCCAACGAGTCGGCCACAGCGCGCATCATAACCCACGACACGGGGGCGGGGATGACTGGCTCACAGGGTTAATTCCCGTGATCCAGTACGAGGATCGGCGCGCCTGCGCAACCCATTGACACTGCTCCAAAAGATGAAGCACCCCGCTAGGGTGGGCCTGCGGGGTGCGACGAAAGGAGTAGCAAAAAAATTTTGCGCGCGGTGGCCCGTTAAGGTTGTCCGGGGGTTGTTTGTCCAGGAGCTGGCAATTCCTTGACACGTTCATCGATAATTCCGCGGCGGCGCAGGGTCTCAGTCGGTTGTTCGGTAGCCCATTTGCGTTCGGAATACCCCAGGGGAACCGAGAGCCAGCCGAGCAACAGCAAGAATGTGACGACCGGCACGATAAACAGCCCAAGCTGCGACCCAACGCGCAGGAACCCGGTCCAGATGACCGCCAGAAGCAATCCGAAGGCGATGATGTACCAGCCGCCGTCATCGACGCCGCGGGCCGTCGCAAACAGCAATCCAGCGGCTAAGCCTGCAATGCCGATCAATACCGGGATGACCGGCAAATCCGCTTGTAGCGCGCCTAACGGCCATCCATTCGATTTGGCGAACAGGCGGTAAGTCGAAAGGCTCAATCCAAAGCCGAAGGAGGCGACGGCGAGCAGAAAAAGGTTGTCCATCATTGGGTCAGTCTCCGGACGCTATTTTTAGGGACGATTCGGGCCTCCCGGGTCGTTCCGTAAGCCCCCATGGATATCAATGCTTTGTGGCAGAGGCTAGCCAATTGCGCGGGTAGGTTAAGGCCGGTGCCGGCCCATCTTGCGCGCCCAATACCAGATTGGGCACTGAACGGCCTAGATCCGCGTCCACGAGGCACACGTGCGCGCGCAGGCGGGTCCTGCATTGAAAGGCAATTCCCCCCGGCAGCCGCTGCATGCCCTGAGCGAAGCATAGCAATCGCCCTGCGGCGGCCACGGAACGATAACACTTTCAACCAAAAGCAGCCCCTCGCGCGCCACCATTGGTAAGCATTTGTTTACCAAGCCTCGTGCTTTGTAGGCGCCAGTAAGTCTGGTTTGGAGTTCCCATGTTTCAGTTTGCTTCCCGCGCGTCCAGCGCCAACCACCCCGCGCTCGCCCTTGCAGCGCTTCTCGTTCTTCCCCTGCTCGCCGCCTGCGCCAAAGAAAATGCTCAGCTTCCTGAAAGCCGCCTCGGCGCCATGGACGGCGACGGCGGCGATTACAAGTACAGAGGTGGCACCGGCCGAAACGCTAACAGCAAGTGGGCGAACGCGCGCGGCACGCCCGGTAGCACACAGCACTTTGCCTCAGCCGTTGGCGATATCGTCTACTTCTCATCCGACAGTTCGGACTTGACGCCCGAAGGCCAGCAGACTTTGAACCAGCAGGCGCAGTGGCTGCAGCAGTATCCGCAGAATACAATCACCGTTGAGGGTCACGCGGACGAACGCGGCACGCGCGAATACAACATCGCGCTTGGCGCACGCCGCGCAACAACCGTGAAAAACTATCTCGCCCAAAATGGCGTGCAAGCCGCGCGCATGCGCACGCTCTCCTACGGCAAGGAACGCCCCGTGGCGACCTGCGACGACATTTCGTGCTGGTCAAAAAACCGCCGCGCTCAAACGATGCTGAATGGGGTGGCTGTTAGTCAGAGGTAAGTGCAGGTTGGGTTAGCGCGGCCCGAATGCCGAGATTTGATTCAAGCTGCCGATCCGCGCGTAACCCAACAACTCTATCTGCATGAGCCGTTGGGTTACGGGCGCCGGTGCAAAGCGCCCTAACCCAACCTACGACTCGCGCATCTCGATTTTCAATCCAACTTGACAACAGCGGCTCGCCACACATCCGGACTGCCAAGTTGCACCGCTTTGTCGGCACCGACGTTCTCAAGCAAAAGGCCGAGTAACTGCACGCGCATTTCGTCGTTCCATAATAGCTTGCCGTCAACCATCTCGAATTTTTCGGGCGTGAGCATGTAGCGCTCCATGGCTTCATCGCCCCACGCGCGGCCTTCGTTGCGGATATCCCAGTCAGTTGGTTGCACGTGTCACCTCGCCTTCAATGTACGGGTTCACAATACGAAACGTGTGACATCCCGGCTCCGGGTTACCAACCCACCGCCGTCGTCCCGGCGAAGGCCGGGACCCACGGCAAGCTTCTAAGAGTGAAGTAGCACGGCGCGCTCGGTGTCGGCCAAGCTCGCGCGTCACTGCAGCAAAGGCCTCGCTGCAATGTGCCGTGGATTGCTGCCTCCGCAGCCATGACGGAAACTGGGGCCGCTCCAACGGAACGTCAACAGCAGGGCGCTACCGAGTATTCCGACACACAACATCGAGGCAAAAATCGCGTTGCCTCGCCAACTCCGCAAGTACAAAACGATACTTAGTATCAACGTCAGTACAGCAGGCCAAGCCGATTGGACCAGCACTTGAAAGATTGGCGCCCTCAGATACTCGGCGGTTGACATTGCAAATCCGCACAACAGAAAAATATGTAGTGCAATGGCACCGAGGCCATCTGTCCCGAGATCAAGTTCATCTTGGCCGTTTTGCTGCATCTGCCCCTCACCCTAACCCTCTCCCCTTGCAAGCGCAGCGCACGGGGAGAGGGAATGATCACCTATCAATCTCCCCGAACACGATATCGATACTTCCCAATATCGCGCTAACGTCCGCCAGCATGTGCCCCTTGTTCAAGAAATCCATCGCGGCCAAGTGCGGGAAGCCCGGCGCGCGGATTTTGCAGCGGTAGGGTTTGTTTGATCCATCCGACACGAGATAAACGCCGAACTCGCCTTTGGGTGCTTCGACGCAGGCATACACTTCACCCGCCGGCACATGGAACCCTTCGGTGTAGAGCTTGAAGTGATGAATGAGCGCTTCCATCGAGCGCTTCATCTCGCCCCGCGTCGGCGGCACGACTTTCTTGGCATCCGCTACGTGCGGCCCCCGCCCGTCCGCTGCTTTCAACTTCACGCAACACGCCTTCATGATTCTGACGCTCTCGCGCATTTCCTGCATGCGGATGAGATAGCGGTCGTAGCAGTCGCCGTTCTTACCAATCGGAATATCGAAATCGAACTCCGCATAGCACTCGTAGGGCTGCGATTTGCGCAAGTCCCACGCCGCGCCCGATCCGCGCACCATCACGCCCGAAAAACCCCAGGCAAAAGCATCGTCTAAAGACACGACGCCAATGTCCACGTTTCGCTGTTTGAAAATGCGGTTCCCCGTCAGTAGTTGATCGATATCATCGACCACTTTTAAAAACGGATCGCACCACGCGGCGATATCATCGACCAATTTCTCGGGTAAATCCTGATGCACGCCGCCCATGCGAAAATACTTGGCGTGCATGCGCGAGCCGGATGCCCGCTCATAAAACACCATCAGCTTTTCGCGCTCTTCGAAGCCCCAAAGCGGGGGGGTGAGCGCGCCGACGTCCATCGCCTGCGTCGTGACGTTCAAGAGATGCGAGAGGATGCGTCCGATCTCGGAATACAAAACGCGAATGAGGCTCGCGCGGCGCGGGATCTCTAACTCCAACAGCTTTTCCGCCGCCAAGCAGAACGCGTGCTCCTGGTTCATCGGCGCGACGTAATCCAAGCGGTCGAAATAGCCGATGGCTTGCAGATACGTCTTGTGCTCGATCAGCTTTTCCGTGCCGCGATGCAGAAGCCCAATGTGCGGATCGACGCGCTCGACAACCTCGCCGTCCAACTCCAGCACGAGGCGCAAAACGCCATGGGCGGCCGGATGCTGCGGCCCGAAGTTGATGTTGAAGTTTCTGATTTCTGTTTCTGGCATGATCTCTTCACTTGTAGGTTGGGTTAGCGCGGCCCGTAATTCTCGATTGAATTCTACTCTGTCGTCCGCGCGTAACCCAACAGCTTAATGTCCTCGTTCTCTGGTCTTGGTTGTTGGGTTACGCACCGGAACCGCGGCTTGTCAAACCTCGACATCCCGGCCGGTGCTAACCCAACCTACGTTTCCCGTCTTGGCACCATTAGATCGTTCCCACCCTTGCCTTCTTCGCCTTGTCGTTGACCTTATCGACAAATTTATCCCAATTCACAACCACGCGTGCATGCTCGCCTTCGCCGATGAGGTCGATGCCGTCATGTGCTTTGACGTGGAACGACAGCTTGCGGCCGTCGACTTTTGTGCATTCCGCCTCAACCGTCACCGTCTGCCCCGGCACTGTTGCCGCCAAATGCGAAATGTTGATGTGAATGCCAAGCGACCCCTCACCCTCATCCAGGTGCGGCTCCAGCACTTTCATGCACGTCCATTCCATGAGCCCGACCATGAACCCGGTCGCGAACACTTTCGGCATCTGCTGGAAGTCGTGCGCCTCGGGAAAAAGATGCGGCACGGTCTTCTCCGCCGGCACGCGGTAGGAGAACTCCGTTTTGTCGCCAACTTTCAGCGTTGGTTTCATGGGAGCCGTCTCTCGGACAAGCGCGCCGCTGCAATCCCCCTCCCATCAGGGGTAGGGTGAAGGTCTTGGCGTGATGCTGCAATTTCGGAAGAACGATGCGGCGCGCATGGGCGTAAATATTGATCGTCAGGCGCGCGGCTTCTCCTCACCCCATGCCGGAGGCATGCTTCCAGCATGACCCCCTCCCCGCTGCGGAGGGGAGACGTCACGCACTCCAAAGATGAGGTCGTTGTTACCAATATCATTCGGCTACCTAGTTTTGTCTCGACGGCGACGGTCTTGATTGTTGGGTTTCAGCCGCCCGCGACCGCATGGTCGCAAAATAGAGAGTCTTTAGGGCGGCCTCTACCCAAACTACATTTCTCACGCCTTCCCGCTCGCCTTCTCATCTCCCGGCAGCACATAATTCGGTCCTTCCCACGGGGACTCGAAATCAAAGTTACGGAATTCCTGATTGAGCTTCACCGGTTCATAGACCACGCGCTTAGCCTCATCATCGTAGCGGACTTCGACGTAGCCCGTCAGCGGGAAGTCTTTGCGCAGCGGATAACCTTGGAAGCCGTAATCGGTAAGCAAGCGACGCAAGTCTGGGTGGCCCGTGAAGCGGATGCCGAACATGTCGTAAGCTTCGCGCTCAAACCAGTTGGCGGCCGGGAAAATGTCATTGACGCTCGCAACCGGCGTTGCTTCATCCGTCCCAATCTTGACGCGGATGCGCTGGTTCAAACGCGGCGAAAGCAAATGATAGACAACCTCGAAACGTTTCTCGCGCTCGGGATAATCGACGCCGCAAATGTCGATCAGCACCGCAAATTGGCAATTCGCATCGTCGCGCAGGAACTTCAGGATGCTGCCAATGGTTGTGGCTTCAGCGGTCAACGTCAGCTCGCCATGGGAAATTGAACTTCGGCAAGGCGCTTTGCCTGCAATGTGAGAGCCGAGCATTTCGAGGGTGTTGGTCATGTGATGATCACTTGTAGCTTGGGTGCAGCGCGGCCCGGATGCGTCTACGTGGTGCTATATCTTGATCCGCGCGAAACCCAACAACTTTGGTTCAACGTTCACTGGTCTTGATTGTTGGGTTTCGGCCAAGTGCAGGGCGGCCTCTACCCAACCTACGATTCCCGCCTGAGCGGCCGAAGCCGCTTCGGCGCGGCGAAGGCCCGTCCCGGCTACCTCTCAATCGTCCCTGTCCTGCGAATCTTCCGCTGCAACAGCAGCACGCCATAGAGCAGCGCCTCCGCCGTCGGCGGGCAGCCTGGCACATAAATATCGACCGGCACGATGCGATCGCAGCCGCGAACGACAGCGTAAGAATAATGATAGTAGCCGCCGCCGTTGGCGCACGAGCCCATCGAGATCACGTAGCGCGGCTCCGGCATTTGATCGTAGACCTTGCGCAGCGCGGGCGCCATTTTGTTGGTCAGCGTGCCAGCCACAATCATGACGTCCGATTGGCGCGGAGAGGCGCGCGGCGCAAAGCCGAAACGTTCGAGATCGTAACGCGGCATCGACGCTTGCATCATCTCGACCGCGCAGCAGGCGAGCCCAAACGTCATCCACATGAGGCTGCCGGTGCGCGCCCAAGTGATCAGATCGTCGGTCGTCGTGACCAGGAAGCCCTTGTCCGCAAGCTCGTTGTTGACCGCGCCGAAGAACGGATCGTCAGGGCGGATGATACCCGACGGCAAAGTTGCGCCGCCGCCCGCGCCCTCGCGCGCCTTATCTAACACGCGGTCAAAAAGTTGCGCGTCGTCGTCGCGGATCACTCCCATTCCAGCGCGCCTTTCTTCCACTCGTAAATGAAGCCGATTGTCAGCACGCCCAAGAATATCATCATCGACCAGAAGCCGAAGGCGCCGATCTCCTTAAACGCAACCGCCCAGGGAAACAGGAACGCAATTTCGAGATCGAAAATGATGAACAGAATCGAGACCAGATAGAAACGCACATCGAATTTCATGCGCGCGTCGTCAAACGCCGCAAAGCCGCATTCATAGGCCGAGACTTTTTCCGGATCAGGATTGTTCACCGCGATCAGAAACGGCGCCAGCAGCAGCGCCGACCCGATGAACAGCGCGACACCAAGAAAAATGATGATCGGCAGGTATTGGGTGAAGAGTTCGCTCATGTGGTCCGGTCCTGGCCCGCGCGCTTTGACTTAACTTGAATCAGGCACCAAATCATAGGCTCCTGGTACCCCGGCGTCTATTGCGCTGCAAGGCGGAGAAAGCTCGAAGTTTGGGCTTGAATTGACTACGGCACGAAGGGCCCCGGCGCCAAGGGCGCCCGGCGCGGTGAGCCGCCCTGCCAGAGCCGCCCGAGCATAGCGAGGATCAGCGGCGTGAGGCAAAAAAGGAATGGCGCGAGAGACGGGACTTGAACCCGCGAGTTTCTTTGCCTCACGCGCTGAAAGAGCGCTCCGGCAGGGCGGCCTGTTCGGCCGGGCTCGCCTTGCGACCCTGAGGCCGCGCAAACAAGCTATGCACCGAGTTCAAATGGAATGGCGCGAGAGACGGGACTTGAACCCGCGGCCTCCGCCGTGACAGGGCGGCGCTCTAACCAACTGAGCTACTCCCGCATTCCAATACGCGACGGGCGCCCCCAATTTTAGTGGGATGTGCGCCCGCGGTCACGAGGGCTGGAATACGTGAACCGCCCCTCCCCGTCAAGTTGCCTTTGGGCCGCCATCTAGGCGCCGTTATAAAGCAGGGCTGCGAGCAGGAAACATGGCCCTGGCCGCCTTCAGCCGGTACGCCGCATAAAATCGCGTTTTCCGATGCCAAGGCCATTGTGGCGCAGGATGCCGTAAGCGGTGGCGCAATGAAAATAGAAGTTCGGAAGCACAAAGTGCATCAGATAATCCTCGCCCGTAAAGGTCATCTCGTTCGGGCCAACTTTCAGCGTGTAGGACTTCGCACCTGAGTCCGCCATTTGCTCAGGCTTCACGGTTTCCAGAAACGCCAGCGTCGCTGCGATCCGTGCTTTTAAGTCCGCAATTGTTGCCTCATCATTCGCGGGCGAGAGATTAGGCAGCCCCGCAAGGCGTGCCGTTGCGGTACTTGCAAACGTGCACGCCTCTTGGACTTGGCGTTTCAGATTGAACATATCGGGGTAAAGCCGCGCCGACAGAAGCACGGAGGAATCGGTCTTTTTGGCTTCCGCATGAGCGGCCGCTTTGTCGAGAATGCCGTCGAGCGCGAGCAGGTGTTTTTGGAACGAGGCAACGGCGGCCTTGTGCATTGAGATGGACATCGATTTGTCTCCTCAGTGGCGCGTTACGTCAAAACGGCCGCCTACATTCTCGATCAAGGCCGAACGCTAACCCGGCTGGCCCATGAAATCGCGTTTGCCGATCTCCAGGCCATTGTGGCGCAGAATGGCGTATGCGGTCGCGGCATGAAAGTAGAGGTTTGGCAGCACAAACTGCGTTAGGTACGGCAGGCCTTTGAAATCCATCTGCTGACCAGCGACTTTCATCGAGATGTCGCGCGCTTCGCTGCCGTCGATGTCAGACGCCTTGATGGTCTTTACGAAATCCAAGGTCTTGGCGATGCGCGCCCTGAGATCCCCAATCGTTGCTTCGTTATCGGGCCAGCTTGGAACTTCCTTGCTGGCAAGCCGCGCCGTCCCGCCTTTGGCGAAATCGCACGCGATCTGCACTTGGCGCGCGAGCGGGAACATATCGGGGTATAGTCTGGACTGCACGAGGATAGCAGGATCAATTTTCTTGGCGGCGCAATAAGCGTCGGCCTTGACCAAAATGGCGTCGAGCGCGTTTAGCGTCTGCACGAATGCCGGCACCGACGCTTGGTACATGGAGATGGTCATTGGTTGCCTCGGTTGGGGTGGCGCTGGACAATCAGTGTTCAGCGCCGGGCGGCCGGCTCGACGGAGGAGAGTCGCCCGGCGCAAACAAAAGTGGTGGGAGGTGAGGGGATCGAACCCCCGACATTCTCGGTGTAAACGAGACGCTCTACCGCTGAGCTAACCTCCCAATTGAGGTTTTAGGGATTGGGGACGAGGGAATAGAAAGTCTAGCCCCTTATCCCTAAAACCTAGTCCCTCACTTAGTTCAGCGCTTCCTTCAGGCCCTTGGCGGGCGTGAACTTCGGCACGTTGGATGCCGGAATCTGGATCGTCATGCCGGTTGCGGGGTTGCGGCCTTCGCGCGCTTTGCGGGCAGCCACCTTAAATGTCCCGAAATCCGGAATGCGGACTTCCTGGCCCTGCTTCATTGCACTGCGAATGTGGGCGAGAACAGCATCAACGACGCTGCTAGCCTTTTCCTTCGTCAGCTCACAGTCCTTTGCAACAGCGTCGATAAGGTCTTTCTTGCTCATGTGGTCTGTCCTATGGCTTCAGGAAAAATTCCTCAACTCACAGCCGATTGGCTAGAGGCGGCCGTGCGAGGGGTTCCGGCCGCTGTTGGAAGCCGCTTACAAGCGCTCAATCCCCCCCTCCGTCAAGGGGAAAAAGCCCGGAAATGGGGCTTTGGCGCTGGCAAAATGTCCACATTAACGACCCGCGACAAAAACCCCCACGCCAAGGGGCGCGGGGGGTTCTGAAGCTCGAAAGTTTAGAGGATGAAGTGGCTTAATGCGCAGTGATGCGCGAGCCACCCTTGTCCCTCTCTGCCTCTCTTGCAGCGACGGCTGCGGCTTCTTCGGCAGCTTCGTCCCAAATGATGGCTTCTGGCATGCGTACCAACGCAAGTCTGAGGACGTCCTCAAGCCGGGCGACGGGCACAATATCCATCTTTTTCTGCACTTCAGCCGGAATCTCGGCCAGATCTTTGGCGTTCTCTTCCGGGATAATTACAGTCTTGATGCCGCCTCGCAGCGCCGCCAAGAGCTTTTCCTTCAAGCCGCCGATCGGAAGAACCCGGCCGCGCAAGCTTATTTCGCCTGTCATGGCAATGTCCTTCCGGACAGGAATGCCGGTCAAAACCGAGATGATAGCCGTTGCCATGGCCACGCCCGCAGACGGACCATCCTTCGGCGTCGCGCCTTCTGGCACGTGCACGTGAATATCGCGCTTCTCGAACAGAGACGGATGAATGCCAAACTCAGGCGAATGCGCGCGCACGTAGGCGTTTGCAGCCTGGATCGACTCCTTCATGACGTCACGCAAGTTGCCCGTAACCGTCATCTTGCCTTTGCCCGGCATCATGACGCCTTCAACGGTCAACAGTTCGCCGCCGACTTCCGTCCACGCAAGCCCCGTAACGATACCGACCTGATCTTCAAGCTCGGCTTCGCCATAACGATACTTCGGCACGCCGAGATATTCGTGGACGTTGGCCGCGTTGACCGTGATCGACGTCTTCGATGAGGTCAGGATTTCCTTCACGGCCTTGCGCGCAAGCTTAGCAATTTCGCGCTCGAGAGAACGCACACCGGCCTCCCGCGTGTAACGGCGGATGATTTCCTGAATCGCCGAATCTTCGACAATCCATTCACCAGCTTCCAAACCGTGGGCGGCAACCTGCCCAGCTAGAAGATGGCGCTTGGCGATTTCCAGTTTCTCGTCTTCGGTGTAGCCGGCGAGACGGATAATCTCCATGCGGTCCATGAGGGCCGGTGGGATGTTGAGTGTATTGGCCGTCGTCACGAACATTACGTTCGAAAGGTCGTAGTCGACTTCGAGATAATGGTCGTTAAACGTGCTGTTTTGCTCGGGGTCCAAAACCTCAAGCAACGCCGCTGCCGGATCGCCGCGGAAGTCCTGGCCCATTTTGTCGATTTCATCGAGCAGGAAAAGCGGATTGGTGCGCTTCGCCTTCTTCATCGATTGAATGACTTTGCCCGGCATTGATCCAATGTAAGTGCGCCGGTGCCCGCGGATTTCCGCTTCGTCACGCACGCCGCCGAGTGACATGCGCACGAATTCGCGCCCGGTTGCGTTTGCGATCGATTTGCCAAGCGACGTCTTGCCGACGCCCGGCGGACCGACGAGGCACAGGATTGGGCCCTTAAGCTTATTGGTGCGCGCCTGCACCGCGAGATACTCGAGGATGCGCTCCTTGACCTTCTCAAGGCCATAGTGCTCGAGATCGAGGATCCCTTGCGCTTCGACAATGTCCTTCTTGACTTTGCCCTTGATCCCCCAAGGGATCGACAGAAGCCAGTCGAGATAATTGCGCACCACCGTCGCCTCAGCCGACATCGGGCTCATCTGCTTCAGCTTCTTCAGCTCAGCAAGCGCCTTGTCCTTGGCTTCCTTTGACAACTTGGTGTTTTCGATCTTCTCTTCGAACTCGGCGATATCGTCGCGCTCGTCCGTGTCGCCGAGCTCCTTCTGAATGGCTTTCATCTGCTCATTCAAATAGTACTCGCGCTGCGTCTTCTCCATCTGGCGCTTGACGCGCGAGCGGATCTTCTTCTCGACCTGGAGGACCGATATTTCGCTTTCCATCAGCGTGTAAACGCGCTCCAGGCGCTCGGAAACCGTTGCTGTTTCGAGCACGTCCTGCTTGTCGGAAATTTTGACCGCGAGATGAGAGGCAATCGTGTCGGCAAGCTTCGAGTAATCCTCGATCTGGCTGACGGTACCCAACACTTCCGGTGAAACCTTTTTGTTGAGCTTCACATAGCTTTCGAACTGCGAAACGGTGGAGCGGGCAAGCGCTTCAAGCTCGTCCTTGGCGCCCGGCTGCTCGCTGACGCGCTCAACTTCAGCTTCGAAATAATTGGCGTTTTCGGTGTACTTTACGACCTTGGCACGCGCGCTGCCTTCGACAAGCACCTTGACGGTGCCGTCGGGCAGCTTCAACAGCTGGAGCACGGATGCAAGCGTACCTATCTCGTAGATGGCATCGGTTGCCGGGTCATCGTCGCCGGCGTTCTTCTGCGCGGCAAGCAGGATCTGCTTGTCGGCGCGCATGACTTCTTCGAGTGCAGCAATCGATTTCTCGCGGCCAACGAACAAAGGCACGATCATATATGGGAAAACCACGATGTCGCGCAGCGGCAGGACTGGATACAGCTCCTTGCTGCTTGCCTTCTCTTTGGTCTTTTTCTCTTCGCTCATTTCATTACCCAATCTGGTCCGGCTAACGCCGGAGCACCTGAACGATCAAACGCAACCAACGCGTCTGCACTGCACGCTTCATTCCACCTTGGACCCTTGTCCGTAATCCCCTTTTGAGGCAGATCACGGGCCGTCATGCATGTGAAGCGCGGGATGAGACCCCTTGCCCAACTTCGGATACTTCATTCCGAGGCCGTCTGGTTAATCTCCCTCCGAACAAATGGGGACCGCTATCCCAATATCAAGTGTTTAACGTCGAGCCATTTCAAGCGAACCTGCCGCACCGGATCTAAGCTGTTGACCCCTTCTCCTCTGCGCGGTCGGAATAAATTCTAAGCGGACGGGCCGCACCGTCAACGACCTCCGGCCCGATAACGACCTCTTCAACACCCTTGAGCTGGGGCAGATCGTACATGGTGTCGAGAAGTATCGCTTCCATGATCGATCTCAGACCGCGTGCGCCGGTTTTGCGCTCGATCGCCCTGCGCGCAATGGCTTTTAATGCCTCAACCGTAATCGTGAGTTTCACGTCCTCCATCTCGAAGAGGCGCTGATATTGTTTAACGAGGGCGTTCTTCGGATCAGTGAGAATTTGCACCAGTGCCGTCTCATCCAGATCTTCGAGTGTCGCGATCACCGGCAAGCGGCCGATGAATTCTGGGATCAATCCGAACTTCAGCAGATCTTCCGGCTCAACTTCGCGCAGGATATCGCCAGTACGGCGCTCGTCCGGCCCCATGACCTTGGCCGAGAAGCCGATAGACGAGCCCTTGCCGCGCCGAGAAATGATTTTCTCGAGGCCGGCAAATGCGCCGCCGCAGATGAAGAGGATATTGGTCGTATCGACTTGCAGGAACTCTTGCTGCGGATGTTTGCGCCCGCCTTGAGGGGGAACGCTGGCAACCGTGCCTTCCATGATCTTCAATAGGGCCTGCTGCACGCCTTCGCCCGAAACGTCGCGCGTGATCGACGGATTGTCGGACTTGCGGCTGATCTTATCGACTTCGTCGATGTAGACGATGCCGCGCTGCGCACGCTCGACGTTGTAGTCCGCGCTTTGCAATAGTTTCAGAATGATGTTCTCGACGTCTTCGCCGACGTAGCCGGCTTCCGTGAGCGTCGTCGCATCCGCCATCGTGAAGGGCACGTCGAGAATACGCGCCAGCGTTTGTGCCAGCAGCGTCTTACCCGAACCCGTCGGCCCGACGAGCAGGATGTTCGACTTCGCCAGTTCGACATCGTTGTTCTTGGACGCGTGGTTCAAGCGCTTGTAGTGATTATGAACCGCGACCGCGAGTACGCGCTTGGCGTGGTACTGGCCGATCACATAGCTGTCGAGCACGCCGCAGATTTCCTGCGGGCTCGGCACGCCATCGCGCGATTTAACAAGGGTGTTCTTGTTCTCTTCGCGAATGATATCCATGCAGAGCTCGACGCATTCATCGCAGATGAAGACCGTCGGACCAGCAATAAGTTTACGCACCTCGTGCTGGCTTTTGCCGCAGAAGGAGCAGTAGAGGGTATTTTTCTCTTGAGCCATTCCTGTCTCACAATGTTTGGAGAAACCGTCCAGCCCGGACGATCTCCTGTGGCCCGCTACTCAGGGCACGCGACTTTGCCAGCCGCAAGGCACCTGGACTCTTTTATACGACAATCTGAGCACGCTAACGTTCACCAGATCAAGAATGGATTAATGGCAACCACCGCACCTTAGGGGTAAAGCGGCGCTATTGCCACACTTCAGCCTCGTTTCAGGCAACACCGGTAAACGTGGTGATTTTCGAGTTAATCTGCGCGTGGCGCGTCGCGTGGGAGGCTCTGTGCAGCGTTTGTTCTAATCTGCGCATACACAGCATTTCTCACCAGCGCGACATCGCGTTGCAGAGGCTTTAGACCAAGATTACGTGGGCTTGCTCTCGAACAGCCCACCTTCAACTTCGTCGCGCGAATTGAGCACTTTGTCGATCAGACCGAAATCACGAGATTCTTCTGCGGTCAGGAAGTAGTCGCGATCAAGGGTTCTCTCGATCTTCTCATAGCTCTGCCCAGTGTGTTTCACATAGGTCTCGTTCAGGCGGCGCTTCATCTTGATGATGTCTTCAGCGTGCCGTTCGATGTCAGACGCCTGGCCCGAGAAACCGCCTGACGGCTGATGCACCATGATCCGCGCATTCGGCAGCGCAAAGCGCATATCCTTGGCGCCAGCGCACAACAGCAGCGAGCCCATGGAGGCCGCCTGGCCGATGCACAGCGTCGCAACCGGCGGTTTGATGAATTGCATGGTGTCGTAAATCGCCATGCCGCTCGTCACCACGCCACCCGGCGAGTTGATGTACATGGAGATTTCTTTCTTGGGGTTTTCCGCTTCAAGAAAGAGCAGCTGCATGCAGATCGAGGCAGCCATGTGATCTTCAACAGGGCCAGTCACGAAAATGATGCGCTCCTTCAAGAGCCGCGAAGGAAGATCGTATCCGCGCTCGCCGCGTGTCGTCTGTTCGACAACCATCGGCCAGAAGGTGTTCGTCACTGTAGCGACCGGATCGCGCATCGTTTGGTCTTCCCTTTTGTTTCTTGTCCGCTCTGCGGCACAAGGATCGCAAGGGACCCTTTGCGAGCGCGCAGACAAGCCATCAATAGCGTAATTTGCGACGGCGCGAAGGCGGCCGCCGCGCCCATTTAACAACTTTTGGCAACTACTTTTGTGTTGCTTCCTCAACTCTCTTGAAGAGCTCGTCTTTAGAGACTTTTTTCTCGTCGATCTTGGCGGCTGCGGCGATGAAATCGATGACCTTATCCTCGAAAATCGGAGCGCGAAGTTCAGCCAGCGCACCCGGCGTTTTCTCGTAATATTCGTAGACCATCTTTTCTTGGCCGGGGAAGCGTCGAGCCTGTTCGATCAAAGCCCCGCGCAGTTCGTCCTGGCTGACGCCAATCTTGTTCTTCTCGCCAATTTCGCCAACCACGAGACCGAGGCGAACGCGGCGCTCGGCAATTGTCTTGTACTCGGCGCGGGCTTCGTCTTCGCTTTTGCCTTCGTCGGCCAGCGTCTTGTTGGAGGCCTTCAGGTTGTTTTCGTACTGGTTCCAGATGTTGTTAAACTCGAAATCAACCAGCGACGCAGGCAACTCGAACGCGTGAGAGCGATCCAATTCATCCAACAATTCGCGCTTCAATTTCATGCGCGCGGCGCCGTCGTATTCTTTTTTGATCTGCGCGCCAACGAGCTCCTTTAGGTTGGCGAGGTTCTCAGCGCCGAGTCCCACGGCAAAAACATCGTCCATTTCCGGCTTCAAAGGCTTCGACACGGCCTTCACGGTGACGTCGAACTTGGCGGTTTTTCCAGCCAGGTTCTTCATCGGATACTCTTCCGGGAAAGTCGCTTCTATGACGCGCTCTTCGCCGGACTTTACGCCTTTGAGGCCGTCTTCAAACCCTGGGATAAACTGGCCACGGCCGATGACTAAACTGGCGCTTTCCGACGCGCCGCCGTCGAATGCTTCGCCATCGATGCGGCCTGTGAAGGCCATCGTCACCATGTCGCCTTCAATAGCCTCGCGGCCCTCTTCAACGTCGAATGAAACGTTACGATCGGCCAGGTCGCCAAGGGCTTTTTCGATATCGCTATCTTCGACGTCGGCCGACAGGCGTTCGATCTTGAAAGCCGAGAAGTCGGCAAGCGGGATAGGCGGCAGAACTTCAAACGACATGGAATAGGCGAGGTCCTCGTCGCCCGCGATGATACGGTCAACAACGCCCGTTTCAGCGTCAACGAGTTCAATCTTGGGCTGGCCGGCCGGGCGCTCATTACGCTCCTTGATTGCCTTTTGGCTCGTATCCTTGACGGTCTCTTCTAAGACTTCCGCCATGAGCGACTTGCCATAGACCTTCTTCAAGTGCGGAACCGGGACCTTGCCTTTGCGGAAGCCCTTGAGCTGGACGCGATCCTTGATTTCGTCGAGACGGCCCAAAAAGCGCTCGCCGAGTTCGGCTTTCGCGACAACGACCTTAAGAGTGCGCTTCAGGCCGTCTCTACCCGTTTCCGTAACTTGCATCTTTGTCTCGCTCGAACTCTCGTTGAACAGTTAAATATCTTCAGTTAATTGGTGCGGGCGGAGGGATTTGAACCCCCACGACTTGCGCCGCTGGAACCTAAATCCAGTGCGTCTACCAGTTCCGCCACGCCCGCTACCCGCGCCTAAAGAACACAAGAAGCGCGCCAGCGCCCTAGCATATCCGCTTTGCCCCCGCACCCGCCAAATCGCCAAAAACAGCCCGCCGCCGCAAAGCGATTGGGCCGCCCTGGCCAAAGCGAGGGAAGGAGATGTCCTTCATATAAGTTGGCGGGCTCCAAAAGCAACGACAAATAGCGCTTTGAGCGCTGTTGTATTGCCCGGTCAGCAATCAGGCCCGGCCGACGTCAGCGGGCCGCACGGTCAGGGGGCCAAAAGCGCGCTGCTAGGTGTTGTACAGGGCCATGATGGCACATCCGGCAACGGCCGGAATCAATGCGCCGAAGATGGCGTCGTCAAGATAGAGCGTCGCGGCAAATGCCGCAAAGACACCAAATATCGCCAGCGAAAATAGTTTCAGGATCATGGACCAAGGCCTTTCAAACCCGCCGTGGCCGGAATTTCAGCCAAGGGGTCGATAAGGTCCTGTGCAAAGCCCTTGCCAGCGGCGCTGCCCGGCGGGCTTACCGTTGCCAAAATAGTAAAAGCCGGACCCGAGGGCCCGGCTTTTCCAGTGTTCTAGCTGATTAGAAGCGGCTGAGGGAGCAGCCTCTTACTTCATTGGGGCATATTCCTGGGCGCAGCAGCTCGATTCGCCGAGGCTGAAGCGCAGACCGATCTTGAGTTCGTGTGCAGCGAGATCGTCGATATCGACCTTCGGGTTAACGAAGCCGGCGTTGTCCACGCGGCCCGATTCGGCGTCGCCCATATCGATGTAGCGATAGCCGAAGTCGAGGGTGGCGCGATCCGTCAGCTGGTAACCAACGCCTGCCATCAACGACCAAGCGAACGAGTAGCTTTCGTCGCCTTCGATGCGGTTGAGAAGGGCATAGTTGCCGGTAAAGTAGGTTTCATCAACCTGGTGCATGGCAACACCGACGCCCGCGCCGACATAAGGTGTCATGCGGCCGTATTTGCCGAGGTCTTTGTAAAGGTTGACCATCAGAGTGTGCGACTTAACCGAGGTGTGCAGCGGATCTTCGACCGGTGCGACCGGGTCGCCAGGGTGGGCCGGGCCAGTTCCGGGACCGATGTTCGGGTCGGAGATGACGTTATAGTCAAGTGTGTAGAAGCCGGGCTCACCGTCAACCTTGCGGTCGCCACGGAAGCCGAACATGACTTCGCCGCGGAGCGCGCGGCCCGAGGAAGCATTGCCCCAGAGCGTGCAGCCTGCACCGACTTCGCCGAATGCGCCGTTTTCCCGACTCGTATTCGTGACTTGATCGGTCAGATAGGTCGATGTGCGATCAGTCTCATGGAACTTCCCATTCACGTCGTCTCCTTCAAAGAAACCCGTGATCGTCTCGTTGCTGGTCGGCCATTTGATGTCTGGGTCGCGGGCCCAAGAGTAGCCAACGTCAGCGCGGACGTAGCAGGGGCCTGCGCCGCGCGAGACTTCCGGCATCGGCTGCACGTAGCCGTCTTTCATCGAGCCGCCAGCCATCGGGGCGCCGCCCAGATCAGCTGCGGAAGCAGTCCCGGCGAGCGAGGCAGCGGCGGTGATTGCTGCCAGGGCAATGCCAGCCATAAGTTTCGTTTTCATTGGCTAAGTCCCTCATTTGGACAGGCACGCGATTATCCGGACGCCTGCAGACTTCTAAGTTTGCAAAGCCACATTGGGGGGCGCCCCGTTAACATCGGGTAAATCCGCGTACGAATTTGATACGTTTTGCCGCGAGGTCACCGGGAGGAACGCAATTTCATCACACGAAGGTGATCCTTGCGGCCCGATTAACTTTTGCCTATGTGCTGCATCAGCTGCACTTTCCCGCCGGCGCATGATGGGGGTTCCTTTGTCGAAGTCTGCCAAAAACTGGATTGTCGAGACGGACTGGCTGCAGAGCCACCTCACCTCCCCGGACCTTATTGTGCTCGACGGCAGCTGGCATCTGCCAACCGCGAAACGCGATCCAAAGGCCGAATATTTGACGGAGCACATCCCCGGCGCGCTCTTTTTCGATATCGACGATCTGTCTGACGAAAAATCGAAGCTGCCGCATATGCTGCCCTCAACGGTCAAGTTTTCCTCGCGCATGAAAAAAATGGGCATCGGCGACGGCGCTCGAATTGTCGTCTACGATGCCAGCGGCATCTTCTCGGCCGCGCGCGTGTGGTGGACCTTCCGCGCCATGGGACATCAGGACGTCGCCGTGTTGAATGGCGGCCTCAAGAAGTGGAAGGCCGAAGGGCGCCCACTCGATGACGGCCAACCGCCCAAGCGTTCCGAGCGCCACTACACACCTTTGCAGAACACCGAGATCATCCGCGACCTCGACGACATGAAAGCCTTGATCAAGAAGTCCGGCATGCAAATAGTTGACGCGCGACCCGCTGGCCGTTTCGAGGGCCGGGATGATGAGCCCCGCGTGGGCTTGCGCAAGGGTCACATTCCGGGCTCGAAAAATATTCCATCGCAGTCGCTCCTCAAACCCGACGGCACGTTCAAATCAGCCGAAGAGCTTGGCGCGCTCTTCAAAGCCGTTGGCATCGACGTCGCCCGGCCGGTCGTTAACACATGCGGGTCTGGTGTGACTGCTTCGATGCTCGCCTTGGCGCTCGCGGTCGTGGGACAAACCAATGCGGCCGTTTATGATGGCTCATGGGCCGAATGGGGCCAAGACGGAATCGACTTGCCGATTGAAACCGGTCCTGCGCGCTGATCGTTATGAAACACGACATCGACGGCGGGGCTTGCTTGGAGCCACACCCGCACTTCTCACTGGCCTGGCCTCTCAACTGTCGCGGGAAAACGGCGGTCTCTTGCTGCCAGCCAATACCATGGAGCAGCTTTCGGAAGCTCTCTCGCGAACTCTGACGTGCTCGCAGATCACGCAAGGCAGAACCACAATCACGGGAAATATTGCGAGATCCATGTCTCTGTCAGCGCCACGTTCCCTTTGCGGAGAAACGCGCGCAGATCAACGGGCTCAGTGCCGCCGGCCTTGATATCGAAAAAGGCGCGCCAGCGTTCGCGTTGATCGACAACCGGGTGATTGTAGGAATTCGATACCTCCCCGCGCGACGCCGTGACGACCAGTTCGACGCCGTCGTTGCGCCCGACGCCTTCGAAGACTTTGCCCTGAAAATCGATCACGAATTTACGAACGCCATCGGGCCGTTTAAAGCCGGGCCTGCCACCCATGCCCGTCCAAGTGCCAGTTGCACGCGCGACGCCTTCCGGAAACGGCGGCTCGTCAAGCCATGTCAAGCGGTAGCGATAGCGGCGGGTTTCGCCGCTCTTGAAGGGTTCGGCCGGCGCCCAATAGGCAACAATGTTGTCGAAGGTCTCATCGTCCGTTGGGATTTCAACGAGGTGCACGGCACCCTCGCCCCATTTTTCGAGCGGCTCGACCCAGACAGATGGGCGGCGTTCATAGAACACGCCGTCGTCCAGATAGTGCACGAAGTCGCGGTCGCGCTGCAACAAGCCAAAGCCTTGCACATCTTTATCGATGAAGGCGCTTGTGATGACCTTTGGCGGATTGTTGATCGGGCGCCAAATGCGCTCACCCGATCCCGTCAGCACCGAAAGCCCATCGCTGTCGTGGATTTCCGGGCGCCAATCGGCGGATTGTTTGCGGCTCGCTTCGCCGAACCAGAACATGCTAGAAAATGGCGCGACACCAAGCCGGGCGATGTCTTTGCGCGCAAACAATACAGACTCGATTTCCATGACAACGCGATGCACATTGCGCGCGTCTGTCAGCCGCTCGAGCGTCATGCGATAGGCGCCGGTGAGGCTCGGCCCATCGAGCAAAGCATAAATCGTCAGCGGCGCGCGCGTGTCGCTGCCGCCTTCGATCCAGTAGTGACTGAATCGCGGGAATTCTTCCGGATGCGGCATGGCGGTATCGATGGCGATGCCGCGCGCCGAGAGGCCATACTGGTTGTAGGGTCCGGACGAACGGAAATAGCACGCACCAACGGCCGCGAACCAATCCGTTCGGAGATCGGGCGCCATGATGCGAAACCCTGCAAAGCCCGCGCCGTCGGCGAGTTTGCGCGCAGGGTGATCAGGCGGACTATCGAACAGCTTGGAGCTGTAAATGATTTCGCGCGACGTGCCGGCCTCGACGACGTGCAGGTGAACCGGCTCGTTCGCATTGTTACCGAGGTGGAAAAATTGGACCGGCAATTTTCCATCGCGGTCGAGCTTCAAGCTCTTGTCCGGCCGGTAGCGGATTTTCTGAAACTGGTCGTAATCGATTTCGCCAAGCGTCTCGGGCGAAGGAACACCGGGCGGCGCGTAGGGAGCCGTTGCGAGTTTCGCCGCGCGCGATTGCAGGTCTTCGAATGAGAACGCGACGGCTGGACCAAGCTCCGACGTCTCAAGCCCGGAAAGGGCCCAAGCCAGCGCGGAGTGCTGTGTGACGCCTGCGGTCAGGGCGAGGCCGGCTGTTGCCTGCATGACCTGTCGGCGCGTGAACTTTTTTATCATTGATTATGCTGCACGTCGCTTGTTGGACCTTGAACGCTCAGGATCCAATTGCCCGAGCCGTTCACTCTGCCTCTGCTAGCTCAGTTCTTCCCGCTCTACCACAGGGACGCGCGCAAGCGTGCTCTTCCGCCACGGCACCCGCGCGCACTAACCAGCCTTCAATAGTCCGCAGCTGCCGTCGTGGGTTATCTGAGGGCTGCCGCCGTCATGGTTCATTCGACGGCTGCCGCCGTCATGGTTCATTCGACGGCTGCCGCCGTCATGGTTCATTCGACGGCTGCCGCCGT
>JAYSVT010000038.1:0-2703 GCA_043718455.1 Hyphomicrobium sp.
GCAAACGCGGGCGCGGCAGTCCTGGAAAAAAGCCGATCATCATTGCCGTCGAGACAACGAAAGACGGCAAGCCCGTGCGCCTGAAAATCCGCCGCATCAAGCGGTTCGGCAAAAAAGAAATGGCTCTTCGCTGTTTCAAGTGGGTAGTTTGAGGTTGAGTTTTCCGGTGATGAGGTAGGTCATGGCGATGAGATTGCGGATCGAACGGTAGCCGCGGGCTTTGGCTTTGGCCGCCTGGACGAGGCTGTTTATGCCCTCGATGAGGCCGTTGGCGATGCGGCTGTCGAACCAGGCGAGGATGCCGTCGCGATGCCGCTCGATGGTCTTGGCGACGGCCTTCATGGGCTCGAGCCGCGAGCGTTTGACCCAGCCGGTCCAGCGATCGAGGAACAGTTCGCCCCAGCCGCGTGTCGGCTGCGCGTAGACCTCCTGGAAGGCAAGGCGCATGCGGTAGGCGCGCGCTGTTTTTAGGTTGGTGTGTGCGAGCATATTGATCGTGGCGGCTTGTGCGGCGCTGAGATTGGGCTCGTTTCTGAGCCATGCATAGCGGCTGCCCTTGAGGCTTGGCTGCGTCTTGCTCTCGATGCGGCGCACTTTATCGACGGCATCGTTGACGAGTTTGACGGCATGGAATTTGTCGAAGGTGATCTCGGCCTCGGTCAGGTTTTCGGTGACGCCGCTGATATAGGCGGCACTCATATCGATGCAGACTTCCTTGATGCGGCTAGCATCAGAGTTGTGCGCATCGACGTGATCGGCGAATGCGGCAACCGTGCCGGCGCCGCGGCCTTCAGTGACAAACACGGTCTTGCGCGCGTCGATATCGACGAACAAAGAAATGTAGTTGTGGCCGCGTTTTGCGGCAGTCTCGTCGATGCAGACACGGCGGAGACTGGCAAGGTCCATACGGGCGACGGCAAGCTCGACATAGTGATCGACGATGCGCCAGATGCGCGTGTCATGTTCACCGAGCAGATTGGCTGCGGCGCGCACTGGCATGTGCGTGACCAGTGTCATGGCGAGCGCTTCGAACAGCAGCGTGAAGCCGGAGCCCGCGCGCGCCCACGGCACGTTGATCTGCTTCACGCCGCACGTTGGACAGGTGATGCGTGGCGTGCGCGCGTGCAGGAACGCCTGATGCTGGAAGAAATCGAGATGGCGCCACTTCTGCATCGCCGTGTCGTGCACGGGACAGTCCGCCTTGGCGCAGCATGGGCAGGGAAAGCGCCCGCCGCGCGCGAAGTCGATCTCGATGTCGAGCTGCTTCTTGCTGGCGTCGAAGCGAACGTCCTTGACGAGCCAGGGCGGCACGACACCGAGGGCGAGTTGGAACAAGTCGGTGTTGCGCATTCTCTATTACTCCGTCGCCCGATGAGCCTCCATCCTGCCATTGTGCTCGCGGCCGTCAAGGACAAGCCTCCGGCGGCGCTGAAGAAGCGCCGTCCTTGACCGCCACTCAACACAACGGCTCGATGCAAAGGCAGGTCGGGGCGGAGGGATGGTCTTCGATCAAACAAAGGGATGGAACGAGGCCAAAAAGTTCACGCCAAAGCCATCAGATCACCCACACGAAACAGCGAGGAGGCACTTTTTTGCTTGGCGCGCGACACTCGTTCCTCGCGCCGGAAGCCCGCTCGCGGTTGGCGAAGAAAAGGTGCAATACGCCCCGGCCATTGCCGGGGCTATTGCACCCTACGGTTCGCCGTCGTCTTTCCTATTTTCCAAATCCTCGCGCACTTCATCGGGTGATGCGTTGGCTGAAAAAACCTTTTCCGCAAGCGCGTGGGTGACCACAAAAATAACGACGGCGGCTCCGAGCCCCAACCAAAAATTCTGCAACGCGAACATGGTGCCTAAAGCGATTGCCATGCCGGCAAAATCGATCAGCATGCGTGCGCGGTGAGCCTTGTTCATGATGAAGCCCTTTGCGCAGCTGCATGCCGCGCTACCAAGGGCGCAAAGCCCTCAACCACACGCGCGTAAACTCCGCGTTTGAACGGTACGATCAGATCAACCACTTCACCAATGTCGGCCCAACGCCACAAGTCGAACTCGACCTTCTCGGCATCTTCCGGTGTGATGTTGACTTGCGCGTCAGTGCCATCAAAGCGCATCAGGAACCATTTCTGGCGCTGGCCTCTATAGTGCCCGCCCCAGACTTTGCCGTGCAAATAGTCGGGCAGGTCGTAGGTGTGCCAGTCTGGCGACTCGGCCAGGATGGAGGCTGTCGTGATGCCGGTCTCTTCCCACAGCTCGCGCATTGCCGCTGTTTCAGGCGTTTCACCGGGATCGATACCGCCCTGAGGCATCTGCCACCAGCTTCCCCCACCCTCAGGGCTGTCGCCAACATTGGGCCGGCGGCCGATCCAAACTTTGCCGGTAGAATTGATCACCATCAAGCCCACGCACGGCCGGTAGATGAGACCGGCGGCCGGAGCCTCAGGCGGGGTGGCGTCCCTGCTCATGGTCGTGATCCTCGCAGAAGGCTTTTGAATTGAATGGCGCCCGATACAAAGATGGGCGCTGTCGGGCGCCCATCTTCAATCAGAAATGCAGAAGTTGAAAGCTCAGTTCGGCACCGCTTTCTTCTCGGCGTCGGGTGCGGGAGGTGTCGTCGCGGCCGGCTCGGCTGGCTTTGCTACTTCAGCGCCCGTGGCACCTGGCAGCGTGCCGCGCAGCATATTGAGCGCGTACTGCAGCTGC
>JAYSVT010000371.1:0-3000 GCA_043718455.1 Hyphomicrobium sp.
AAAAATGAGCAAGCCTGTTTTCCACAGAGATCATCTCGATGCCTTCATGAGCTTCGTGGTTGAGGACATCCTGGATCCCAAACGCAACGCTATCGCCGACGAACAGCGCGCCCGGTCGCTGACCTACATGACCATCGCGTTCTATTTAACGGTGGACTCAAAGCCCATCACCATCGGCTCGGTCTCGGAAATGACCGGGTTCATGCCCCGCACCGTCAACCTTGGCTTTAAGTATCTAACCGAAGCCGGCTACCTGGAGCCGGAACTGACGGTCGCCAGCCACGGCCGCGGCCGGGCCTTTCAGTATAGTTTCTCAAACAAAATTGTGAAAAAGGTCCTGGCGCGCGCGGCGCGGGCCTAGGCGGCCGGGAATGAACGAGAGAGCCCGCTCCACCCTGGCGGCAACCCCGCATCCGGCCCAGGGCACTGGCCGGACGGGGAAGAGTGGAAACAGAGAACGCAACGCCGAACGCAAGTGGCCATGATCACGCCGTCCTCTGCGTAATCCAATGGGCCAGAACCGACGACCGCCACGCCACCTTCTTCTTGCCGATCTTCATCGGGGCCGGAAACCGTCCGGCCTTGATCCAGCGCCACAGCGTGGCGTTCGAGATGCCGATCAGCATCAGAACTTCTTTGCGGCCGATCAAGCGTTCCAAGGGCGGTGGTGCCGCCGGGCTGAATGGCCCGTCTATTGGATTTTGAGTTTCGAGTAGCATTTGGAGTTCTCCAGGTTGCAGGATATTAACGTGCAATATAATACGTATTAAGATTTGCCAGAATTGCCAATTCAAGAATTGAGAATAGTGCCAATTGGGAGAGCAAATTCATCTGAATTTGGCGCGGCTGTTGCAATTGGGCCGCAAATAGACAGCCTGAGCTGCCCTTACGTCTCCTCCTGGAGACAGACCGTCCGTGACGCAAACGTCGTCTCCAGCGTGGGTGTTGACCCGGAAGTGCCGTGTGGGGCATCATGCATAAAATCGCCGGTTCAGACTAAATACGGCTTATCGCGGACGACAATTTTCTTCTTTCAGTTTAATTTTTTCATCAACGCGTGTCTGCGACCTTGTTCCACGAAACGATCGCTGGCTCGGCGGTGCAGTTGTGTTCATAACCCAGGATGCTGAGTGATGCTGTACTGAGAAGGAAACGCTGTGCGTGTTCGACTCTTAAGTCGATCCATCGCGCAGCCAGGACACGCCCAAAATGACCGTGCGACAAGATGGCGATGTTACCGTCCAGAACTCGGAGTCGAGCTATCAGCTGATCTGCGCGGTCGGCAATTTGGGCGGGCTGCTCACCGCGCGGACATCCGTCTCCAAAAAATATTCCAGTCCGGCCGCTCGTTGCGGATATCGATTGGGCGCTGCCCCTCGTAGTCGCCGTAGTCCCACTCACTTAGGTCGGGTTCGATTTGCGTGCCTTCAGCCAAACCTGCCAACTCACATGTTCGCTGACCTGAGACACTTCCTTCCTCCACTCAGAGGGAGAGTCCGGGCCTTATGTTCTTTTCGTTGCCAGCGATCCTGGCAAGGCCATGGTGGTGATCGCGGAACTCCTCCGGTGTCCTGTTGACGAGTGCGGAGTGGGGCCGCAAGGTGTTGTAATCATCGCGCTAGTAGGCGAGCGCCGCGCGGGACTCGTCTAGGGACGAGACAGCGAATCGTTCAGCAGCTCGTCTCTGAGCCGGCCATTGAACGACTCGATGAAAGCGTTCCGCTGCGGCTTGCCGGGCAGGATGTCGTGCCCGTTGACGCCGCGGTCGCCCACTCCATTTCAGGATTGCCATGCTGGTCAGTCTGGTGCCGTTGTCCGACACACACGGAGCCCGTGTCGCGCGTGAACTCGATGTCTTCATCGCGCGGCGCAAGAGGCCCTCGGTGTCAGCCGCTGGAACTGTTGCGGACGGACAAGTGCCAATGAAGCTCGCTGCTGAGTGTCAAGAGGTCGTGGAAGCGGGCAGGAGTTCGTGAATGAGGATCGCGATCGCCGCCCTTGGAAAGTGGACAATATTTTCGATAACGGACTGATGCCAACCTATCTTCTTTCTATTGCGGTGGATGACGGAATCGGTACGCCGATAGACAGCGTGCCTTGGCAGAGACACCGAAAGTTTCAACAACCCTGGCGGAGGCACTCAGAAAAGTCGTTGCGAAAGCAACGCCCAGGTATGGCGAGCGATCTGTTCGTCTTCCTGTGAGGCCACAACGCGCACCGAGCAACGCGATTCGGGATTGTTGATGGGATTGTTGGCAGACAGGTTCCGAACTTCATCGAGACTGACACCAATCCAAGACAGACCGCTGCAGATCACAGCGCGCACTTGCGCATCATTTTCTCCAATGCCGCCGGTGAAGACTATCAAGTCGGCGCCATCAAGTGCGGCAATCATCGCGGCGATCTGCTTGCGCACCGAATAGCAGAACATTTGAAGGGCAAGTCGTGCATCGGCGTTTGACGAAGCGGCTTCATGAAGTCGTCGCAAGTCGCTGCCAACACCCGAAATTCCCAGGAGGCCGGAACGCTTGTTGATAAGGTCTTCGAGCATGGCCGCATCGAAATTCTTCTCGCGCATCAGATAGACTAGAACGCCTGGATCAAGATCGCCGCTACGCGTGCCCATGATCACCCCGCCGGTCGGCGTTAATCCCATGCTGGTGTCGATCGATTTACCACCTTTGACTGCTGTGATGCTGGCGCCGTTGCCGAGATGGGCAATGATCATCCGGGCCGGTAGATCGTTGCCCAACTGGTGCACGACAGATTCGAGTGAGAGGCCGTGAAACCCGTAGCGTCGAATGCCCTCAGATTGCAATTCCTTCGGGATTGGGAGGACCCGTGCGACGTCCGGTAACTGAGCGTGAAAGGTAGTGTCGAAACACGCGATCTGCGGGCGGCCGGGGAAATGCTCTTGTGCGAAGCGGATGACTGACAGAGCTGATGGAGTATGCAGCGGCGCGAAGGCGGAAGCAGCTCCCAGTTGCCTCAAGACGGCAT
>JAYSVT010000372.1:0-2989 GCA_043718455.1 Hyphomicrobium sp.
CCATTCCGTGCGTGAGTTTGTTGAGCTTGCCTTTGACGAAGTTGGCCGCAAAATCGTCTGGGAAGGCCAAGATGTCGATGAAATTGGCCGCGATGCGCAAACTGGTCAAATCCTGATCAAGATCGACGCGCGCTATTTCCGCCCGACGGAGGTGGAGCTTCTTTGGGGTGATCCGACGAAAGCGTTCAACAAACTTGGCTGGAAGCACACGACATCATTTCGCGAGCTTGTGAAAGAAATGGTCGCCGCCGATCTCGATCTGATCGAACGAGAACGGTGGCGCAATGACCGCACGGCACGTTAACGCGGACGGCTCGGACGAACGTGACGGAGATCACCTCTATGGCCGCCATTTCTGATAAAGTGGATTACCGGATTGTTGGCAAGCGCGTGTTTGTTGCTGGTCACGGGGGAATGGTCGGCTCGGCGCTCGTTCGCCGCTTGGCGGCTGAAAACTGCGAAGTTCTGGTTGCGCCGAGAGACCGGGTCGATTTGAGGGACCAGACGGCGTCCAGGGCCTATCTGCGCGATTCCAAGCCCCACGCAATCATTCTCGCAGCCGCACGCGTTGGCGGCATCCTTGCCAACAATGATTACCCTGCCGACTTTTTGTTCGATAACTTGGCTATTCAAAATAACGTCATTGAAGGCGCTTATCAGGTGGGCGTCGAGAAGCTTGTATTTTTGGGATCGTCTTGCATTTATCCAAAGCATGCAAATCAGCCAATTTCTGAGGATGCACTTCTCACAGGTCCCCTCGAGCCGACAAACGAATGGTATGCCATTGCAAAAATCGCGGGATTGAAACTCTGCGCCGCATACCGGCGCCAACATGGTGCAGACTATATTTCTGCAATGCCAACCAATCTCTATGGTACGGGCGACAACTTCAATCTTGAAAAGAGCCATGTCATTCCGGCTTTAATCCGCAAGGCACATGAAGCCAAATGTGCGGGCGCCAGCAGCCTACAGATATGGGGCACAGGCGAACCGAGGCGGGAATTCCTTCATGTCGATGACGCCGCAGACGCCATTGTTCACCTGCTGAAGCACTATTCGGGCGAAATGCACGTCAACGTCGGGTGCGGCGCTGACGTCACAATCATGGAGCTTGCAGGATTTGTGGCTGACGCCGTGGGGTTCAACGGGTCCATATTGACTGACCCATCAAAGCCTGACGGCACACCGCGAAAATTGTTAGATACGTCCCGGCTGACAGCCACGGGTTGGCGACCCAAGATACAGCTCGAAGACGGGCTCAAGGACACCTATTCCTGGTTCTGCGAACAACTGGCCAGCAACAAGCTAAGTCGTCTTTAGCGGCGCGCTGTAGCCCTAGGAAATTGCGAATATGCAGCCTCGCGTCAGCATCGTCATGGCCGCCCGCAATGCCGCGAATTTCATTGGAGAAGCGCTGTCCAGCATCGAACCCGCGCTCGGACATTCGGATCTCACATACGAAGTGCTACTAGCCGACGGGCAGTCCACTGATCGGACGCTTGCGATTGCCTCGTCGTTTCCGGGCGTGCGGCTAGTTTCGCATCGTGATGGCGGCATTTACGACGGCATGAACCGTGCGGTGGCGGCGGCTGAAGGTGAGTTCGTCATTTTGTTAAACAGCGACGACCTGCTGCTGCCCGGATGCCTTGCAAAACTCGTTGGGACATTGAGCCTGCACCAAGGTAGTGGCGCCGCGACTGGCGGCATTAAATTTGGCAGCATTGCTTATACCGCAGCTGACCGTGAAAAACTTGTGCCGCTCTCGAGTAGCGGCATATTCTTTGGCGTGCCCGCGATCAATGCGCGGCTTTTCAGGCGCTCGTTTCTTTATCGTCTTGGTCCATTTCGCACGGATTTAGGATTGGGCGCCGATCGCGAGCTACTGTTGCGCGCACTTCGTACTGGCATGCAGGGCGTTGCTGTCGAGGGGGCAGTTTATTTCTATAGAACCCACGCGGGATCGCATACGCTTTCGAGCGATTTGGCGGGCCGGGTACGCATCTATGAATCCGACTTGCAATTGGCTAGTGCGCTGCTTGCTGACCCACGTCTCTCGCCGGAGGAGCGACGAGACGCTCGCGCGTACTTAGCTATCGCGCGGGTCAAGATCTGGCGCCTGCCCCAGGCAAACGGATCCGTTCGGCCTCAAGACACTGTCGAGCGAACCAGAACTCTCGACCTTATCCGCGGACTTCGCCACTATTTTCGTTGGCGCGGTGTCCTTTCCGGTTTCTAACGCGCGCTTTCTCGGCGGATCATAAACCCGTCTACTGCCACCAGCGTTTCAATTGCAATGTTGTGCGCGGCGCATTCAAAAGTGAACGTGCAAAATAGATCGCGGCCATGACATTGCGATTCTCATGATGGCATGCGGAGGCGCGCTCCAGGTCGAGAAATGCAAAGAGCCTGCGCTCCATGCCGGGAACGAGGCCGATGTCTGAATAATTGCTCCACTTTGCACACAGTCGCTCGCATGTGGCTTGTAGGGTTTTGAAGTTGGGGCGGGTGCCAACTTCAACTGTGGCGCCAACAAACGGCGCAACTGCAAGTCGTCCGCCCGCCTTGCCAAGTCTGATAGCCCAATCCAAGTCCTCCAGTCGCTGCAAACTCGGATCGAGCGGACCAATTGTCTCGAATGTCGATTTTGCCATGAGAGCGGTTGATCCTGGAGAGTACCAGCACCCGCTTGCCAAATCACGAGCGTCAGATGTGGAGAGTGGAATTCGAACTTGAGTGCCGCCGGTTCGCATATTAGTTTGCCGGAAACCTGTCGCGTAGAGCGCGAGTGGATTTGCCACAAGCATTGGGTCGGCCGCCACGAATGCAGCTTGCCGTGCTAGTTTGCCGGGCTCCCAAACGTCATCGGAATCAAGCAACGCGATCCAATCGCCGCGCGCTGCATCGATACCCGCGTTTCGGGCTGCGCTGGCGCCGGCGTTCTGCGCCAGCCTGATCACGCGAAGTCTCGTGTCGCCTGCAACATCTTGAT
>JAYSVT010000373.1:0-8917 GCA_043718455.1 Hyphomicrobium sp.
TGTATGTCCCCAAAGCGGCGATGAGAATTACCGGCGCCGCCAATTACTACGACGTCAAGGCCGAGAGTGGGAATACTGTAAGCCGCGGCTTCTGCCCCACCTGCGGGTCAAACTTATTCATCCTTGCGGAACTCGTGCCTGACCTACAGGGTATCTGGGCTTCGAGCCTGGACGATCCCAATGAGTTCAAGCCGCAAGTTCACGTTTGGACAGGTAGTTCGACCGGGTGGAACGCGATCGACGACGATCTGAAAAAAATCAGCAAGGCTCCAAACCCCGAACAGTTTAACGCGTTATTGGCTGAGAACACATAGCAAGCCGAGCGTTGGCTTATGAATACGCGGCGGGATGCGAGGTTTTGTAACTTAAACTGCCGTTGGCACCGGAACGGTTTTACGGACCCGCCTTTTGTTTGCGGCGCCCCTTGAGACGGCCCTTAAACTTGCCTTTGAGAAAGCCGCGGCGCTTCGGCTTTTCGATTTGTGGTGTTGTCACGACGGTGATCGCCTCCTGTTCGCGGGCTTCGATCGCGGGCAGCGTTTCAACGGAGAGCACGCGCATCAGCTGAGCCTTGAGCCGCTCTTTGGCGGGTTCGGCTGAGGCGAAGATGTCGTTGAATTTGAGAAAATCGAGAACCTGATACTGGCTGGTTCCGCTGGAAACCAGAATATCGGGTTGCGCCCATTTCAGTTTTTCTTTGACGATGGAGCGTTCGAATATGAAAGCGCTGGCAAAGAGACTATCGAACACTGTGGGAAAAGCGCGCTTTGGGTCTGGCACAGGCGCGCCCGACACATCGATGGCAACAACAATGTCGGCCTCATTGAACAAGAGATCGAAGGGCAGAGGATTGGTCAGGCCGCCGTCGATCAGCGTCTTCCCATCATGAATGACGGGTCGAAAGATGACCGGCAGCGCCATGCTGGCGGCAACGGCGGGACGCAACGCGCCTGTCGTGAAAATATAGGGTTCTTGGTCGTAAAAATCGGAGGCCACGATCTTCAAGGGGATGTCGAGGGATTCAAAATCCTTGGCGAGGCCCTTCGGCATAACGAGGTCGAGGAGCGCATCGGAATCAAGAAGCGCCGAGCGGGCGGCAAACAAATTGAGGACCCGTTGGAACGGTTGCGCGCGCGCGGCGAAGAGATCGCGGACTAGACCGAAGCGCTGGGAGAGAACAAGCTCGGTGTGGGCGCGCAGTTCCTTGCCCGGGATGCCGGAGGCATAAGCCGCGCCGTAAATGGCGCCAATGGACGTGCCCGCGATCACCTTTGGACGGATGCCAAGTTCGTCGAAAGCTTCGAGCATGGGGATATGCGCCAAGCCGCGTGCCCCGCCGCCGCCAAGTGCCACGCCGATCGAGGGGGTCGTGTGCCGCACGGACTCGCTAGGTGGTATTTGAATGGGTGAATTGGATGTGGACATGCGGCACCAACATAAGTGCTAGGTGCCGGCAATACGAGGGCCAAAAAGTCCGCTAAGCTTGGCCACAGTTATTCCAAGGTTATTTGGGGCCACTTTCGCGCAGAATAGCCCGCCAGCCGATATCTTTGCGGCAAAAGCCGCCGGGCCAATCGATAAGGGCGATGGCAGCATAAGCGTGTGCCTGGGCTTCTGCCACTGTTTTGCCGCGCGCCGTGACGTTGAGCACGCGCCCGCCATCGGCAATGAGGCGCTTGTCCATACGTGTGGTGCCGGCGTGAAAAATTTCGACGTTGGGGATGCTTTGCGCGGCGGTAAGGCCCTTGATCTCGGTGCCTTTTAATGGCGTGCCGGGATAACCTTCGGCCGCCATCACGACGGTCAACGCCACGTCGTCGCTCCATCTCAAATCGAAGCGGTCCAACACGCCGTCGGCCGTGGCAATCAAGGCCGCGAGCAAGTCCGAACGCAAGCGCATCATGAGCACTTGGGTTTCGGGATCGCCGAAGCGGGCGTTATATTCAATGAGTTTGGGGCCGTCTTTCGTGATCATGAGACCCGCGAACAAAACGCCGCGAAATGGTGTGCCGCGTTTTTGCATGGCGGCAACCGTTGGGCGGATGATCTCGCGCATGGTGCGCTCGATGAGGTCAGGCGTCATGACGGGCGCGGGCGAATAGGCGCCCATGCCGCCGGTGTTGGGGCCCGTGTCGCCGTCGCCAACGCGCTTGTGATCCTGGGCCGTGGCGAGGGCGAGTGAATTCGTTCCGTCGCAAAGTGCAAAGAAGCTGGCTTCCTCACCTTCCAAAAATTCTTCGATGACGACTTCGGATCCTGCAGCGCCAAAGGTGCCAGCGAAGCAGGCGTCGATGGCGTCTTCGGCTTCAAGGCGTGTCGCGGCGATAATGACTCCTTTGCCAGCCGCCAAGCCATCGGCTTTGACGACGATGGGAAGGTCTTGTTTCGCGAGATACGCGCGGGCGCCGGCCGCGTCCTTGAAGCGGCCGTAAGCGGCGGTTGGAATATCGAACTCGCGGCAGAGATCTTTGGTGTAGCCCTTTGAGCCTTCAAGTTGGGCCGCGGCTTTGGTTGGGCCGAAGTATTTTATGTTTGCCGCGCCTAAAGAGTCGCCAAGTCCTGCGACAAGCGGCAACTCGGGGCCGATGACGACGAACTCGATGCTGTTTGAACGGCAGAACTCAATGACTGCGTCGTGGTTGGTGACATCGAGTGCCACGCATTCGGCGACGTCCGCAATGCCCGCGTTGCCCGGCGCGCAATAAAGCTTGTCGAGCATGGGACTGGCGGTCAGTGTCCACGCAAGCGCATGTTCGCGGCCGCCAGAGCCAATCAAAAGAACGTTCATGTCATTCCCTGTCGCATTCGGCCCTGTTGCATTCGGCCCTGTTGTATTCGGGCCCTGTTGCAATTGCGGCTTTGGTGTAGCATCCAAGGGCAAACCTTGAACAGCGGACCGCCGTGACAGATAGCATCCCTCCACAGTCAAAGACTGACGCGAAGCCGGGCGGCAATACGCCCGAGTTTTCCGTGTCGGAGCTTTCCGGTGCCATTAAGCGGGCGTTGGAGGAGGGTTTTGGCTATGTGCGCATCAAGGGCGAGGTTTCGGGTTATCGCGGGCCCCACGCCTCCGGCCACTGTTATTTTGCGTTGAAAGACGACAAGGCCAAGATCGAAGCCGTGATCTGGAAGGGCGTGTTCGGGCGTCTGCGCTTCAAGCCCGAAGAGGGCATGGAAGTGATCGCTCAGGGCAAGATTACAACATTCCCGGGATCGTCCAAATATCAGATCATGATCGAAGCCTTGGAGCCGGCGGGCGCGGGTGCGCTCATGGCGCTACTCGAAGAACGCAAGCGCAAGATGGCCGCCGAAGGTTTGTTTGACGACGCACGCAAAAAGCCGCGACCATTTCTGCCGCGCGTCATTGGCATCGTGACCTCGCCAACGGGCGCCGTCATCCGCGACATGCTCGCCGGATTTAACGAACGCTATCCGGCGCACGTGATTGTTTGGCCGGTGCGTGTGCAAGGCGAGGGGAGCGCTGCTGAAATTGCGGCGGCGATCCGGGGTTTCAACGCGCTAGAGCCCGGTGGCGCGATCCCGCGTCCCGACGTGCTGATTGTTGCGCGGGGCGGCGGCAGCCTCGAAGACTTGTGGAGCTTCAACGAAGAGATCGTGGTGCGCGCCGCCGCCGAAAGCCGCATCCCGCTGATTTCAGCTGTGGGTCATGAAACCGATTGGACGCTCATCGATCTCGTTGCGGACGCGCGCGCACCAACGCCGACGAAGGCGGCCGAATGGGCAGTGCCGATGTATGCCGAGCTCATCGAGCAGGTGGAGAAATTTTCTCAGCGTCAGCGCGTGGCTATGCGCCGGGTGCTGGAGGCAACGCGCAACGATCTGCGCGCGTCCGCCCGGGGCCTGCCGAAGCTCGAAGATTTGATCGCATTGCCGCGCCAGAGATTCGATGGAGCTGCGGGCCGCTTGGGACGCGGGCTTTTCGCGAACTCGCGGGCGCACGCAATGCGCTTGGCCCGGGTCACTTCGCGGCTGGCGCCAACTGCGTTACTGCAGCGCTTGGGCCGCCAGGGAGAGCGTCTCGAAGCCCTGCGCGCGCGCGGGGTGCAGGCGCTCGGCAATCGCGTGACGGCACGGCGGCGGCTGCTCGACAGTCATGCAAAATTGCTCGGGACGCTCAGCTACCAGAGCGTGCTGGCGCGCGGCTATGCCCTCGTTAGGGATGGCGACGGCCGGATGGTGCGGCTGGCTAAAAGCGTCGGAAAAGGCGATAGTCTCGGAATTGAGTTTAGCGACGGCCAGGTGGCCGTTGAGGTTTCAGGCACAGGTGGACCGGGCGCCATTAAAAAGCCCGCCAGCGGCCAGCCTAAGGTCAGCAAAGGGCCAACACGCGGCGGTGGTCAGGGCTCGCTCTTCTAAGCTGTTTTGTTAGGATTAATGAGCTTCACATATGCCGCCACATATACCGCCCTTGACGACCGGCCCGCGATTGGCGATTTCATGGGTTAACGAATTGCCGCCGGCCCCGGTGTACTGACCCCGGTGTTCCGAGGCCGGCCAAAAGGATTTTAATGAACCGCATCGACAAATTTTTCGGACTGAAGAACGAAGCCAAGGTGCGCTACCTCGACGGCGAGTTCGAGGTCGTCTCGCCGGGAGACTTTGTGCGTTGTGCCGTTACGGGAACCCATGTCCCGCTGACCGATCTTAAATATTGGAGTGTCGAAGTCCAAGAGCCGTACGCAACGGCTGACGTCTCGCTTAAGCGCTATCTCGAATTGCGCAAGAGAGATCAGGGCTGAGCCTGGACTTCGTGTCGATGGATTGCTGCGGAGACAAGCTCAGCGAGTTCGCTATATCCGTTGCCCTCAAAATTTAAACTCACGGGCACTGTGCGCGTGCGCTCAGTCAATGCGCGGACCGCTCCCCCGGCGCCTCTCAGACGCACGAAATCTTTTTCCGTTGTGACGAGGGTCGCCGCATGCGCGTCCGCGCTGGATAAAAGCCGCGCGGCGTCAGCCTGCGTGAAGGCGTGATGATCGGGGAACACGTAGCGCTCGGCGATGATGCCGCCGTGTGCTTCAACGAGCGAGAAGAAGCGTTCTGGATTGGCGATGCCGGCGAATGCGACGATTTTCTGCGCCTTCAACCACGTGATTTCGGCGTCGGGCGCAACATAGGTTTTGATCACGGCGCCGGTGAAAAATCTTGAGATGTGCGCGCGTATCGATCTCGCATCGGTGCCATCAGTCACGCCATTTATGGCGATGGCCTGGACGAGGCCTGCTTGATATGAGAGCGGGGCGCGCAGTGGTCCGGCTGGGATGCAAAGTCCATTGCCGAAGGCGCGCTTTGCGTCGATGACCGCAATCGAAAAATCTTTCTTCAGCGCAGGATTTTGCAGGCCGTCGTCCATGATGATGACGGACTTGGGACCATACGTGCGCTCAATGAGTTCGGCACCCTGGCGGCGGTTGCGGGCGACGACAGCTGGCGCAACGCGCGCGAGGAGGAGCGGTTCGTCGCCTGTTTCGGCGTGCGTGTGGCGTTGGAGATCGACGATCTCTGGCCCGGCAAGCTTGCCGCCGTATCCGCGCGACAGGAACACGGGCTCCCGGTCAAGGTCGCGCACGATTTGCGCAAGTGCGATGGCCATCGGCGTTTTGCCCGTGCCACCGGCTGTGAAATTACCCACGCACAAAACAGGGATGCGCGGCGTGTAGGGCGTCGCGCGGCGCATTCTGGCCTCAGTAAGGCGCCCATAAAGGGTGCCGATGGGCGCAAGCACGCGCGACGGCCACCGAGGCGCCGCGCCGTACCACCAGCCTGGCTCGTCAAGTGGCACTTGGCGGTTCCCGTCTCAACGCGATGTAGGGGAGAAGCGCGTCGAGTGTTTTTTGCAAAGCGCCCGAAAGTGTGGCGAGCCCTGCTTCGGCGCCGGATTGCATTTTTTGTGCGGCAGCTTTGTCCGCGAGCAGCAGTGCGGCTGTGGCGGCGATGTCTTCGGCGGACTTGATCTCTTTCACGCCGCCGAAATTCAACAAGGCGTCATAGGCTTCGCGAAAATTGTGGGTGCTTGGGCCGGTGAGCACCAAGGCGCCGTGGCGGATGGCTTCGATCGGGTTCTGTCCGCCGTGTTCGATCAACGATCCGCCGATGAAGGCGACAGGACAGAGTGCGTAGAAAGTGCCGAGTTCGCCAATGGTGTCAGCGATATAGATTTGTATGTCGCGTGCCGGCAGACCAGAGACGCTACGCCGGGATACCCGCAGTCCCATAGCCTCAAGTTCGGATTGCAGTGCGGGGGCGCGATCTGGGTGGCGTGGCGCAATGATCGTCAACAGGTCCGGAATCGACTTGGCGAGGAGCTCATGAGCACGGGCGACAATGGTTTCTTCGCCGGGGTGAGTGCTGGCTGCAAGGAGAAGTGTCCGGCCAGATGTCGCGGCATGTATCGCTGCCAAATCGCTTTTGTTGGCGGGCGGCGGAGGCGAGTCGATCTTGATATTGCCAGCCGCGATGACATTCGGCGCGCCGAGTGATTTGATGGTGCGCGCCACCATGTCGTTCTGGGCGAGAACGATTGCGAAGCGCGAAAAAAGAGGACGCGCTAATCGTGCGTTGCGGCGCCAGCGCTTCATACTGCGCGGCGACATGCGCGCGTTGATGAGAGCCATCGCGATGTTCCGGCGCGACGATTCCAAAATGAGGTTTGGCCAAATCTCAGACTCGGTGAAAATTGCCAAATCGGGACGCCAGTGGTCGAGGAAGTTGCCAACGTACCGGGCGGCATCAAGTGGCACGAATTGGTGGAAGGCGCGTTCCGGTAAGCGGCGGCCCGCCAAACCCGCCGATGTTGTAGTCCCGGTGGTTAGAAGAACATTCAGTGTGGGCTCGGCTTTGACAAGCGCCTCGATCAGCGGCAGCACGGCATTGGTTTCGCCGACGCTCGCGGCATGTACCCAGGCGAGCGGTCCTGCAGGGCGCTCGCGGTTCGATTGACCCAATCGTTCGGCCCGGCGGTTTGGATCTTCCTTGCCCTGGCGCTCGCGGTATTTGAGCAAGAGTGGTGCAGCGGCCCGCAGAGCGGATGTGCCCGTGCGGTAGAGTTTCAGCCGCAGGCCCGGAGGCGGAGGACTTTTTGCGGCCAGCTGACCAAGTGGCGTCGCGCGTTGCACGTCGGCGCCCGCAAGTTCGTATGCGCGCTCCGTGGCCGCGTTGAGCGCGTGTTCGAGATTGAGGCGCAAGGCTTCGAGAGTTGCGTCGTCTGCGTCGCGCGGCACGTGGATCGGGTCGCCGCCGGCAAACACGAGTTTTGAATACGGCAGATTGAGCGTCATACGGCTCCAAGTATCGAACGATTTGAAGCGCGACGACGCGGCCGCAACCGGCACGATGGGGCAGCCCGACATGCGCGCGATGGTAATGATGCCGCTGCCAGCGGTGCGCGCGGGTCCGGGCGGGATATCGGCGGTCATGACGAGAGAACTACCGTCGTTGAGTGCGCGAACTGACGCGCGCAATGCCGAGGCGCCACCCCGGTCCCGTTTTCGTCCGCCCGCGCCGGCACCTCGAATAAGGTCTGTGTCGAGGTGGCGCAGGGCTTCGCCAATCAGTTCCGCGTCGCCATGACGCGCGACCATCGCGGCGACTTTGACATCGCCCGGATGCAGGTGCGCGAGCATCATGAATTGCCCGTGCCAGCAGGCGATGATGCAAGGGTGCGTCTGACGCAGCTGGCGCTTAAGATCGGCGGGCTCGTAGATAACGTTTGATGTCTTGACGACGTGCTTGATCAGTCGCGCGAGCGAACGGCCGGCGAACCGTGTGAGTGTCGTCTTGGAATCGGCCATTTAAGGCGGCACCCACGGTTCAAATGGCGGTCAAATGCGGAGGCGCCTAGCAAAGGCCCTTGCGGCACGTACCTATAGCGAATATCTAGCCAGTGCAAACGTGTTTGGCGCGGTGCTCGCGCGTAATTTCAACATTTGTTGTGCCGCCAAAACGCAGCCGGTACGCAGCAGGGGCGCACCGGGTAAACGCTTGAATTCCAGATAACAACGGGACAATGGCTGGCCTCTTAAAACGAGCGAAGAAGGAATTGCGCCGCAGATCTGGGGCGTGGCTGCATGGCGCTATCCACAACGCGCCGCCTGCCATCCGCACCAGATTCGGTCCGGCGCTATGCTATGTCGAGATGCTCGTGCTCGACTATGGGATCGCGCGCGTCCTCTACAACAATCGCCACCGGATCTCAGACGACGCCTGGCGCTCGGCCCAACCCGAACCGCATCACATCGGCTCGATCGCCAAGAAGGGCGTCAAGACGGTCATAAACTTGCGCGGCGACAGATCGTTTGGGACTGCGTGGCTTGAGGACAGAGCCTGCGCCAAGCACGGATTGAAGCTCGTCAATTTCAAACTGAATTCGCGCGTCGCACCTTCGCGGGAAGAGTTGCTGTCGGTCAAGCAGCTGCTGGAGACGATTGAATATCCCGTGCTCATTCATTGCAAGTCGGGCGCGGACCGGGCGGGATTGATGAGCGTGCTTTACCGGCACGTGCACGATGGCGTTCCCATTGCCAAGGCGAAGAGCCAGCTGAGCCTCAGGTATGGACACATCCGTCAGGCCGACACGGGCGTTCTCGACTATTTCTTCGAGCGATATTTGGCTGACAATGAAAAGTCGCCCATTGCATTTTGGGATTGGGTCGCGACGAAATATGACGCGGACGAAGTCAATCGCACATTCAAGGCGAACGGATTTGCCAACCGGCTGGTCAATAATATTCTGCGGCGCGAATAGCGGGCGCGCCAGCGCAACTTCTATCAGTTGACCAGCGTTGACCCTTGCGGGCTGCCGGCCAGCCGCGCGTAGGCCCCATTCCGCGCAAGAAGATCTTTATGCGCGCCGCGCTCGATAATGCGCCCGTCTTCCATGACGCAAATGAGATCGGCG
>JAYSVT010000374.1:0-8906 GCA_043718455.1 Hyphomicrobium sp.
CCGTCATCTTGTCGCTCGTCGTGCTGATGGGCTGGCAGTATTTCTTTGCAGCACCGAAACTACGCGAAGAACAGGCGCGCAAGGAATTTTCCCAAGATATTGAAGCGCAAAGATCGGGTGCCGCAGTGCAAGGTCCGCCGGGCGTTGCAACGGCGCCTGTCGCGCAGCCGGGCCCTGCAGCTCCGGTTCCTGGACAAGCTGCAACGGCGCCAGTATCGCGCGACGAAGCACTGAAACAATCGCCGCGTTTGGCGATCAAAACGGACTCGCTCGAAGGCTCAATCGCCCTTAAGAGCGGCCGAATCGACGATCTCATTCTTGCTAAGTACCGTGAGCAGGTCGATCCCAATAGCCCCAAGGTCACACTGCTTTCGCCCGCAGGTTCCGAGCACCCCTACTTTGCTGAGTATGGATGGGTCGCACAAAGCGGATCGCAACAAAAATTACCCGACCGCGACACCGTTTGGGCCATCGAAAAAGGCGACGCACTAACGGCTGCAACGCCTGTCACCATCAACTGGGACAACGGCCAAGGGCTCATTTTCCGCCGCACATTTTCGGTCGACAACGCCTACATGTTCAAGGTCGTCGATGAAGTCGAGAACAAGACAAATGCCGATGTCGCGCTACTCCCATATGCCCGTATTCATCGCTACGGCATTCCTAAGGGCACGCCTTTCTTCATCCTCCACGAGGGACTGATCGGAGTTGCCGGCGAACAAGGACTGAAAGAACTTACCTATGCAGACGCCGTCTCTTCTGGCATTCCAGAGACGTATGAGAACGTAACTGGCGGCTGGTTCGGCATCACCGACAAATATTGGGCGGCCGCCCTGATCCCCGATCAGAAAGAACCCTTTCGCGCGATGATGTCGGCCGTCAAGGCCAAAGCGCCGGGCGAAAAAGATGCGTTCCAGGCCGACTATTTACGCGGCGCCGTTGTCATTCCGGCCAATGCGCGCAAAGGCGTTGAAGCGCATCTCTATGCCGGCGCAAAACAAGCAACGGTCATCGACAAGTATGAATCAACGCTCGGCATCAAACTTTTCGACCGCATGGTCGATTGGGGCTGGTTTTATTTCATTACCAAACCGCTGTTCAAACTCATGGAGTGGATCAACGGCTGGGTTCCGCAGCACAACTTCGGCATCACCATTTTGATCCTGACCATTATCGTCAAAGCCGCCTTCTTCCCGCTTGCTAACAAGCAGTACGAGAGTATGGCGCGGATGAAAAAGATGCAGCCCGAAATGGCGCGCATCAAAGAAGTTCACAAAAGCGATCCACAGCGCCAGCAGAAAGAAATGTTCGATCTCTACAAGAAGGAAAAAATCAACCCTCTTGCCGGATGCTGGCCGATCCTGTTGCAGATCCCTGTGTTCTTCGCGCTCTATAAGGTCCTGTTCGTCACGATCGATATGCGTCACGCGCCGTTCTTCGGCTGGATCAAGGATCTCTCGGCGCCCGATCCGACATCAATTTTCAATCTCTTCGGACTGCTCCCCTTTGCTGTGCCTGAATTCCTGCACGTCGGCGTGTGGCCGATTATCATGGGCATGACGATGTGGGTGCAAATGCAGTTGAACCCGCCGCAGCCCGATCCCATCCAGCAGCAAATCTTCAGCTGGATGCCGCTCATGTTCACGTTCCTGCTCGCGACATTTCCGGCCGGTCTCGTAATCTACTGGGCGTGGAGCAACCTGCTATCGATCGCGCAGCAGTGGTACATCAACACGAAGAACGGCGCCGAAGTACATCTTGTGCAGAACTTCAAACGCACGTTCGGGCCGTTACTGAAGTTGTTTGGCGCCAAAAGCGAAAGCAAATAGCCGCGCGTTTTTGTTCAAAAGGTACTTGTTCCACCATGCGGCCTTCCATGACAGACGAAGAGGTCGAGGCGGGCCGCATGTTGTTCGCACAGGCGTGGGACTTCGTGCGCGGCGCGCCGACGCTGGAACATTTGCCCCCCGACGACCGGCCCGAGATCGCACTCGCCGGCCGCTCGAACGTTGGCAAATCAACCCTCATCAATGCACTCGTCGGCCAAAATCACTTAGCGCGCGCATCAAACACGCCGGGGCGCACACAGGAACTCAACTTTTTCGCGCCGCCGATATCGCAAAGCCGGGTGTTTCTCGTCGATATGCCGGGCTACGGCTTCGCCGAAGCGCCCAAGGCAAAAGTCGCTGCCTGGAACGCTGTGCTCCGCGACTATCTCGCAGGCCGGCGCACATTGTTGCGCGTGTTTGTGCTTATCGATGCGCGCCACGGTTTGAAATCCGTTGACGACGATATTCTAAAATTGTTGGACAGCGCCGCCGTCTCGTATCAGGCCGTGCTCACCAAGGCGGACAAGATCAACCCATACGAATTGGAAAAGGTCGTTGCCGAGACTGCCGCTGGCTTGAAGAAGCACGCAGCCGCATTTCCTGAAGTCATCGCCACGTCAGCCGAGAAGAACGAGGGCATTGACGTCCTGCGCGCGACCATCGCCAAGCTGCTCGCGGACCAAAAAAACTAAAATCCGCTAATTCATGAACTTCGCGACCAATGCGGAGCCGGCTTCAAAAGCACCCTCGCCGAACTTGGCGAACACTCCACCCGCCACAGCGGCAACGATCCAGCCTGTCCAGCGCAGCGCAGCGCGTTTGTAATTGGTGCGGACTTTCACTTCGACAACCTGATCCGGAAACGCCGTTTCAGCTGCCAATCCGTCGGCACCAACCGTGCGAGCCGATACGATGATCTGAAGGCTCGACCAGCCGCGCTTGTTTGGCGTCACCAAAAAGCGCCAGCTTGCGAAATCGTCGGCCACGTCGCCGAACTGACTCTCGATCCATTGCGTTTCGGGCGATGCCGTCTCAATAAAGAACCCGCCCTCCGGCGCCCGCAATCTGACCGACATGGCCTTGGTGACGGTGACGTCGTGACGCCAAGCAAGCCCGCCACCTTCGAGACCTTCGGTGATGGCCTTGGCGCGGGCGCGGGCAATGCGGATTTCAACCCGCTCGCTATTGCCGACGCGCATGCTGCGCGGCACGTTCTCCGCAAGTTGGCCGATCTCGGCCTTGCTATTTGTTGCACGCGACTGTGGTGCGGCCGGTGCGGGAGCGCGCTGCGGAGCGGGCATCGGCATCGGCATTGGCGCCCGCGCACCCGTTGGCCCGCCCGGCAGCATCGGAGATCCGCCGTATGACTGCGGATAAGGAGAATGCTGCGGAAACGAAGGTGGGGCACGCGGAATAGGTGGCGGAATGGGTGGTGGCGCGACTTGCGTGTGCTGTCTGGGCGGGGCCTCGTAGGGCGACGCGTCGACCTGTGTTGGACGCTCAGGCACTGACGGCGCAGATAGCGTTGGCTCCAGTGCACGCGGAACGGGCTGAGCCGTTGGGTACGCATAGCCATCTGAAGGGGCGGCGACTGGATTCGGCGGTTCGCGATGCGGGGACACTGGCACGCTCGTGGCTGGTGCGGGCGCCTCGGGCCGCAGCGTCGCCGCTTGATCGTAAGTTGGCTGCTGTGGCGGTCCAGCTTCGGATTTGGCTTCGGACGACGGACGTGTGCCGACTCCAAAACTGCCACTAATTGCCGCTTCTATTGAATTCTCGTCAATGACGCCGAGGTCCTCCTCACGAGCATCACCTGCATCCACCTGACCCGGCTCGGGCCGCGGCAATGACTGCGGCATCTGCTGAGACGGCGGCGGGGGTGCCGGGCGCGGCATATCCTGCATGATGTCGCGCAAAGTCGGTGCGGAGCGGGACTGAACCCGTTCGCGGGCACGCGCGAGCACGTCGTCCGCGGCAGCACCGGCATTGGGTTCGCGCGGCGGCTGAGCAAGCGCCGACTGCAAGGCGCGGATCGCTTCGTCGAATGTTAAACCGCGTGCTTGCAGCATCTGAGCGGCAGCGCTCTTGCCATCGCCAACAATCGCGGCCAGTACGATGGCACCGTTGATATCGCGGCGCCGCCCGCCACGTGCTGCAGCAGCAGCGGCTTCGAGAATCTTGCGGAGCTGTACCGAGAGCATGAGATCGCGTGGCGGGGCCATGCCTTGCGGAATGGCGCGGTTCAAGTATCCGTAGACTTCGGACTTCAGCCGCCCGACATCGACCTGACTGGCGAAGAGCACGTCGGCTGCATCGGGGTCGTCGCATAGCGAGGCCAACAGATGTTCAAGCGAAACCTCACCCGCACCCGTTGCCCGCGCCCCATCGGACGCGCGGGCCAAAGTCGCGGCAAGGGCCGGCGACATCGGCATTTGGCTCAATTCCATGGCCGGCAGGCCCGTCATATGTCGATCCCCGTGCGCGTCAGAAGCGTCCAATCGTGTCCAGGCATTACCCGCCCAGAGGACAAAACTAGACCATCCCGGAGCGCATGGCACCCCACACGTCGCGGAAAGCTGTGAAACCCTCAAAATAGGCTCTCTAATGTTCGATTGTGCTGGAAATCCGTTGAGACGGCGGAAACAGCCGATATAAGAGCCGGAGTTCCGCTTCTCCCCCAGCTTAAGTGCTGCCAATCAGCTGTTTCCCGACCGAGGAATGCCTGTGAAAACGCCGAAAGACACCGACCCAAAGGATGCCCCAGGGGCTGACGACGCGCCAACCGCGCACCTCCAGGCGCGCATTCTGGCAGAAGCCATTCCCCACCTCATCCGCTACGACGAGCAAACCGTGGTCGTAAAGTTCGGCGGCAACGCCATGGGCGATCAGGCGCTGGCCGACGCCTTTGCCAAGGACATCGTGTATCTCAAGCAATCGGGCATCAACCCCATCGTCGTGCACGGCGGCGGGCCGCAGATCGCCAACTTGCTCAAACGCCTCGATATCAAATCCGATTTCGTGCACGGCCTGCGCGTCACCGACAAGGCAACCGTCGAAGTCGTCGAAATGGTGCTTTCCGGCAAGATCAACAAAGAAATCGTCTCGGCCATCAACCGCCAGGGCGGCAAGGCCGTCGGCATCTCCGGCAAAGATGCCAATCTGATGATCGCCAAAAAAATTACCGAAATGCCCGACCCGCAGACCAACAAGATGGAAACGGTCGATCTCGGCTATGTCGGCGATCCGGTAGAAGTGAACCCGCACATTGTCGAAGTTATTTCGAAATCCGATCTCATACCGGTCATCGCCCCTGTCGGCATCAGCCGCGAAGGCGAGACGTTGAATATCAACGCCGATAGTTTTGCATCCGCTCTCGCCGCCCGCATGCAAGCTAAGCGTCTGCTGTTGCTCACGGACGTTTCTGGTGTGCTCGACAAGGACAAGAAACTCTTGTCGCGATTGACGACGGACGAAGCACGCGCGCTGATAAAGGACGGTACGATTTCGGGCGGCATGATCCCGAAAATCGAAGGCTGCATCGAAGTCGTCGAAGCCGGTGTTGAGGCCGTCGTCATCATCGACGGGCGCGTGCCGCACTGCGTGTTGCTTGAACTCTTCACCGAACATGGCGTCGGCACGCTGGTCAGCCGCCCAGAACGCAAGAAGGGCAAGTGAACATGGCGGCGGCGAAAACAGCCAAGGTGGCGGCGGCACGTCCGGGCCCCGTCACGATCCGCGGCTTTAGTGACGTCGATACCTGGATCTTCGACCTCGACAACACGCTCTACCCCTCGTCGTGTAACCTCTTCGCCCAAGTCGATCACCGCATGGGCGCGTTCATTGCGAAGACGCTAGGCGTTCCTTACGAGCACGCGCGGCATTTGCAAAAGGCGTATTACCGCCAGTTCGGCACGACGCTCGCCGGGCTCATGCGGGTGCATAAAATGGCGCCCGAGCCGTTTCTCGAGTACGTGCACGACATCGATCTCTCGGTCGTCCCTAAACTTCCGGATCTCGAGGCGGCGATTGGACAACTCCAAGGCCGGCGCCTGATTTTCACTAACGGTTCGCGCCGCCACGCCGAGAATGTGGCGGAGAAAATCGGCGTCCTGCATCTCTTCGATGGCATCTGCGACATTGCAGAACTCGAGTTTGTTCCTAAGCCCGAACGCAACGCCTTCGACCGCATGATCCGCTTGCACGGCGTTGACGCCGCTCGAGCCGCGATGTTTGAGGACATGCCACACAACTTGGAAGTGCCGCATACGCTCGGCATGACGACGGTGTTGGTCAAATCGGATTACATTGATCATCCCGCACAGCATCGAATGCGCGACTGGCGCGAGCTCCCGGAGCACGTTCATCATTTAACCGAGGACATCACGGCTTTTATAATCGGCAACGTCCTGGATCGAACGGTACCGGCTGACCGGTAAAATGATTTGAAACTTTTGCCAAAGCTAGAACGTATACACCCACTGCCCCGTGAACCTCATCGGCCCAGGGGGGGGGTGAAACCGCAGAATTCCTGCAGAATTCCTTAAGTGTTCTGGCCAAAATCGGTTTCAAAGTGCTATAGAGTTCGCCGCCGCATCTTTTTTGGATTTTCTTAACTTCATGCTGACGTCACTGGAGATCAGCAACTTAGTAGCCCGCGTAGCGCGCAAGGACCGCGCCGCATTCGCCGCCGTTTACCAAGCTACCTCCGCGAAACTTTACGGGATCGTCCTGCGTATCTTGAAGCGCCGGGATATAGCCGACGAAGTGTTGCAAGAGGTTTACGTGAAGATCTGGGAACGCGCTGGCGATTTTGATCCCAAGATAGCCTCGCCCATTACGTGGATGGCAACCATTGCCCGCAACCGGGCCCTCGACGAAGTGCGCCGTAAAAAGCCGGATTCAATCGAAGATCATCCAGAGCTGCTTGATGTGGCCTCCCACGAGGAATTGGCGATTGAGGGAATTCTGCGCGGCGAAGACGGCAAGCGCCTTTATGATTGTCTGTCGCGCCTTGAACCCGACCGTGCGCAAATGATCGTTCTTGCGTACTGTCGGGGCCTCAGCCGCGACGATCTCGGCGCGCGCTACAGCCAGCCCGTGAACACCATTAAGACGTGGCTGAGGAGATCGCTTCAACAATTGAGGACTTGTCTTAGTTCATGACCGGCGCGGATGACATAGATGGCCTGGCTGCCGAGTATGTGCTCGGCACACTCGACGCGGGCGAACGCGCGTCTGTTGCAGCGCGCCGCCAGCGCGAGCCGCATTTCGACGCTGCCATCAGGTCGTGGGAACGCCGCCTGGCGCCACTGAATGAAGCTGTCCCAGAAATCGCTGCTCCCTTGAGCATATGGCAAATAGTCGAAGCCCGGATATCGGGCGCGCCACGTAGCGTAAATGGCGGGGCCGAAGTCATTGACCTTAAGCGCCGCTTGAGCCTCTGGCGCACGTCGGCTATTGCTGCCTCGGCCATTGCCGCGTCTTTGATCCTCGCTGTAGGCGTCCGCGAGTTGACGCCACAGCCAAAGCCCAGGAATCTCGTTGCCGTCCTCCAGAAAGATGCCGCATCACCCGCGTTTCTGGTGACCGTCAACATTGAAGACAGGCTCATGACCGTACAACCGGTGGCCGCAAAACGAGAGGCCGGAAAGAGCTACGAACTCTGGATCGTGCACGACAGTCTCGGCGCGCCAAAATCCTTGGGCGTTATTGACGATGCCAGCACCATGCAGCGGCCAACGCTGGCGACTTACAAGCGTGATGTCATCGAGGGCGCCACGCTCGCTGTCAGTCTTGAGCCGGAAGGCGGGTCGCCAACGGGCGCGCCGACGGGCCCTGTTGTCTTCGCCGGCAAGATGATCGAGACGTCCAACTGATCGCTGACCGGATTGGATCACAAGTTTTTTCAAATTCTTTGTGAAGTCGTTTCTGAAACCTTAATAACCCGCGCGCGTATCTCCAGCAGCTCCCACGATGGAGTCTGCAACATTCAACTGGAGTTATCTTCATGACAAAAGTTATGCGCGCTACGTTGATGGGCGCCTCTGCTCTTGCCGTCGCCTTCTCGCTAGCACCGATCGCGGCCACACCGTCTTTTGCTGAAAAGACGGTCGATGTGGGCGGCGCACCAATGTTCCCCTCGAAAAATATCATCGAAAATGCCGTGAATTCTAAGGATCACACGACACTCGTGGCAGCAGTCAAAGCTGCCGGTCTGGTCGATACACTGTCGGGCAAGGGACCGTTCACGGTGTTCGCGCCAACCAATGCCGCATTCGAAAAACTGCCCAAGGAAACTGTGCCCACTCTGCTGAAGCCTGAAAACAAAGGCCAGCTTACCGGCATTCTCACCTATCATGTCGTCGCTGGCAAAATGTCAGCAGCAGACCTCGCAGCCAAGGCCAAGGAAATGGGCGGTAAGGTCGATCTGAAAACCGTTGCCGGTGGAACGATCACTGTTATGGGTGAAAATGGCGGCTGGATCGTTGTGGATGCCAACGGCGGCAAGTCGAAGATCACCATTGCTGACGTCAACCAGTCGAACGGCGTGATCCACGTGATCGACCGGGTGTTGATGCCCGCGATGTAAGTGCGCGCGGGTCAACGGTGGAGGGGGTCATCAGTGAACTGATGACCCCTTCTCGCTTTGTCCCGGAAAAGAGGTACCTTGTCTATGGCTGCAAACAGATGTAACGGGGGATTGCAAGTGTCACATACCGCGCGCGACCGTGTCTGGAATACTGGCCTCGACGAATTCGCGGGAGGCTCCGCCGATTTTCACGCGCTCTTCGACGCAGTGCCGGCCATCTTTGCGGTTGTTGCGCCGCGCGACTTTACGATCGTTGCGGTCAGCGACGGCTTCCTCGAAGCGACCGCAACCACGTGCGAGAATCTTATTGGTCGCGGTTTCTTTTCAGTTTTCCCCGACGACGCAGACAGCGTAGATGCCGCTGCCCCCGACTTGCGGGGATCGATGGAAAGGGTGTTGTGCACGCGGCTCCCGGATAGCCTCGGCGCCTTCAAGGGCGACCTCTGCCTCGCCTCGGGGGTTGGTGGATTCGGCGACCGCTGGTGGAA
>JAYSVT010000039.1:0-2693 GCA_043718455.1 Hyphomicrobium sp.
GCTGCTTATTTCCACGAGGGTATTATCACATTGCGGCGGCTGTTTATGCTTCGCCCGCGCGCTTTCGTCCCTCTTATGGGTGCCTTGGTGAGGGAGTACTTGGCCTCCTGCGAGGCAGCAGGGATCGAAGCGGATGAGGCGCTGTTGGCACCTATCGTTAAGGTGCTGCAAGCCGTGCAGCAGGGAAACAAAAATGGGTGACACATAGAACTCGTAGGGCGCGACGGTAATTGCGCTGGATGAATGCGCCGTCAGTGATAAAGCAAGAGACCGAGCGCCGCGATGAAAGTTATCGCATACGTGCATTCGGGAAGAACAACTGCTCGCCCTTGATCTGATAGCTCGCTATCACCTGCTGACCTTCCGCCGAAATAATCCAATCGATGAACTGCTGGCCGTAATTTTTTTGACGTGCGGGTGTTTGGCGGGATTGAAAAGCATCACGCTGTACTGATTGAAGAGTCGTGGATCCCGCTCGACGGCGATGCCAAGCTCAAGAGGATTCTTGAACGAAAGCCAGGTGCCGCGATCGGCCAGAATGTAGGCATTTATCGACGCGGCTGTATTCAACGCCGGTCCCATGCCTGAACCGGTGCTTCTGAGAGTGGATCAAACCGGGGGCTAGCTATGCCGCCTTCAGCAAGCGTAGCCCGGGCTACGCTTGCTGCTCGATAAAGCCGCGCAGCGGCTATAAAGAGTTCACTAACGATGCGCCGCTACCGGAGCACGGGGAGTTGGGGCTGTAATCAAGAAAAACGCGCGTAGGCGCCGTTAGTTTTTTATTACAACAAAATTGGAGTTTACTTACTCTAATTTGGGAGTTAATATGCTCTATTCAATGGAGGACAACAATGGTAATCCCACACAAACCAGCCGCTAAACGGCGCGTCGCCACCCCTGGAAAGGGCTCGGCGGCGATGAAGTCAAGCTCGAAGCCAGCCACCGGTTTTTCCGAAGAAGCTGGCGAGGCATACCTGATGGTTAGAGGTGGCGGTAAACGTATAAAGGACCAGTTCATAGATAAAGTCTTTGCGAAAATGGTGGCTCGTGATCCTGGAGTAGCGGCGAAGCTCCGCTTGGCTCGCTCCGGCTTCTCAGCTTCCGTTCTCCCCGGCATGGTTAATTACCTGGATGTATCGAAGAAAACGGTTTTCACCGTGCTGAAAACTCCGGAAAGCACTGCGCACAAGGCCATACTGGAAGACAAGACGCTGAAGCCTGAAACTTCGGAGCGCATCATTCGGATTGCTGACATTACCCGGTTGGCCGAGGAAACCTTCGGCGGCCGCGAACATGCGGTGAACTGGCTGAAAAGAGAGAATCCTGCCCTTAATGGCGCATCTCCACTCTCCATGTTGGACACTGGACTCGGGGCGGAAGAGGTACGCAAAGTCCTGACTGCCATCAACTACGGCGGCGTGTTCTAACGTGCAGGTCGCGGTCTGGCGCATTGCGCGTAAGCCCTACGCGCTCGATCGAGATGGCGCCGGCGCCAAGGAAGCAGGCGGACGCTGGAACAGGCCCGGTACCGGCGTCGTCTATGCTGGCGCTTCCGTGTCCGTCGTAGCGTTGGAGAAATTCGTTCACCTGGTTGGTGTCGTTCCAGCCGATCTCGTGCTGGTCCGCCTTGATCTGCCTGAAAACTTCTCTGAGGAAGTACTTGACCAGCCGCCTCGAGGATGGAATCTCACGCCGCCGGAAGCCGTCAGCATGGATCTCGGCACTATTTGGGCACAAGAAAAGCGCTCCCTGGCGCTCAAGGTTCCGTCTGTTCTGGTGCCGGAGGAATACAATATCCTGTTGAATCCGGAACATACTGAATTTTCAGAAGTCCTGATGACGATTGTGCGGCCTTTCGCTTACGATTTGAGGATGTATGGGGAGCGGATCAGCCCAAGCCGAAGACTCGTTTTTCGACCAAAATCTTGACCGCTTTTCCTGAAGCGTTTTTTGAACCGCCAGATCCCCCCACTGATCAGCAAAGGCGCTGGCGCCGCGCGCATCAGCGCCCGCCAGTTCCGGCCAATGTGCGCTGCACCCAGCCGCTAAAGTTAGCCGCGTCGATGCTGACGAATCCGTTCTTCGCTTCGCCGGTTGCAACGAGTTCGTCGACGCATTGCAAGGTCGCCACCACCTCGCTGTCACGCGCCGGTTCGGCGAAAGGGCGCGGGGTCACGAAAGGGCACGCGAAAGGGCACGAAAGAGAGTGCGCGGGGTCAAGTCATTCATTGCGCTCTATGCTTTTTGATCCGCTTCATAAGCCATCACCAACCGGCTCACCGTGGTGTAGTGCACGCCGAAATGTGCCGCAATGGCGCTCATCGTATGCTGCCCCGACGAATACGCCAGCGTGATCGCTTCGTTACACTCGTGTGCGCTGGCAAATTCTGTCAATGCCCGCTTGGTTGCGTGGCGTTGCGCACGGGGGATTTCCGTGAGCGACGGCTTTTTGTCGATCAAGGTCTGCATTTTCTCGATGAACGCCCGCAGGCCGAGGTAGATCTGGCCTTGCAGTTGATTCCACACACTGGGCGCTCGCGTGCCCTCGTGAACGAAGGCGACATAGTGTTCGATGGCACGAGCGCGCTGTGCCGCGAATTGTGCCAGCCCGCGTAGTGTGCAATCGTTATTGCGCCGAATGCTTGAACCTAAAAACGGCAGTTGACGACAAGAAATCGGCTCGAAAGCCCCGT
>JAYSVT010000040.1:0-2690 GCA_043718455.1 Hyphomicrobium sp.
CGTAATTGCCAGGACTTAGCTTGTTTAATCAGCGAACCAACAAATCGCTCACGTATTGGCAAGCGTTGCAGCGCGAAATTGGCGGTCATCAAACAAGCTAAAGGTGACGCAAATTCGAAGCTGCCCCCCAACGATCTATTTGGTTGATGTGTAAGGGGCAGACTCAACAAAGTGCTCAGCCGATAAACTCTTTCACGATGCGGTTGAACTTCTCCGGATTTTCCATAAACATGAAGTGGTTGCCGCCTTCGGCTTCCTCGAAGATTTCCACACGTGAGCCTTTGATCTGTGTGCCGATCCATTGCTGCGATTTCCAGCCTACTAGACTGGTTTTCGCGCCGAAGATTAGCGTCGGCACATTGATTCTCGGAATCACGTCGCGCCAATCGTTGGTGGCATGGTCATACAAAAGACGTGCTGCATACGGGCGCGGAAACTTGAGATTCTCCTGAATCGCCCAATTTACTTCATCACGCGAATAGGCTTTGGTGAACATGCCGGTAATGAAGCCCCCGGTAGTTTTTACGCCGTCGGCGCCGGCCAGCGAGTTAGTGACGTCATAAAGCGAGTTTTTGTCGAGAATCGCGCCGGCGTCGGTTTTCTCTTGCTCTGCCCAAATAGGATTCGCCGTGATCATCGGCATCTGATCGATCAGCACCAACTTACTGAGCCGGTCGCCGCCGCACAACTCCCAATAGCCCCAGATCACGGAGCAGCCCATCGAGTGGCCCGCCAGCACTACGTTGCGGAGGCCCTTGGCGGCGAGGAATTCGTGGACATCTGCCGACAAACGATGAATGCGATAACCATAGGTCGGTTTGTCGGATTCGCCGTGACCGCGCATATCGATGGCGATGACGCGATACTTATCGCTTAGGCCAGAAAGCTGATGCTTGAACTGCGCCGCGCTCTGTGACCAACCGGGAATCATCACCAGGGGCTGGCCCTTACCGGCTTCCAGGTTGTACAGCTTGACGCCGTCGCTGGTAATGAAACTGCCTTCTGTGATAGCGCCCGCAGGGTTACCTGCAGCGGCTTTGGTATCGGCGCCCATGTTTTGACAAGCCGCTAATCCAGCGAGCGCGGCGGTGCTGATGAACTTCGTGAAAACGACCAGCACTTCTCTACGACTCCACATCATAATCGTCTCTTCGTGAATAGAAACAATGCACTTTTTCGAAATAGCCTACTTTCAAACTACGTGAGATCTTGCCGAATAGCGATTCTATACGCCCCTTTTCGCTACGCGTCAATCTATCAATCGGCTTGCAAGTCGTCAAGCGCTGCGCACGCGTGTTGGTTGTTGCGAGTTCATGATCTGTCCGGTTTTGTAGCGCGACAACTGTCCGGTCGTCCTAGTGCCGCGAAGGGGGTGCGAGATGAGCCGGACGAAGCGGCTACAGGCGATACGCAAGAAGAGAGGGGCTGGCCTACGGGGTCGCCTAAGGCCAGGGCCATTCGAAGAAGCCTATGAGGGCTGGAATACAGCCCGGCTAGGCAGGCCGAGGCGGCGCGGGTGCGGGGGAGGTGCGCGCGCCGTTTCCGGCGTTATCTGTCGAAGTATGAGGCGCACGGATAGGAAGGTCTGATTGACCGGCTCTTGGATCAAGCCTCGAATCGGTGCGCGCCGGTTGATGAAGTGACGGCGCTGAGCGAGCCGTATCCAATTCGGCACAGTGGCGGGAACGTCAAACACTTCCACAGGGGGGTACCGGCGTTCGGGCGGGAGGCGCAGCTACTGGTGGCAGCCCTTGCATTGATGCTACACCGGGGTCAAAAAGCGTCGGCAACAAGCCAAGCGGGTGGCCAAGGCCGACCAGCGTCGCGTTCATCGGAAACGGCGGGCGCGCTGCGCCCTGCCGGGCATGATGATCCGCCAGGAGGGCCGCACCCACGAATGGGTAACCGAGCAGAAGGGGGACAGAATCCTCACCCTGGACGAGGCCACCCGCGAACACGACTCGATGTTCTTCGTCGACGGGACGCGCCAGGGGCGCTTGCCACAGGAATGGGCATTGGCTGGCATCGCCCGCCTGGCGCAGGCTCATCGCTATCTCGTCGAGCGCTACCGGCCCGCGTTCAATGCCGAGTTTGCGCCATCGGCGATGGAAACGGGGTCAGCCTTTGTGCCATGGATCGCAGGTCGCCTCGAGGACGCGCTGTGCGAGCAATACGAGCGCACGGTGAGTGCCGATAACGGCGTGCGCGTTGAGACACTGATCGTGCAGATTCCGGCAGAGGGGCTGGCCTCGGGCCATCGGAATCGCTGTCACTACGTCAAGGCCAAGGTAGGCGTGCATCGCTATGCCAGCGGCCCTCTGGCGGTGTTTCACGGACCGCGCAAGCTGGCTGACTACCACGCCGAAGGCAAAGCCATTACCGAGAATTTGAAACAGATGGAACGCCAGCGAGGTGATTACGTGGGCGCCGGGGCATGAGTGAATGTTAGTATGAAAATAAATCGAGCCCCTTTAAATCCCCTTAACTCAACCTCCCGAATGGGTCAGATTTCAATGAAAAAGGTGGGGCTGCTGAGCGGCGCCGTCAATATCGAAGAAACAATAACGACACCGCGTGCGACCAACAAGAATTACATTCGCATCCAATCGCCGGATTGCTCGAAGGCATAGCCGGCGCGATAGATGCTCGGCTCGTCAAAATGTTTGCCGACGATCATCAGCCCGATCGGC
>JAYSVT010000005.1:0-29049 GCA_043718455.1 Hyphomicrobium sp.
ATCGCCACCACGAGTATGATGCAAGCCTCGCCAACGGCACAATCTTCACGGCTAAAGACGTTGACATGTTCCTCGCTGGCGCAGTCATCTTCTACTAAGATTTCTACATAGCGACCATACAGATAGGAAGCCGCCCCTCGCCGGGCGGCTTCTTTTATTGTTCGGGCTTTACCGCCCCCTGGCAATTGATCGTTTGGCCATTGATCGCCTGTGAAGAGCCACTAAAATGCTGCGATGTTCACCACCTTATTCCATGAACTTAAAGCAGCGCGGCTGCCGGTCACGCTCAAAGAATACCTGACACTCCTCGAAGCCGTTGAGGCTGGAGTTGCAGGTCAGCGTGTCGAGGATTTCTATTATCTAGCACGGACAGCACTCGTGAAAGACGAGCGCAATCTTGACCGGTTTGATCAGGTCTTTGGGCACGTCTTCAAGGGGCTCGAACTCTTGGCGGATGCTTCAGCAGCCGAGATCCCGGAAGAGTGGCTGCGTCTCGTCTCGGCCTTGCACCTCTCCGATGAGGATAAGCAGAAAATTGCCGAACTCGGCGGCTGGGAAAAGATCATGGAGGAATTACACAAGCGCCTCGCTGAGCAAAAGGATCGCCACCAAGGCGGCAATAAGTGGATTGGGACCGGCGGCACCTCACCTTACGGCGCTTATGGCTACAATCCGGCAGGCGTGCGCATCGGACAGAAAGAGAGCCGGCACCGCCGCGCGATCAAGGTTTGGGACAAGCGCGAGTTCAAGGACCTTTCCGGAGCGGCGGAAATTGGCACGCGCAATATCAAAGTTGCACTCCGGCGCTTGAGACAGTTCGCCCGTTCCGGAGCGCCATCTGAACTGGATATGGCTGGCACGGTGCGGGGCACGGCCGAGAAAGGTTTTCTCGACCTGCATTTGCGGCCCGAACGGCGCAATACGATCAAGCTTCTCATGTTCTTCGATATCGGCGGCTCGATGGACGATCACATCAAAGAGGTCGAGGAATTGTTTTCTGCCGCGCGGTCTGAATTCAAGCATCTTGAATATTTTTACTTCCACAACTGCCTTTACGAAGGTGTGTGGAAAGACAACGCGCGGCGTTACACCGATAAGACCCCGACATGGCAGGTATTGAATACCTATCCGCATGACTACAAGGTGATTTTTGTCGGCGACGCCTCGATGAGCCCTTACGAAATTACGGTGCCGGGAGGATCGGTCGAGCACATGAACGAGGAACCCGGCGCACTCTGGATCAAGCGAGTCAGCGACATTTACCGGCATTGCGTTTGGTTGAATCCGCTGCCCGAACATCATTGGCACTGGACGCCCTCAATCGGGCTGATGCTGCGCTTGCTTGGCGGCCGGATGTATCCATTAACGCTCCAAGGCTTGGACGCGGCCACCCGCGAATTGATGCGCTAAGGTCCGCACTTGCCGCAATAACAGCTGTTTGCCGTGGGAACAACGAGCGGGGTAGTTGACCACAGACCGCATTAGGGTCAAACGTGTTGTAGGGTCAGCCGGATGGGGTTCACACGGCCATGAAATACCACGCCATTCTATTGCTCATTGGAACCACTCTTGTGGCGGGATGCTCAGGCGGCAGTCCGTTGACGACGAGTGCGCTTATGGGCGGCAATAGCGCGAAGGCGCCAGAGCCAGCTCAAGGCCAGAACGATACGGTTTCGCGCGCTCTCCAGGTCGGCACCACGTCGGCGCGCGCGCTGAAATGCGGATTTAATGTCGATCCTGCAAAGATGAGGACCCAGTTCCTCACAGCGGAAACGGCAGCAAACCCCGCAGACGCTTCTAAGATCACGCAGGTCTACGACACGGCCTATAAAGGTGTCAGCCGGGCCGTGGCGACCCAAGGCGAAATCTATTGCACGGAAAAGAAAGTGGCACAGATCAAGACCGCGCTGACACGCCATCTGGCCGGAGACTATTCCCCAGCGCCGCCCGAGCCTGAAGCCGAGGAAGAAGGATTATTCAGCAGCTTGGGTTCGGGCTCAAGTGGCGGCACGGAAGGAATGAGCAAATTCCAAAAGCCCGTGAACGAGTGGTAATCGCGATCTAGTATTTATGAGCGCGTTTGGCTCGGCTTCGGATCGACGGACGCGGTCTTGAAACTGTTAACCTTGTCTCCTCTGCCGCACCAATTCGGCGCAATCGAATTTAGATACCGATGCTTTTGTCGGGCATCTCCGCCCCTTCTCTTCATTGAAATCGCTCGCATCCAGCGAACAAAAGCAATTTACCACCATGGCATGTTGTTTGCTTGATTTCGGCTAGGGGTCTGCGACGATCCCATGAGTTAAACCGGCGATGGTCCCGATGATTGCCCCGACACCCGTGAAGCACCCACCCGTTCATCTTGTTTCCGAGCCGCATGTCGAGACCGCGTCATGTTTCGTTGCTCCCGCTCACGCCGGCCTCGCTGACATCGAGATCGAACTGGTCACGAACCGCAGCGCATTCGATGTACTCGAAGTCGAATGGAACGCGCTGTTCGAACGCGCTGGCCGATCCGCCCAAGTGTTCCAGTCCTTCAATTGGAATTGGCATTGGGCCAACACCTACCTTGACGACGCGCCAGGCGGGATCAAGGGCCTCAAACTTTCCATCGTCGCTGGCCGCCGTGACGGAAAACTCATTATGGTCTGGCCACTCGTTTCCGAGCGCGTACGCGGAATTACGCAAATTTTCTGGATGGGAGAGCCCGTCAGCCAGTACGGCGACGTGTTGATCGACAACATTCCAGATGCGCTCGAGTGCTTGAGAGCCGGTTGGCAATTTCTGAAGGCTCACGCGCGAGGCGACGTCGTGCGTTTGCGCCGCGTGCGCGCCGATGCCGTGATCGCACCACTCCTCGATGAAATCGGTGCCCTCGCCTCAAACAAACAGGTCGCGCCATTTCTTGATCTAACAAGCGCCTCAGATTTTGCCGCCTATGAGCAGCGTTATTCCTCCAGAAGCCGCCGCAACCGGCGCCGGCTGGCACGGCGGCTTGACGAAACCCATGGGGTGAAGTTTGAGCGCTACAAGGGCGGGGCGAAAGCCGCCGCGCTTGCCGTTCAGGCCCTCGACCTGAAGGCCTTGTGGCTCAAAGATCGTGGCCTCGTTTCGCACGCGATCGCTGACCCGCGCATGCGCCGCTTTTTCAGCGATGCCGTCGCGGACCCCGCACGTTCGACAAATAGCGTGGTCGCGGCACTCATCTGCGATGGGGAGCCAGCAGCTCTCGAAGTGTCGTTCACGTGCAAAGGCCGGCTTGCCATGCACGTTATCGTCTTCAATCTAAATTATGAGAAAACCGGAGCCGGTGTTTTGCTTCTTGAACAAGGCATCCGGGACAGCTACGCCGACCGCCTGACGACATTCGACATGCTAGCGCCCGGCGATAACTACAAGCTGGATTGGTCCGATGCGACGGTTGAAGTGCAAGATTGGTCGCGTCCGCTGACGCTTGCAGGACAAACCTACGCCCGGCTCTATCTCGGATTTGTACGCCCGCGCATGAAAGCCGTGATCGGAGCTATGCCGCAAGCGCTGCGCAGGATCGTCTCAAACGGCCGCGCGCATGCCATGATAATGGGCTGATCGCCGCCCTACTTGACACCGAGCTTCTTTTGCAAACTCGACGACGACGTCGTATACTGGAAGAGCAGTTTCTTGTCCGGGTAGATGATTTTATGCGCAGCCTGCGCCATGAGCGCGGCTTCATGAAAACCAGATAGGATGAGCTTAAGTTTGCCCGGATAATGATTGATATCGCCAATCGCAAAGATACCTTTTTCGCTGGTCTCAAATCGCTCGGTATCAACGGGAACGAGGTTTTCGTGCAGGTTAAGACCCCAATTGGCGACGGGTCCAAGCTTCATGGTCAGGCCAAAAAATGGCATCAAGGCATTGCACGCAATCAACTCTTCGCCGCCCAAAGATTTGACCTTCACGCCCGAAAGCGTTTTACCGTCACCTGCCAGTGACGTTACTTGGCCGATCAAAAGGCGAACCTTTCCCTCCGCCACAAGGCTGCGCATCTGTTCGACGGAATGGGGTGCTGCACGAAAATCGTCGCGGCGATGAATGAGTGTCAAGCTCTTGGCAACCGGCTGCAAGTTTAGAGTCCAATCGAGCGCGCTGTCGCCGCCACCCACGATCACCACATCGCGGCCGCGAAACGCGTCCATCTTGCGCACGGCATAAAAAACGGATGTGCCTTCATAACTTTCAATACCCTCAAGCGGAGGTCGCTTGGGCGTGAAGGAACCGCCGCCTGCCGCGACGACAACGATCTTCGCGAGGAAAATTTTGCCGTCGTCGGTGATGAGACGGAAGCGGCCGTCCGGCTCGCGGCTCAGCGCGTCGATGCGCTCGGAGAAATGAAACACAGGGCCGAACGGCTTAATCTGCTCCAGCAAACGGTCAGTCAGTTCCTGACCCGTGACGACGGGAAGCGCTGGCACATCATAAATCGGCTTTTCAGGGTAGAGTTCGGCGCATTGCCCGCCTGCCCGGTCGAGAATATCCACGACGTGGCACTTGATATCGACGAGTCCAAGTTCGAACACGGCAAAGAGGCCGCACGGACCAGCGCCGACGATAATGGCATCGGTTTCAATGATGCCGGCATGGTGCGATGCTGCGTAATCTGCGGGCGTCATCGCCTCGTGTCTCCTGTGATGGAAGGCGGTATGGGCGCGCCTTAAAACTGCTTTCCGGGTACGCGTACCACAAGGCCGTCAAGTGCTGCTGTCACTTTGATCTGACAGCACAGCCGGCTTTCCGGACGAACGTCAAAGGCAAAATCCAGCATGTCTTCTTCCATATCGGCCGGTTTGCCGGTCGCGGCACGCCAATTTTCGTCAACATAGACGTGGCATGTGGCGCACGCACATGCGCCGCCGCACTCGGCCTCGATGCCAGCGACATTGTTCAGTTTTGCAACTTCCATAACGGTCAATCCGATCTCGGCATCAACAGTCTGGGCAGCCCCATCGGGCTGAATGAATGTAATCTTGGCCATATTGAGCTGTCGGGATACCTGTTTGGGAAAACCGGGTTTGAAGCAATTGGGCGGAAAAGCCAGCGGCGGCACAGACGGACGCAAGATCTTGGTGATCTTGAGCATGCGCGGAAGAATTAGTTGGGAAGACCTTGGAATTCAAGCCAGGGTCGTGTCACTGGCGATAAGGCCGCATGCCCGCCCTTGCATTGGGGCAGCGCAGGCTTCAACGTTGTCCGTAAACGTCGTGGATGTAAGAGCGGGCTTCTTCGGCGGCAACTTCGATCAGGGCCAGAGTTTGTTGAAGCTGTGCCGGGTTTTTCCAGGGCGCGGCACGCTCTGCCTGTTCAGCCAGCCGGGCAATGCGCCAAGCTCCAACGGCACGGCCCGAACCCTTAAGCGTATGAGCTGCCATGAGCCAATCCCGGTCGTTACAAGCCGCGCCGAGAGAGGCAATGGTGGCGGGCAACTGGGTTAGGAACAATTCCAGGACCTCATGCTCAAGGGCGCGATCGCCGAGCGTGTAGCGCCTGAGATGTTTGAGGTCTACGGGGCTCAGCTGCAGATTGCTATCAACGAGCGCCGCTCGTGCACTGCCGTGAGCTTCCGAAATTGTGTCCATCATGCTTATGTCCATGGGAGCCCCAGCCAAGCAAATAGGGTAAATCGCCGTCAGCCACGTCGAACTTGGCGCCATGGTCGCACGTCAGCTCTAATTGCAAGTAAAACTCACCCCCCACTTTTGGGGCTTCTCAGTAATACTGTAGTAACGCATACTTTTCCCGGGAATATTGAGCAAAACCTGGCCAGCCACTAGATCAACCCTGCCTGACACCGTTCCGCCGTCGTCAACCGCCTGAAAGGAAATAGTCTTTTTTGGCTTAATAGGCCGTTTTTCCGCTTTGAGCAGAGACCAGAAATGCCCTAGTCTACCGCGACGAACTCGGGAACCCAGGGGGCTGGGGCGTTTCGAGGGCGCGTGGGGGACGTGCGAATGGCGAAGCCGCAAGACCAGATCACAAAGCTGATGGCGATTGCCGCGAATGGCGGTGCGCAGGATGCTGCGGAACCGCGCGATGATGCTTCAGGGGAAGCGAGCGCTTACCCATCGACACCGCCGCCGCTGGCGCGCAAAGTTGCCGATGCCAAATCCGCAGACGTAGAAACCGAATCCTCGCCCCGCCGCGTAGCGCGGCGCCGTCCAGCGGGTCCGGTGCGCAGCAAGATCGCCGCCAACGACGACGTGCCAAGTATAGGCGGCCTGATTTACGCACTTGAGCAAAAGCCCTCGTCCAAGTCGTTCCGCATCGCGGCCATCGCCAGCATCATGTGGGCGGTCGCCGGCATCGCGTTCGCAGCGTTCACGCTTGCGCCGGAATGGGTTGAGGGCGCATCGATTGGGTCGCTACTTTTGAAGCCCGTCACCTACTACACGATTTCAGCCATCGTGGTGCCGGTCGCCATCATGTGGTTGCTTGCCGTGCTGAACTGGCACGTCGCATCGCTCGCGCTCAAGTCATCCACGATGACGGAAGTTGCCATCCGTCTTGCAGAACCGGATCGTTCCGCCGAGCAATCCATCGCCAGCCTTGGCCAAGCGGTGCGCCGCCAGGTGTCGTTCATGAACGACGCCGTCAGCCGTGCTCTTGGCCGCGCGGGCGAGCTTGAAGCGCTCGTCCATAATCAGGTTGCCGATCTCGAACGCTCCTACGAACAAAACGAGCGGCGCATTCGCGGCCTCATCCAAGAGCTGACAGGCGAGCGCCATGCCCTGCTCAATACCTCGACAAGCGTTACCGACACACTGAAAACACTTGGGACTGAGATTCCAACGCTGATTGAAAAGCTTTCAACGCAGCAGGTTACGCTCGCGGGCATCATCAAGGGTGCAGGAGAAAATCTCTCGAGCCTTGAGCATTCGCTCGCAACGCAGACCGACCGGTTCGAGATATCGCTCGGTTCGCGGACGCAGCAGTTGCAAACCGTCCTCGAAGATTACACCAGCGCCTTCTCGACAGCGCTTGGTAGCCGCACAGAACAAATGCGTGTCTCCTTCGACAGCTACATGCAGACGCTTGATACCTCGCTTGGCAATCGCACGGAAAACCTGCAGACGGTTTTCGAAGAATACGCCAAGGCTCTGGATACGACGCTGTCCAACCGTGCTCAGGCGTTGGATATTCAATTGGTCGAGCGCACCAAATCTTTGGACGACGCATTCCAGCGGCGCCTTGAATTGTTCGACGATCAGATCATGAGATCAACGACCGCCATCGATACCGCAGTCAGCGAGAAAGCAACCTTGCTGACGACGGCCTTGGATACGCACGCCTCGACATTCCGCGAGTCGATCGCGCGCCAGGCTGTCGAGCTCGACGAGTCGGTCATGAACGGCATCAATGCCGTCCGCCGCACCAGCGAGAACATCACGCGCCAATCGTTGAAGGCCATCGAGGGTCTCGCCAATCAGTCCGACATGCTGCGTAACGTGTCTGAGAACCTTCTGGGACAAATTCACGGCGTCACAGATCGTTTTGAGAACCAAGGTCACGCCATTCTCAAGGCCGCCAACGCGCTTGAATCCGCCAACTACAAAATCGATACAACGCTGCAAGCGCGCCACCAGGATATCTCACACACCCTCGAACGCTTCTCTGGGAAAGCCGACGAGATCGGCCGCGTGTTCAATGACTATTCTTCGAACCTCGAGGGTTCGCTGACGACGATCGAATCGCGCACGCGCGCCCTTACTCAGGAACTTCAGACCGGGAGCGAGTCGCGCACACGCGCTCTGCTGGCCGAGCTTGATCGCGCAAAAAGCCAAGCTGAAAGCGAAAGCGGCCGCACGTTCGACGACATGAAGAACCGGTTCAGCTCGGTATCCGGCGAGTTGTCGAAGGAATTTGAATCTCTGACCGGCCGCTTGTCGTCGGCGTCGGACGAAGCACGCTTGCGCGGGGCCGAAGCGGCGTCGACGCTCGCGCTCGAACAAGAGCGCATTCGCGAAGAGGCCGCCAGGCTCCCCGCCGCCACGCGCGACACAGCAGATGCCATGCGCCGCGCGCTGCAAGATCAGCTCAAGGCCCTTGATCAGCTGACCCAGATTTCCAGCCGGACCGCTGCACAGCGCGATGTCATGCCGCCGGACGCCGCACCCGTTCCAGCTTTGCGCAACAACACGCCGCCGCCCGCTATCCAACAGCCTGAACCGGCGCGCAGCCGCGCGGCGCCGCAGCGGCCCGCCACTGTTGAAACACGCGAAGGATGGTCGCTTGGCGATCTTCTCGCGCGGGCCTCTCACGACACAAGTGACGAAGACGCACACGTGCAAGCCTCGTCTGCGCCGTTCAGGCTTGACGTCGCGTCGATCGCACGTTCGATCGATCCGGCGACGGCATCTGCCATCTGGAACCGTTTCCGTGCCGGGCAGCGCAACATTATGGTGCGCAGCATCTACTCGCCCGAAACCCGCATTGTGTTCGACGAAGTCTCACGCCGCATCAAGTCGGACCGAGACCTCACGCAGACCGTGCAGCGCTATCTCGCCGATTTCGAAGGCATAATTCGCGAAGCGGACGGACGTGATCCGACCGGGCGGCTGGCGCACACGCACCTCGTCTCGGACACCGGCCGGGTGTATCTGTTCCTGGCGCACGCCGCAGGCCGCGCCATCTAGCGACCGGATTGAACTTCTTGAAATAGAGACCTCTTGTGCCGCGAACTTTCGGCTCCCAGTTCGGCACATTAACGCTGGACGTTTTCAGCGAAAGCTGGCCGCTGCGCGAAGCTTTCACCATTTCCCGCGGCTCTAAAACCAGCGCCGACGTTGTGTGCGTCACACTCCGCGACGGTGCATTCCAAGGCCGGGGCGAAGCTGTGCCCTATGGGCGTTACGATGAAACCATCGCCAGCGCGCTCCAGCAGATCGAGAGACTTGGCACGTTCGCCAGCCGAAGCGAATTGCAAACTTTGCTGCCAGCAGGCGCGGCCCGCAATGCCATCGATTGCGCCCTCTGGGATCTCGAGGCCAAGCGCTCCGGCACACCGGCTGCGAAATTGGCGGGTATCGGGATCCTCGAACCAGTTCTGACGGCCTACACCTTGAGCCTCGGCACACCCGGCGCCATGGCCGCGAAGGCAGCATCCGTTCCAGACCTTCCGCTCCTGAAACTAAAACTTGGTGGCCCTGGCGACGCCGCCCGGATGGCTGCCGTTCGCGAGGCCCGCCCCGATGCGCGCCTCATCGCCGACGCCAACGAAGCCTGGAGTGAAGCTTATCTCGAGGCGCTCATGTTTGCTGCGGCGGAAGCTGGCATCGAACTCATCGAACAACCGCTGCCGGCAGGAGCCGATGAAACGCTCCGGCACATTGAACACGTCGTTCCCATATGTGCCGATGAAAGCCTGCATACGCGAGCTGACTTGCCGCGGCTTCACGGGCTTTACGATGCCATCAACATAAAACTCGACAAGGCGGGCGGACTGACCGAGGCGCTCGCTTTGAAGCGTAAGGCTGAATCCCAAGGCTTGCGCATTATGATTGGTTCCATGGTCGCAACGTCGTTAGCGGTGGCGCCCGCCTTACTGTTAGCCCAGGGCGCGGAGTGGACCGATCTTGACGGGCCGCTGCTGTTGGCGCGCGATCGTACGCCCGCCATCGTTATTCAATCCGGAATGATGTCGCCGCCAGAACCCGAGCTCTGGGGCTAATCTGGGGCTAAGAGTTTACGCGTTGCAGCCGCTGTTTCGTGCCCCGCAATTGGGACACTCGGGCGCCGGGACCACGCCCTCGTCCGCTTCTTTGACCACCGGATAGCCGCACACGGCGCAGTGGACGTGCGTGCCTTCCTCAACGCCATGTTGAAGTGCTACGCGGCCATCGAAAACAAAACATTCGCCGCGCCACAGGCTCGCCACTTCCGGCACGGTTTCGAGGTACTTCAAGATCCCGCCTTCGAGGTGATAGACTTCGGGAAAGCCCTGAGTGAGGAGGTAGGCGGACGCTTTTTCGCAGCGGATGCCGCCGGTGCAGAACATCGCCACCCGCTTATGCCGTTCGGGGTCCAGATGGCGCGCAACGTATTCCGGGAAATCGCTGAAGGCGTCCGTCTCGGGGTCGATGGCGCCTTCAAACGTTCCAATGGCAACTTCGTAGGCGTTGCGTGTGTCAATGACGACGACGTCCGGATCGCGAATGAGGGCGTTCCATGCCTCTGGCGCAATGTAGGTTCCAGCTTGACCGGCCGGATTTATACCAGGAACGCCGAACGTAACAATCTCCGGCTTGACCCTGACTTTCATGCGCTTGAAGGGGTCCGTTTCAGCACATGACATTTTGACTGAAAGTACGCTGAATCGCGGGTCCAAGCGCAACCAGGACAGGAACGAGGCAATGGCTTCCTCGCGCCCCGATATCGTTGCGTTGATGCCTTCGCCCGCGACCAATATCGTTCCCAGAATGCCGTTCTGCGCACACACTGCTGCGACGCTGGCCCGCAACGTCTCGGGCTCATCGATCGTCACAAATTTATAGAAGGCGGCGACAGTCACGCTCATGAGGCCGACGATGTCCCGGCCCACAGATTTGGTCAATGCGCGGAAGCGCGCGGGTTTTCAGCGGGCGTTGTTGTGGCCGCTTCGAGAAGGGGCTTACGGTCCCAGATCCGGTGCAAAACGATGCTGGCGACGAGAGCTACAAGCGAGATTGCGGCCATGGCCCAATAAGACCCGCCGCCATATCCCGCATAAAGCCAACCGGCAATCAGCGTGGCTATACCAATAGCAAGGCCGGAAGCAATGGTGGCGTAAAGCGCCTGCGCGCTCCCCTGCATACCAACCGGCACCGCCTGATGAATAAAGTGAATGGCGCCGATATGCGCTCCCCCGTAGGTGAAGGCATGCAGCATTTGCAGCGGCACGAGGAGGCCAAGGGGAGGATCAAAGGCCATAATCGCCCAGCGCAGCACCGAACTTGCGGCACCAAGAATAAGCAGCTGGGTGGCACCAAATCGGGCGATAAGCTTTCCCGAGAAAGCAAAAAGCACCACCTCCGCAAAAACTGCAATCGCCCACAGAACACCACACAGCCCGGCGCTCATGCCCTGCTTTTGCCAGATCAAAGTTCCAAAGGTCAGCAGCGTTGCGTGCGCAGCCTGGACAAGACCAGCCGCAAACAGAAACACAACGAATGGTTTCGAGCCGAGCAGCTGGCGTGGTTCAGTCACATGCCAGAGAGGGCTTGGCGACTGTTTCGCAGTGTTTGGCTTCGTTGAGATGCGCGGCAAGTAGTGAGCAGCAAGCACGGTCAGGGCGCAGCCCAATGCCACCAGCCAAATGCCAGCACCCGCACCATAGCGGTCGATCGCTAGACCACCGGCGAAGCTTGCCGCGACGAACGTCAACGAACCCCACAGACGCATGCGCCCGTAATCGAGCCCCGCATCGCGCACGCCCTTGACCGCCACCGTCTCGGTTAACGGCATGATGGTCGAGTTGCAGATAATGAGCGGCACGATGAGCAGCAGGATCGGCCAGAACGACACGGCTTGGCTGAGCAGCAGAACGAGCACGAGGCCCATCCACGCAAGCACGATCAAAGACGTTCGATGCGAACCCGCGCGGTCGGCCGCGAGTGCTACGGCGGGCGTTACCAATAGACGCAAGAAAAACGGCGCAGCCATAACCGTACTGATTTCAGCAGCAGAGAGGCCCCGCCAATCGAGCCATACGGGCGTGAACGGAACGTGCATGCCGTAAATGACAAAGATGGCGCCATAAAACAGCGCCACCTTGAACCCGAATGTCCGCGCCGCAGCGCTTCCCTCCGTCATAACTGTCCTCTAGCCAACTCTATTGAAGCCTATAGATACCGCGAAGACTTACAGAGGCATCTTCGTAACGGCTAGACGGCGAATACTCTTGTCACCTCAGGGTGCGAATCGCGTATGAATTTGAAATTCTGTGGATAATAGGCGGCTATGAACCGGCTCTCACACGCGCAAACTCCTGAAACCGACGACGAGTACCGTGCCATTGAGGCAGCGTTGCTTGAGAGTGCGCGCGGCCGCTGGTTTCTGGCTGAGCATGGCCGCCGGGCGCGGCGACTTGATAGCGCTCTCCTTGAAGATGCCATAAGCCGACTGCAGACGTCGTTACGCCAGCCGCCGGCACTCCTTGGACAATTGCAGGGCGAACTCGCGGAACTCAAGGCTCACCTCGATCAGGTTCGCGAGAATCTTCTCGCCAAACCAACTTCGCGCGATGCCGGTCAAACCAACGCGGCTGGCGCGACGCAGTCCATTCTGAAAGCTGCCGAGAGCCTGCACGAAATAGCCTGGTCGCTCCAGGCCAATCCCTTCGATCCCAAGGGATGCGAAGAGATCGCGCGCAATGCAGCGCACCTCTACACTTTGAGCCAAGAACAGGCCACGCATTCTGAACGAACGCTTGTTCTGGCCGACGCCATCGCAGAAGCGCTGCGCCGGGTCGATGCTGTTCTTGAGACCGTCGAACATGAGCGCATGGTCGATGGCGGCGCGATGATACGCTGAGCCGCCTCAACTTTCAGGCCCATTCAAATGGGCCAATTGGCAAAATAAAAAAGCCGGGCATCGCGCCCGGCTTTTCTGTTTTGAGATTTCCGCTTGCGTTACCAGCGTGTGCGCATGCCAACCGAGATGATGTTGGCGCTGTTTTCAACGTCAGCATCGAGTACGTGCGCCGCAAATCCTAACTGGCCGCGCGTAAGGTGCGCGTCTTCAAAGAAGACGTGGGCATAACTGAAATCCAGTGTCGTCGCTTCGGAGTAGCGGTAGCTCGCGCCAAGACCGACCCAGATGCGATCGCTATCAGGCAACTGCACCAGACGCTGGCCCGGCTCGCGGATAGGCGACTTTTCGTAGGCGACTCCGCCGCGCAGTGTCAGGCCCGGCATATAATCGTACTCCATGCCGCCGGAAACGAACCAGCCATCGTCCCAGTTGGCGTCGATGACCGCGCCAGGCAGGCCGATGATCGGAACAGTATCAACCCGGCTCCAGTTGCTCCATTCGACCGTGCCCATCACGCGCATGGCGTTCGAGACGGCTTGGCTGATGCTGAACGTCACCATTTCCGGCGTTTCAAGGGTCGCTGAGACCGGCAAGGAGAAACCAAGCGGGCTCGTAAAACGCCCTTCAAGATCGTGCTCAATGGATGAGCGGAAGCCAAGCCCGACGCTTGTACCCTCGGCCGGCTTGAGGAGAATGCCGGCCGTAAAGCCAACGCCGATTGTATCATCGACCTTTATGGAAGCGCTTGGCGACGGAACAAACGGACTTGCTGCCGACCAAAGCTTCAATTTTGCGTACTCGAGCTGAAGACCAGCGGCGACGTGAACACCGGGCGCAACTTCGTAAGCGAGAGTTGGCGCGGCATTAATGGTCAGCATCTCAGCCTCTCGGCTATGAACGCGCCCGGCCCAATTCTCATTCTCCGGTTCCGTCGCCAAGCCGAATGGCGAATTGATCGACAGGCCAAACACCATCTTGTCACTCAAGCGATAGGCCGCGTAGCTCGCAGAGAGAACGCCGATTTTGTCGATATTTGTCGATGTGGCTCCACCGATCGGAAGGTTGGTTGTTCCATTCGAAAGTTCCGTGTCAGCAAAGATTGCCGAGTAGGCGCTCTGCGTTGTCAGCCCATTTTCAGCAGTGCCGAATGCGGCCGGGTTCCAGAAAGCGGAACTCAAATCGCCGCCCGCTGCGGCGCCGGCAAAGGCCGCGCCCATGAGTGACGCTGACTGTTCGCGCACCGCGAACCCGCCTGCAAACGCAGATGTTGCAGTTACAGCGACTGCGGCGAAGGCCGTCGCTGTCCAAAGCGTCTTGCCAGTTACCGTACCGAATGATCTTGTCATCTCTGCCCCCGGACCACATCGCGCGGCCCCCCAGTCATGTGTATTTTCTGAGTCGAACTGTAGCGAACAATGCGCCGCACACTCAACTCGGGAATGCGCGAAACGGCCGGTTTGGCACAGAAACTTAAACCTTGTGCCCGCTCAGCAACGCCCCTTGAATTGGACGATGCACGTGCTGGAAATAAAAAACCGGCCCGTCTCTGCGACGGACCGGTTTTTTGCCAAGCTCAACTCTAAGTCCCCTCAAAACGAGCTTGACACTCCCCCCGGAGCACGTTGTGGCAATAGGCGCCACTGATCGAGTGGAAAGTGCCAAATACGTTTGAGCGTGACAAGTGCGCAGTACTAATTCCACTCACAATGCTTTGGGTTGGTGCAGCATCGCAACAGATCGGGCGGCCAGCCGCCGCAAGATCCTGCAATTCTTATTTTATTCCGCAGTGCGGTAGGATTTCGAATAGGTGATCAACTGGTCCTGTTCCGCCGCCAACGTGCAAATTCGCGCCAGCCTTAAGCGCTCCCCAAACGAAATCTTTGGCCCGGCGTACCGCATCTTCGAGCGTCATACCGAGTGCTAGCCCGGCCGTGACTGCGGCCGCGAGGGTGCAGCCCGTGCCGTGTGTGTTGCGCGTTGCGATGCGCGGCTTGGAAAGCCTGATCGTGCCAGTCTGGGTTGCCAAATAATCGACCGACTCCGAGCCTTCGCCATGGCCGCCCTTCAGCAGCACTGCAGCGCAACCATACCCAAGTAGCGCTTCGGCTTGGCGCTGAGCGACGGCTTCCGTGGTGGCGATTGGCTGATCGAGCAGTTTCGCCGCTTCCGGAAGATTGGGCGTAATGAGCGCGGCGAGCGGCAGCATCAGGGTGCGCACGGCGGCAATCGCATCGGCGGCAAGTAGAACGTCACCGCTGGTGGCAACCATGACGGGATCGACGACGACACGCTTTAATCCAGCCGCGGAAATGAGCTGTGCAACCGTGCGTACCGTTTCTTCGTCGCCGAGCATTCCGGTTTTAGTGGCGGCAATGGTAAGATCGTTCGTCACGGCATCAAACTGAGCGGCGATGAAGTCTGCCGGTACCTTATGCACGCCCGTTACGCCGCGCGTATTCTGCGCAGTCAATGCGGTGATGACGCTCGCGCCATACGCGCCGAGCACCGTGAATGTTTTGAGATCGGCTTGAATGCCAGCGCCACCAGAGGGGTCGGAGCCGGCAATGGTCAGCGCGATGGGGCGGGGTTGCGTCATTGGCGAACCTTAACCTCAAAGCGCGGCTGCTACTACGGCCCGCCTTTTTTCAGAATTTCACCCTTCAAACTGTCGGACGTGACCCAATCTTCGATGCGCGAAAGGCTCGGGAACGTTTCCAGCATCCACTGGCCAAACCAATTCTGCCCGCCCAGAAGAAACAAGATCCCGGTCGCGACGAGCAACAACCCCATCACTTTTTCCATCGTCCCGAAGTGGCGCTTGAAGCGCCGCATGAAGGATAGAAACGGCCCAATGGCCACCGCCGCCAGAATGAACGGAATGCCGAGCCCCAGCGAGTAGACGAAGAGTAACCGGACCCCTGCTCCCATACTGGATTCGTTGGCAGCTAACGTCAGTACTGTCGCCAAGATTGGGCCGATACACGGCGTCCACCCGAAGGCAAAGGCCAAGCCCATGACATAGGCGCCAACGAAGCTCGCACCGTGATTGCCCGCTTCCATTCGCGCTTCTTTATAGAGAAGCGGGATGCGCAGAATTCCAAGGAAATGCAGGCCAAACAGAATGATGATGACGCCCGCCGCCGAACCGAGCGGGCCACGATAGGTTTGAATGAGTTGGCCAATGGCCGAGGCGCCAGCCCCAAGTGCCATGAAGACGGTCGTGAACCCAAGCACAAAGAAGATCGCCGCCGTCACAACGCGGCGCCAGACGTGATCTTCAATCCCGTCTTCGCCCGCAAGTTCCTCGAACGTCGTACCGCCGATATAACCAAGGTAAGGCGGCACGAGCGGCAAGACACAGGGAGACAAGAAGCTGACGAACCCGGCCAGCGCGACACCGAAATAGACGTGGAGATCAGCAAACATCCGGCAGTGCACTTTCTATTTCAATAAGAAGCCGTGCTTGCCGCCACGCACGCCTTAGCGCGTCAGTGCGACAATACCGGGCAGTTCAACACCTTCAAGCCACTCAAGAAACGCGCCCCCTGCCGTCGAGACGTAAGTGAAGTCCTGCGCCACGCCCGCCCCATTCAAGGCCGCAACCGTGTCGCCGCCACCAGCTACGGAGACGAGCTTACCGGCCTTGGTCAGAGCCGCGACCTGACGGGCAAGCTGGAAAGTGCCCTGCGCGAATTGAGCGATCTCGAACGCGCCCATCGGACCGTTCCACAGCACAGTTTTGCAGCCTTCCAAAATCTTGGCAACGTTGGCGACGCTTTCAGGGCCGACGTCCAAAATCATTTTGTCGATCGGCACTTTGTGGATACTGACGATCTTGGTTTCAGCGTCCTCGGCGAATTCGTCTGCCACGACCGCATCAAGCGGCAGGATGAGTTCACAGCCCTTTTGCTTGGCTTCGGCCATGACTTCGCGCGCGAGCGAATGAAATTCTGGTTCAGCAAACGACTGCCCGACCATCTTTCCCATCGACTGCAGAAACGTGTTCGCCATGCCGCCGCCGATGATGAGCTTATCAACCTTAGCGACCAAGTTTGTCAGAACGGGGATTTTGGTTGACACCTTCATGCCGCCAACAATGGCAGCCGTCGGCCGTTGCGGTTTTTCAAGCGCCGCGCGCAGCGCGTTTATTTCTTCCATCAACAATGGCCCGGCATACGACGGAAGATGATGCGTTATGCCTTCGGTTGACGCATGCGCGCGATGAGCACATGAAAATGCGTCACCAACGAACATATCGCCGAGTTTGGCGAGCTCGGCGGCAAAGGCGGGATCGTTCTTCTCTTCGCCCTTATGAAAGCGCAGGTTTTCAAGCACGGCAATGTCGCCGTCCTTCAATGCGGCGACTGTAGATGCGGCTGCGGGGCCGACACAATCAGTGCCGAAGGCGACCGGCTTGCCAATCAGTTGCCCGAGTGCTTCCGCTACGGGCTTCAGAGTGAACTCTGGATCGTGCCCGCCTTTTGGCCGTCCGAAATGCGAAATCACGATAACCTTCGCGCCCCGGTTTGCGAGATCTTTCAGGCCCGGGACCAAACGCTCAAGCCGCGTCGCATCCGTCACCTTGCCGTTCTTTATTGGCACGTTGAGATCCGCGCGCACGAGCACGCGCTTACCTCTGACATCGATGCCCTGCGTGGTTTTGAGTTTGTCGAGATTCATGGGACGTCCACTTCACATGCGGGAGAAGATACGATTTCAGGCCCAAAAAAAGTTTCAGGCTCTGAACGTTTTAAGTATTGTTGTCCTTGATGACGCGCCGGCTCGCGGCAACAACCGCGTCCGCTGTCAAACCGAAATGCTGGAACAGCTTGCCGGCAGGGGCCGACGCGCCGAAATCAGACAAACCAACGAACGCGTCTTTCTTGCGCAACCACTGATGCCAGCACTGCGCAACGCCCGCCTCGACGGCAACACGCGGAGCCTCCCCCAGGACGCTCATCTGGTAAGTTTCGTCTTGCTTGGCAAAGTATTCGAACGACGGCATGGAAACGACCGCAACATTCAAACCTTCCTTCGTCAGCGCGTGCGCCGCTTCGACCGCAAGCCCGACTTCCGAGCCCGTCGAGATCAGCGTCACATCGCGCATCTTGCCCGGCTCCTGCAGCACATAAGCGCCTTTGCCTGATCGATTCTCTTTGCCGGGCGCTGTACGCAGGTTCGGCACGGCCTGGCGCGAAAGCGCCAAGATTGATGGCGTATCGGTATCCTGCAACGCCAGCTCCCAGCACTCCGCCGTCTCGACGCCGTCACAGGGTCGGAACACGTTGACGTTTGGCATAGCGCGCAGCGAGGCGATATGTTCGACCGGCTGATGTGTCGGTCCATCTTCTCCAAGGCCGATTGAATCGTGCGTCATGACATAGATGACGCGCTGCTTCATGAGCGCCGACAGACGGATCGCGGGGCGGCAGTAGTCTGTGAAAACCAAAAACGTCGCGCCATAAGGGATAAACGATCCGCTGAGCGCGATGCCGTTCATGGCCGCCGCCATCCCGTGCTCGCGCACGCCGTAATGCAGATAGTTGGCGGCGAAATCATCGGGCGTGATGGATGTGTGATGCTTGGTGCGCGTGCCATTGGAAGGCGTCAGATCCGCAGACCCGCCAAGCAATTCCGGCAGCGCTGGAACAATCCGTTCGAGTGTCATCTGCGACCACACGCGGGTTGCGCGCTTGGTGGCGTCGGTGGCGAATGCGGCCTTGGCTTCGGCAAGCGCATCCTTTGCGGCTGCCGCTGCGTCGCGGCCACTGATGAGCGCCTTTGCGGGCGTATCGGCCTTGGCGAGCTGTTTCTTCCATTCAGCATTTAACTTAGCGCCGCGGCTACCCGCTGCGCGCCAGGCGCTGAGGATATGTTCCGGCACTTCGAACGCAGGATAAGGCCAGCCGAGCTTTTCGCGCGCTCCCTTAATTTCCTCGGCACCCAGCGGCTCGCCATGTGTCGAGGACTTGCCCTGTTTGGTTGGAGCGCCGTAACCGATGATGGTCTTGCAGGCGATGAGCCACGGTTTCGACGGATCTGCTTTGGCCTTTTTAAGCGCGGCTGAAATTGCCTTCGTGTCATGGCCGTCAACGCGGATCGTGTTCCAGCCCGATGCTTCGAAGCGCTTCATCTGGTCGTCGGAAACGGAAAGACTGGTAGCGCCGTCAATGGAAATCGAATTGTCGTCCCAGAAAACGATGAGCTTGCCGAGCTTCAAGTGTCCCGCAAGTGAGATCGCTTCATGGCTGATGCCTTCCATGAGGCAGCCGTCGCCAGCGATGGCATAGATGTTGTGATCAATGAGATCGTGCCCGACGCGCGCCGCTAATAAGCGCTCCGAAATGGCCATGCCGACAGCATTGCCAAGGCCCTGCCCGAGCGGGCCTGTCGTCGTCTCGATTCCTGCCGCGTGACCGTATTCGGGATGACCGGCCGTCTTCGATCCGAGTTGGCGGAAGTTACGCAACTCGTCCATCGTCATGCCCGGATAGCCGGTGAGATGGAGAAGTGAGTAGAGCAGCATCGAGCCGTGGCCAGCCGACAAGACGAAACGATCGCGATTGGGCCACGCCGGATCGCTCGCATCGAAATTCAAAGCTTCGGTGAAGAGAACCGTCGCAACGTCCGCCATGCCCATGGGCATTCCCGGATGGCCTGAGTTGGCCTGTTGAACCCCATCCATCGAGAGGGCCCTTATCGCATTGGCCATATCCTTGAGGTTCGCCGCCGTCGCGGGTGGCGTTTTCGTTTCCGACTTACTCATTATGTGAAAAACCCGGGTTTCAGAGCGTGGCCAGCCGCGCCCAGTTGCAACGAATGAGGGCTCATTTAACGGGCGTTTTAAGCCCCGTCTATGCCTGCGAGACCCTTGTTGAACAGCAAATTGCCACCCCATAGATTATGCAGAAGATTATGCGGGGGTCCGGCACCGGCGATTTAGCAGTCAAAGCGGCACAAATTCCTGGTTTCACTTAAACTTTCACGTCCCGCGAACGAGGCTCGATTTGCGCCGGCCGTGCCTCCTCGGCCGCGTCTTCGGCAAATAGCCTTTCAAGGCGCAAGCGATCGCTCAAGGTTTTCTCCCGCAGTTTGGCCGTATCGGAGGAGATCTTGTAATCTTCAACAAGGCGGCGCTCATCGTGCGTCTGGAAGGTTTGAATCGCACGCGCGGCAACGCGGTCTGAATAGCCGAGCTGCAGAAGAACCTGCCGGGTCATCTCCAGAGACGATAAAAACGTTTCACGCTGTATCGCGGTAATCCCGAGATCTAACAAACGATGCGCATGGGTGCGATTGCGCGCGCGGGCGAAAATTGGCACGTCAGGGTATCGCGCCTTCACGATTTCGGCGGTACGCATAGATGCTTCGATATCGTCGATCGCCAAGACGAACGCCCGCGCCTTGCCCGTTTGCGCAGCGTCCAAAACTTCTGGCCGGCTGGCATCCCCAAAGAATGCTTTGCTGCCAAACGCTTTCACCGTCTCGATCTGCTCGGCCGAGATATCAAGAGCCGTGAACGCAACACCTTTGGCACGCAAGACGCGCGCGACGATCTGGCCAAAGCGGCCGAACCCGGCAATGACAACATGCGCCTCATGGCCGGGCATGGCATCAAAAGCTTTTGCAGCACCCATTGGGGCCGGAAAGATTTTACGCTCCAGCATCAAGAGGAACGGCGTCAAGGCCATCGAAAGCGTGACGATCACGGCGAGCAACTCTGCCGGATTTTTGCCAAGTACGCCGCTGGCTTGCCCGACCGACAGCAGCACAAACGCAAATTCGCCACCCTGTGCCAGCGCCAATGCGAGACGTCGCGACGGTCCTGTATCAAGCCCTTGCCAGCGTCCGATCCCAAAGAGAATAACCGCCTTGATGAGCATCAGAGCTATTGTCAGCGCGACAATGAGGGCCGGCTGTGAGAGCAACAAATTGAGATTGAGCGACATGCCAATTGCTGTAAAGAACATGCCAAGGAGCAAGCCTTCGATGGGCGCGATATCGGCTTCGAGTTGATGCCTGTAGCTGCTCTCGGCCAGCAGTGCGCCCGCAAGAAATGCACCGAGCGATGCCGACAGGCCAACCTGCTGCATGACGAGCGTGACGCCAACGACGGTGAGTAGCGCGGCGGCCGTCATAGCCTCTTTGACTTTTGAAAGTGCCACGAGGCGCAGCAAGAAATCGAGAGCGTAGCGGCCAACGATGACGACCGCCGCAATGGTTGCCAGCGCTTTGCCAAATGCAAGATAGTCGATTTCGGCTGTTGCAGTGGCTGCCGATACGGCAAAGAATGGTGCGAGCGCAATCAGTGGGATTGCCGCAAGATCTTGAAACAGAAGTACCGCAAATCCCATGCGGCCGTGGCGCGTGGCAAGTTCCTTGTTCTCTTCCAAAACTTGAAGCGCGAAGGCCGTGGAAGACAGCGCCAAGGCGGCTCCTGCAAAAAGAGCAGACTTCCAATTAAATCCGAAGACGATAGCCGCGCCTCCGAGTACGGCGGCCGTCAACACCACTTGCGCCGTACCAGCGCCAAAAATCGCCAGCCTCATCGCCCACAGGCGTTTTGGGCGGAGTTCAAGTCCGATCAAGAACAGAAGTAATACGACACCGAACTCGGCAACCTCGCGAATTTCCTGAGCGTCATGGGCCGTGAAGACGACACCTAGGCTGAAAGGTCCGAGGAGAATTCCAGCTGCCACATAGCCTAGCACCGCCGCAATACCCATAAGGCGCGCCAGAGTTGCCGCCACCACCAAGGCGGCGAGCATAATTGCAATTTCGGCAAGTCCCATCGTTCAAACTCCGTCCGGCCACCGTGAATACATCGTGAATACATACAGTGTCCAACAGCTCGAACGATAGCCCGACGATCCATTTTGATGCGTGCTGCGTAATGCTGGCATCGTCAACGGGGTTTTGCTATGCTCGCAGTTCACAACAGTAGCCGGGATTTTATCCGGTTCAGGACCCCGCCGAGCCCCGCATCAATGGCCAATTTCCTCCATCGCGTAGCTGCCAGCGGCGACATCGAGGCGTTTCGGGAACTGTTTGAAATTTATGCTCCCCGCGTAAAAGCCTACATGATGCGCCAAGGCACCGACGCAAACACTGCCGAAGAACTGGCGCAGGAAACGCTGTTAACGGTCTGGCGTAAAGCCGGCCTTTATTCAGACGACCGGGGCAGCGCTACAACTTGGATTTTCACAATCGCGAGAAATCTAAGAATAGACAGGCTCCGTAAGGAGATGACATGGGTAGAGCTTCCCGAAGGACGGAATGAAGAAGCGTCCGACGATCCGCTGCCAGACCAGATGTACGAGGACAACGAGCGGCGCAAAAGGGTGCAAAGTGCACTCTTAAATTTACCCGCAGACCAGCATGAAGTGGTGGCGTTGTCGTACATTGAGGGTTTGTCCCACAGTGAAATTTCCGAACGGCTCGGATTGCCGCTAGGAACCGTTAAATCGCGCATGCGCCTCGCGTACCTGAAAATTCGCGAAGCCGTAGAGGACTTGAAGTAAATGACGATCCTCCACCACCCAGGTCCTGAAAGCTTGATGAGCTGTTCAGCCGGCAGCATGCCCGAGGCATTCGCTGCGGTGATGTCCGCGCACATAGACGTTTGCCCGCAATGCCGCGATGAACTGGCCTTGATGGAAGAAATCGGAGTGTCTTTGTTCAAGACCATGACGCCTGCGCCCATGAGCCGCGAAGCCCCCATCATGGCCGCGCGCCGGGCAGAGGCTGATCCGGAAGCTGGCGCTGCACGGCAAAAAAAGAGTTCTGCTGGAGATATGCCAGTAGCTCTGCGGTCCATCGCCGGCGACTATCTCGACGATATAGCGTGGAAGCGTTTGGCCCCCGGTTTGATGCATTATCAAATTCCGCTGTCAAAGCGGGCGATTGGCGATCTGCGTCTCGTCAAGGTGGCGCCCGGCATGGCGCTGCCTGAGCACGGTCACGGCGGCTCGGAACTGACGTTGGTATTGCGGGGAGCGTATTGCGATAAAACCGGACGCTATGGTGTTGGCGATCTCGCAGATCTCGACGACAATATTGAGCACCAGCCCATTGCCGATGCCAGAGAGGGATGCATCTGTCTTATTGCGTCTGATCACAAAATCCGGTTCAAGAGTATACTGGCGCGGCTTGTGCAGCCCTTTACCGGAATGTGAACTCCACATGCGGGTCAATCGCCCCTGGAAATGCGTCTGGATCACGGGCGCGAGTACCGGTATCGGCCGCGAACTCGCACTGCTGCTCGCGCGCGAGGGGGCAACCGTCGCTGTTTCGGCGCGTTCCGAAGACAAACTCAAGGAATTGCAGGCTCTCTACCCGGCCATCAAGCCCTATTCCCTCGACGTCATGGACGCCGATCGCGTGGCGCAGGTTTTTGCCGCCATCGAACGCGATCATGGGCCCGTGGATCTTGCCGTGTTGAATGCCGGCATCTGGCAGCCCATGTTGGTTTCGGATTTCAGTGCTGAAAAAGCCAAGACGTCGATGGGCGTGAATTACTTCGGAGTACTTCATGCGCTTGAGCCGGTGATGCGCGTCATGACTTCGCGCGGCGGCGGCCACATCGCCATTGTCTCCTCGGTTGCCGGATATCGCGGGCTCATGAAGGGCGCTGCTTACTCGCCGACCAAGGCGGCGCTCATTAGTCTGTGTGAAGCAATCTATCCAAGTCTCAAGCGCAAGGGCGTGAAATTGAGCGTTATCAATCCGGGGTTCGTCAAAACGCCCATGACCGACGTCAACACCTTTCCTATGCCATTTATTGTAACAGTCGATGAAGCTGTTCGAACCATAGCCAATGGCCTGGCGCGCGGGAAATATGAGATTGTTTTCCCATGGCGCATGGCGGTCCTCATGAAAACACTGCGCATCTTGCCAAACCGCGTCTTCTTCTGGTTGATCGGCCGCACAACAGAGCGCGCGGATACCGGCGACACCGGACCTCAGCCGGGCGGTTGACCACTGCGGCGGATCAGACCTTTGTCAGCCGGTAGATCCCAACATCCACGTCGCCGCATTCGAAGCCAACCTCACAATAGGTCAGATAGTAGACCCACATCCGCTTAAAGCGCTCGTCAAATCCCAGGCGCTCGATTTCGGGCCAACGGTCTTGGAACCTCGAACGCCAGCGATTGAGCGTCACGGCATAACCGGCGCCGAACCGTTCGATGGTTTCAAACGAAAGGCCGGCACGCGCTGCTTCTTCTCTCATGCGCACAACCGTTGGCAACATACCGCCCGGGAAAATATAGCGTTGAATGAAATCGGCCTGAAGCCGGTACGTCTCGAAGTAGCGTTCGTCGATCGTAATGGATTGAATGATAGCCATGCCGCCAGGCTTCAAACGGCCTGCAATCGTCTCAAAGTATTGCGGCCAATGCGCTTCTCCGACAGCCTCGATCATTTCAATTGAAACGATGCCATCGAACTCGCCGCTGCAATCTCTGTAGTCCTCAAACCGCAGATCCTCACGGCCTGCAAGACCTGCTGTCGCCAGCCTTTCCCGCGCAAAGCACAGCTGTTCCTTGGACAAAGTGAGGCCCGTAACGTGGACGCCTTTTTTTGCCGCACGTTCCGCGAGACCACCCCACCCACAACCCATTTCCAGCAACCGGCAGCCTGGCCCGAGACCCAGAGCGTCGAGCACAACGCGGTATTTTTCCTCTTGAGCAGCATCAAGTGTCGTGTCCTGCGCGCGGAAGATGCCGCTCGAATAAGTCATGCTGGGGTCGAGCCACAGCGCATAAAAATCGTTGCCTAAGTCATAGTGGGCCGCAATATTGCGACGGCTGCCGCGGCGCGTGTTTTTGCGTCGCCTGTGCCACCAGATGTCGGATAACCGCGCTTTGGAAACGCCGCCACTGGCGCTCTGTACAGTGTCATAATTCATATTGAGAAATCGCAGAACGGCGCCCAGATCGGGCGTAGCTATCTCAGCGCGCATGTAGCTTTCTGCAAGACCGAGGCTTCCGCGCGTCAGCAGCCGCCACACTGGCTTGAATGACGCGAGTTTCATACGTGCAGCTGGTCCCGTACCGCCGCCTACTGTTACACATCCGCCCGACGGGAATTCCACTTGCAGGCGTCCATGCGCCGACGATCCGAAGGCTTGCTTCAAGGCGTCCGCAATGCGCCGCTCTCTCCAGCCCAACCCCGAGATGGGAACGTTTCCGCGTTCTTGGCCAACAGCGCTGTTATTCTGCATCAAGGCTCAACCTTCGACTGGTTGTTGTGGGAGACCGTATAGGGGGGCGAAACGTGCCGCTTCGTCAGGGGCACGCCTTTGAACCAAAGCTTGGCTGCCTCGTAATGAATGGCGGCGATGACTTTCAGGGTAAAGAACGGATAGCGGGCGAGCAATTTCAGAAGTGATGCATCAGTTAACTCCGAGCGGCGTCCGCGAAAATGCGTCTTGATGAGCGGCCCGTCAACATCGCTAAAATTGACAGCGACAAATGCCTCGTCAACGGGGTCGTTGACGATAAACCCATATTGCCCGCGTCCGGCTGCGAAGGGGGATACGAACATGTCTTTGGCACATGATTGCGTATAGTTGCCGTCCGCTTGCCGCGAGCCCGCGGCGACGACATAGCTCGTCCGTTCTCCGAACGTGTTGTTGACTTCATAGATCAACGTCTCGAGATCGCCCGCCGGGGCGTAGACGTAAAACACGCTCAGTGGATTGAACACGTAACCGAAGACACGTGGATACGAGAGGAGCACAATGCGCCGTCCATCGCTTGGCCGGCCAGCGTCCGTAAGTGCTTCGCGCGCTGTATTGCCGATAAAAGTTTTGTCACCGGCACCATGATCACTGTCATGCAAGCTGAAAACGTTCCAGGCATTGTACGAAAACAGACGCAAGCGCTTTGAGAGGTTTGAAATCTCATCGATGTCGATTAGAAAAGAGAACACTCTATAATCGAGCGCATGAGGCTTCGGCCGCCGGCGCTTGTGCACGACGTGACCGCAATAGACGCCGGATCTGGTAGAGGGCAATGCCATTACACCGCCACCTCCGGCATGAACTCCGCCGCAACGGCTGGACGCGTGATACGCGATTGGCGTTCGTCCCATGTCCACGGACGGAGAAGCGCATCGCGGCTTCCTCTTAGGCGGCGGCTTAAATCTTCAGCGGCCGCCAATCCCGATTGCAGTCCGTCTTCATGGAAGCCATAGCCGAAATAACTGCCCGCGAACCACAGCCGGTTCTTGCCTTGTAGCGTCCACAATTCACTCTGTGCGCTCAAGGCCGCCGCGTCGTAGACCGGATGATGATAGACGAAACGCCCTACAATCGCTTCATCTGGAATGGCGCGGAACGGGTTGAGCGTTATGAAATAGTTGGTTTTCGTTGCCAAAGGCTGCAACCGGTTCATCCAGTACGTGACCGACATGTCCTCTGCGCCTTCGTTCTTTATGTCGTCGCGCCGGCCGAGATAATTCCAGCTCGACCACAGACGCGGGCGCTTTGGCATGAAAGTCGAATCTGTGTGCAACACGGCTTCGTTGCGTTGATAGCGAAATGCGGACAGGAGCTTGCGCATATCGGGCCCAGCATTTGAAACGATCTCTAGTGCATCGTTAGCGTGGCACGCGAGAAGTGCCGCATCAAACCGTTCCTCAGTGCCCGACAAGGTCCGCACGATCGCACCAGAGGCCGACCCTTTCACCTCAATAACCGGGTCCGATAGCGATATGCGCCCGGCGAAGCTTCTCTCAATCCGCTCGACATACGCGCGGCTACCGCCCCTTACAGTCCTCCAAGCAGGGCGCCCGAATGCCTGAAGCAAACCGTGATTGGCAAAGAAACGGGAAAATGCTGCAAACGGAAAATCGAGCATTTCGTCCACGGGGGCCGACCAAATGGCGGCGGCCATTGGAGCGATGTGGCCATGGATGAACCCTTGAGAATATCCCCGCGCCTCGAGCCATTCGCCGAGAGTCGCGTTCGCAGGTATCGCAATTAGCCGCGTGTCCCGTGCTTCGCGAAAGAACCGCAGAATTTCGCCAACCATCCGCCAGTGACTGAACCGCCAGATGTTTTGGGGCTGACCGAATAGCCCGCTCAATCCCGTTCCCGAATATTCGTAGGCCCCGCCGTCGAGCGACACGGCAAAACTCATGTCTGAGGGAGTCGTCTCGACGCCGAGCGCTTCGAAAAAAGCAATGAGGTTTGGATAAGTCGCCAAGTTGTAGACGATAAAACCGGTATCGACGGGACAACATCCTTCCGGTGCCACGACATCAACGGTGTTGGAGTGCCCGCCCAGGCGCTCAGCCGCCTCGTACAAAACCACATCAAGGCGCTGACCGAGCAGCCAAGCGGCGCTCAGTCCCGATATACCCGCCCCTATAACCGCAATCCTCACTCAAAGGTTTCCCGTTATTACCAGCAGTATTAACGAAGAAAATCGTGAATTGGATCGCTTCCGCCCGAGTTTTGGGGGCTGCCGATACGCGCAGGCCGCCTAAAAAATAAACTTCACACTCCGGTAAGCTTAACGCCTCGTTTACCAAGGTTGCTGCATCATCAACGCATACCGGACCCGGGAGGCCACTCCCTCCTCCTCGGATCCGGCGAACTGCAAGTGGAAGTGTCGTCACCCATTGTTCAGCTTATCGAGGTGGTCCGATGCCGTATGAAGTACTCTCGCGTGCCCTTGCCTATATCTCCTGCCTTTCGACAATGAGCCTCTTTGCAACGACGATGGCCATGGCTGCCATCAGCGTTGGAAAGATCAGGTCTCCGGCCAATTGCGGGCCGGTTGCCTGTGTGACCCTTGCTGCCAAGCCGCCAGCCATCCCATACGGCGGCCCATATGGCGGTTTGACGAGCAAAGCCCATGTTGAAGCGGTAGCAGCGATCCTGTGGTCTAAGAAAATATGAAGTGAAAAAACCGCGGCGTCAGCGCTCGCCGCGATTAAGACGAGCTTGAACTGTCTGATCTGCGGGTGCACTCCCCACACCTCAGCCGGATCAAAAGCAAACAGACAAGAGCGTGGGCCTTGCTAGCCCGCGCTCTTCTGCTTTTTGACCACGGCATCGATCGCCTGGAGCTCTCGCAATAGGCCTTCCAAATCCCTGAGCGGCACCATGTTTGGCCCGTCTGACGGCGCATTGTCGGGGTCTTGATGCGTCTCGATGAAGAGTCCAGCAACACCGGCTGCCACCGCCGCGCGCGCCAGAACCGGCACAAAGCGGCGGTCGCCACCCGAAGATGTCCCTTGTCCACCCGGCTGCTGCACGGCGTGAGTCGCGTCAAAGATGACAGGCGCGCCGATCTCCGCCATTTGCGGCAAAGCCCGCATATCGACAACTAGAGTATTGTATCCAAAACTGGATCCGCGTTCGGTCACGAGCACATTGGCATTGCCGCTGCCCGTCACCTTGGCAACCACGTTTTTCATGTCCCAGGGCGCGAGGAACTGCCCTTTCTTTATTTTGATCACCCGGCCCGTCTCGGCCGCCGCGATCAAAAGGTCGGTTTGACGGCAAAGAAATGCTGGAATCTGCAGAATGTCGACCACTTCGGCGACAGGCGCACATTGGCCGACATCGTGGATGTCGGTAATGACCGGCAGCCCGAGCGTTTCTTTGATCTCAGCGAAGACGGGCAGGGCTGCTTTGAGGCCGATGCCGCGCCGCCCGCCGAGCGAGGTCCGGTTGGCTTTGTCGAATGACGCTTTGAAAACTAAGCCAATGCCGAGGCGCGTTGCGATTTCCTTCAGTGCGGAGGCCATCTCAAGAGCGTGCGCTCGGCTTTCCATCTGGCAGGGACCTGCCAGCATGGTGATCGGCGCATCATTGGCAAAGGTCACATTGCCGGCAACGACGCGGGCATTTGGCTTCAGGGATTCGTGTTGGCTCATGTAGCCTTATAACCGGCTCTCCGGGCCGCGGCGAGGCCTCTGCCCTTTCCAATCCTGGGGATTGTCCCCAAAACGCAAAAACGGCGGCCTTAAAGGCCGCCGTTTCTAGAACCATTCGGTTCGCAGTCAAATTAGATCATGTCGATTTCGGCTGGGAGGTAGCTCGTAACTTCGAGGCCGACTTCGGTTTCGCGAACTTCCGGTTTCATCCAGGTCTTCATGATGTCTCTCCTCAGAATTCAGATCACAGGGAACTCCTGTTGACGTGGTGTGTAGCGGTTCAATTGCGCAAAAGCCAATAGCTTTTCTCTCACGCATTCCAAACTTTTTGTGATCGAAATCAGTGGGTTGTTATATCATAACATTAGACCCACAGCATCGAGAGAGGTTTAGCGGTTATAGAACTGAGCCCGCTCGACCGGCCGGATTGGACTACGTTTCAATGCCCCACAGAGCGTTCTGGACGCCCTTTTGACCGTCTAGGCGAGGGTTCATAATCGGCACTTGAGTGGAGCTACAGCGCGCAATAGAGCCGCCGCGGCGATTCGCGTCTCTATCGGTTGCGCGCTACAATTCCTTATCCAATTCCTAGGGTTAGAATTAACCATCTGCCGC
>JAYSVT010000041.1:0-7921 GCA_043718455.1 Hyphomicrobium sp.
AAATTATAATCGCGGCGAAATAATCAATTGCAGCCTAACAGAGTCTGAAATAAAGCGCGTTGCTTGGATGGCACTGCCGGAAGCCAGACTAAGCAACGAAAACATGGCGTTTTTCGCGGCTTTCGGCATCCAGTGATGTGGTAGAGCGAGCGCCGTGCCTATACACGAATAAAAGTCCGTTTACGATTTGCTCAATTCCGGTTTTTCTATTTAGTGCGCTGTCTCTACAGATTGGCAAAGCCATCAAACGGTCATTGTCTAAACAGATATGACTACAGTGAAATTGAGATTCTCGCATTGTGCTCACTTTCAAGATCGAGTTTCAAGCGGGGGTAGCAAATCAAGCAATGACAAGAAGCCACCAAATTTCTATCGATGGCAGTAGCTTTCCGGCGCGCCGGGGCGCGTTGTTGCTGGACGCTGCTTTGAGCAACGGCATCGACTTGCCTTATAACTGCCGCGCCGGCCACTGCGGCACCTGTTGCGTGCGTCTTGTATCCGGCGACGTGCAGGGCGGGCAGGGTTCAGAGCCCGGCATCGTTCACGCCTGCCAGTGCCGGATTGCCGGTAATGCGGTGTTCGAGACGTGCCAACCGGCGGGCGTTCGCACTATCGACGGCACGCTGGGATCGTTGCGTGCCCTGTCGCCGGATGTGATTGAGGTCGGTATCAAGACCAGCCGCGCGCTGCCGTATCATGCCGGTCAGTACGCGCAATTGCGATTTGCCGGCTATCCGAGCCGTCCCTTTAGCATCACCCATCCCCTCAAAAGTAATCCAAATAGCAGCTCGATTTGGTTCCATGTCCGGCGCATGGAGGGGGGACGTGTCACTGCTGCACTCGGCAAGCACATTAAGCCGGGACATCGAGTGACGCTTTCGGGGCCCTACGGCTCGGCGCATTTTCGGCCCGATCTCGAGGGGCGGCTGATCCTCGTCGCCACCAGCACGGGTTTTGCGCCGATCTGGTCGATCGCCGTTGCAGCGCTGCGCGAGAAACCGGAGCGTAGGATGATGATCATCGCTGGCGGCCGCAGTATCGAGTCACTCTATATGGGCCCGGCGCTCGGGCGGCTGGACCGTTTTCCAAATGTCCGTGTTCTGCCTGTCTGCAGCACGCCGCAGTCTTTGACCAACTTAGTTATGCCGGGCCGGCCAACAGATTATATGCCGCGCTTGTTGCCGACCGATGTTGTCTACGCTTGCGGTGCGCCGGGGATGGTCGATGCGATCAAATCGATAGCGGCCCAATTCGGCGCGGCGTGCTATGCGGATCCATTCCTGCCGGCCGCCGGAGACACGCCCGGGGAAAGCGTTCTTACCCGTGCCGCCGGGTGGCTCGCCGTGCCAACGGGCAAGAATGTGCGACAGCGCGCTCCCAAACGCCCCCATAGCCGGCAGGATCAGCCGATGCGGGTTTGAAGGATGGCCGAAGCAAGGTTGAGAAATTATTTGTGGTCCTCTGAGCGCATAACTTTCTGTCGATCGGGTTGGCACACGGCGCCTCGCCGGGCATTCGCGTTATATCTCTTCGGCTGGCTGACGATATTCGGCGTTGCCGCGTACGGCGCGGTTGCGTCCGATTCCGCCAAGACTGTCGGCGCGAACGCCTGCGCCGAATGCCACAAGCAGGAAGCGGAGGCCTGGAAAGGCACCCATCATTTTAAGACGTTTCGTGAAATGCCGCGCAACACGGAGGCAAATGAAATCGCGAAAAAGATGGGGGTGCGGCGCATCAAGTCGGACAGTTTGTGCCTGGGTTGCCATTTCACAGTGCAGAAAAAAGATAATAAAGAGGAGCCAGTCTCGGGCATCTCGTGCGAGTCCTGCCACAGCGCCGGCCAGGATTGGATCAAAGTCCACAGCGGGTTCAGCGGCAAGAAAGTGGACACAGAGAGCAAGGACGAGGAGGCTGCGCGCTGGAAACTTGCGGACTCGAAAGGGATGATCCGGCCATCTTCGCTCTATGCGCTGGCAAAGAACTGTTACAGCTGTCATGTCGTGCCGCGCGAGGATCTCGTCAATAAAGGCGGCCACAAAGCAGGTAGCGCGTTCGAGTTGCTGTCTTGGTCGCAGGGCGAGGTGCGGCACAACACGTGGTATTCCAAAGGTAAGGACAACGCGCCCGCCAGTGCCGCGCGTAAGCGAATGCTGTATCTCGTTGGCCTTGGTGTTGAGCTTGAGACAGCCTTGCGCGCTGTCGGAACAGCGACTGCGAGAAAGCCCTATGCGTTTGAGATGGCGTCACGGGCCGATGGAGCGCGCAAGCGGCTTGCCGCCGCGGCGAAAGCAGCGCCGGACGTGCCGGAAATCGCAAAGATGGTCGAGACTGCGCATGCGACCGGGCTGAAGTTGAACAACAAAGGCTCACTGACGACTGCTGCCGACGGCGTCTCCAAGCTCATTGTGTCTATCACCGAAAAGTATGACGGCAGCACGATGGCCGGGCTCGACCCTCTTTTTCCGGGACCAGACAAATTCAAGGGCAAGGCTCGACCAGCCGGCGCCGCAAACTGAACCCAATTGACTACGACAACAGCACTATGGGTATGATGGGGAAACAGCGATGGGCGCTTTCGGCGGGCGGCGTGAAATCGTCCGGACGGGGCGCGGCTGACCGCTCGACCGGCGCACGCGGTTCGCTGTCATCGGGATATTTCATCGGCCGGACAGTCTCGGGTCTCATGCTTGCGGCAATTTCCGGCGGACTGTTCTGGCTCGTCTGGATCTACGGCAATGGGCTGCGCGATCCGCGCTATCTCGACGGCTGGATCCTGGCCGGGGGCATGTGCCTTCAGCTTTGTTTCCACATCGCTATAAAAACGGCGAGCCTGTCGCCGAAATCAGCTTCGCGTTGGCGCAAATTCCATATTTTTCTCGGGCTTGCGCTGATCGCCGCCTTCATCTCGCATTCGGATTTCTCTCTGCCGGATACCGGGTTCGAATGGGCGCTATGGGCGTGCTTCGTGCTGGTAACGTTGAGCGGAATTTTCGGTACCTATCTCGCCTGGTCGTCACAGGCCAAGCGCGGGCTCGAAGAGCGCGTTGGCGACGATCGCATCGCGATCCGCCGCGCCGAGCTGGCGCAAGAAGTCGATGCGATCATTGCAATGACCGACCCGGCCGCTGCAGCGTTTGCCTTACCGGCACCGCCCGATGATGCCTGGATCAAGGACCTTTACACCAACCACTTGAGGGACTTTTTCCAGGGGCAGCGCAACATCGCCGCCCATTTCATCGGGTCGCGGCGTCCGCTCCAGCGTCTTACTTACGAGATCGACATTCTGTCACCTTACGTCGACAAGCAAGCCCAAGAGAAGCTTGCAGCAATAAAGGCCTTGGTGGTCGAGAAGGACCGGCTTGATCTCGCGCACGCTTTAGCCGGACTGAAAAAGGGTTGGCTATTTGTGCATGTGCCGGTCACTTACGCGCTGATTGTACTCACGTTACTGCACGTACTTGTCGCCTATGCCTTTTCATCTGGGGACTGGTGATGTGGCGGCCGGGCTGGATAAGAACGGTGCTGCCGTCTTTGGCCAGCAACCCGGCGCGCCCCGCCGCCGGGCGCGATCATCTCGCAGGCTTGCTGGCCCTCGTGACCGTCCTCGGCCTCGGCTTCGTGTTCCTTTTCTCCAACGGCACGCCGTTCCTGATGCCAGGGCCGTTGGCGAGCGCACACGGCGGAATCGAGAAGTGCAGTGCCTGCCATACCAAGAGCGGCAGCAGCAAATTAAGCTGGACCCACGGCCTCATCGCTGGCGATGCGCGCGCCGACAGTAAGGCCTGTCTCACCTGCCACAAAATGCCAGACACCGCATTCAACCCGCACGGCGCTTCGGCCGATGTGCTGAAGCGAAGCACCGAGCGGCTGAAGAAAATAGCAGCAGAGACGCCCCAGCCCCACTCGGCTCGCACGCAGAATATCGTCTTCCCGACCCGTGAAGTGGAGGCGCGCGGCCTGGCTTGCGCGACCTGCCACCAAGAGCATCAGGGCGGAAATTTCAATTTGAACAAAATCTCCAGCGAGCAGTGCCGCTCCTGCCACGTGGTGAAGTTCGACAGTTTCGACGGCGATCACCCGAAATTCGACAATTATCCTTTTAAACAGCGCACACGGATCATATATGACCATGCCGGCCATTTCGGTAAGCACTACCCGGAACTGGCCAAGAAGGATTCCTCAAAGATCATTCCCGCCACTTGCTCAACTTGCCACAACAGCAATGATGACAATCGGATTATGGCGGTCGCGCCGTTCGAGAAGACATGCTCCGCCTGCCATCTCGATCAGATCAGCGGCAAGGAACGGGTCAGCGGCCCCAAGGGCATTGCCTTTTTGACCCTGCCTGGCATCGATTTGCAGACGCTGAAGAACAAGAACGCCGTAATCGGCGAATGGCCGGACGGATCGGACGCGGCGCTCACACCGTTCATGAAGGTCATGATTGGCCGGAGCGACCAGGGCCGTGCTTTGATCAGAATCGTGGACGGCCTGAACCTCCAGGATCTGTCTGACGCAAACGACGGCCAGATCCAGGCGGTGACTCGTCTAGTGTGGGAGATCAAGGCGCTGTTCCATGCGTTGATCGCTGGAAAAGCGTCGGATACACTCGGTGATGTCAACATTGGCAGCGGGGCGAAGTTGAGCGCTGGGCTCGTCGCCGATCTGACCGCAAACATTTCCCGAGATGTCGTCCTTAGCGCGCAACAGCAGTGGCTACCCAATCTCGCCAGGGAGATAGCAAATCCGCAAGACGCGGGTCGTGCATCTTCTCAAGATAATGCGGCGCAACCTGACGCCGCCGCGAACGCCAACGCCGATAGCGGCGGCGAAACGCTCGCCGCAGACAAAGCAAGTTCAACCGATATGGGATCAAAATCGGAAGATGCGGAATCTTCCGGCAAGCGCGACCAAGACCCTCGCGACATCTCGAAAGCTCCAGGTACGGAAGAAGAGAGCATCGCCAAAGTCGATCCGCAAGGATGCCTCGTGCGCGTTTTTGGTCAGTGTATGATTTCCAAGGGCAAGTCCGAAGCAGTCAAGCCGTTCGGAGCCACCGGAGAGACCGATACCAACCCGGAGCCCGGCAGCGGCAAGGCCAAGTCCTCGCCTAAAAAACTGCCGCCCGCGATGAGAGCAGGTCTCAATGACGCTGGGCCAGCAGCAGAGCTTAAAGGAGCGGCCGGCAAAACCGATTCCGCGAACGCCAAGCCTGAAAGCGGAAAGGAATCGCGCACCGCCGAAAATGCGCCTCGGGGCAAGGCAACAGATCAATCCGACGATCTGCTTTTTCCCACCGAGGAAGAGCTTCAAGAGATCAAAGCTCGTAGCAAGGACGGCGCGAAAGCAGCAGCCCAGCCGGACGCAGCGGATGCCGCACCGAAGGCTGGGGCAGATGCGGCAACTGTTGCACCGGCGAACGCGGCGGGTGGGTCTCGTTCGGGTGCGGCGCCCGTGATTAGCATTGACAGCAGCGTGGATCCCGAGAGCTGGGCTGAGTATGGCGGCTGGTACCGGCAGGATCACGCGATTTTCTATTGTCCCACAGGACATAAGGACAAATTCATCTACTCTTGGCTCTTTCTGACCGGCCCTCAAGCGCCGAAAGGCGATACAAGTCCTGTGGCGGCAGTCTTCGATTTTCTCACTCTCAAGGACGCGCAAGGGTCATGCACGAAGTGCCACAGCATCGATGATATTCCGGGTAAGGGGCGGGTCGTCAATTTTTCCCAGTCTTCGGTCGAGAGCAAGCAGGGGCGCTTCACGAGTTTCATACATGAGCCGCATTTCGGCAGCCTTGGCGATCGCGGGTGTCTGACCTGCCACGCACTTGAAAAAGACCGCGCCTATTTGAAGAGCTACGAACTGGGAAATCCGCAAAGTTTTGTGTCCAATTTTGGTGCGGTGAAAAAGGACCACTGCCAAACGTGTCACAATAGTAACATGGCGCGTCAAGACTGTCTCACGTGCCACAAATATCATGTGAACGGCGTGATCACGCCAATCATGAGCACGAAAATACCGAAGTAATAGACGTGTACTCTGGCAAAAAAGATCGCAATGCTGCTGCGCCACAAAATTCAATTTAGGCGGCCGGCCGTCGCGCTCATGAGGCGGCGGGTTGTGATGAACACGCGCAAGTCTGGTCTAGTTTGGGCGCTGCTCGTTGATCGCCGTGGCGAATAATGCAGTAAAAACTGGGGTGTTATCTGGTGCTGCCGGAGGGGATTGAACTCTCGACCCCCGCTCAGATTCACTCTAATGATTTCAATGACTTAGGTGGTGCGTTCTTGTTATTCTTGTCAGCGTTCTTGTTATAATCGATGACACACGCGCGTGCTGAGAAGGTGAGTGCGCGACCTCTTTAAAAAGTTTGCGTGCTTACCGTGCGTGTACGGCGCTCGTGTCACGGTCGATTGAAGGCCACTCACTCGGCAAAGACCATCACGACAAGACATATGGCAGTCCGCCGTCTTTGAAGAAGCGGTATGCGTGGTTGAAAAAGATCGATCCGAGGAAACCGTGATTACTTCAACCCAAAACTACTGCGCATTTCGGCCAAAGAAGCGGAGTAGTCAAACGACGTATTGTCAGGATTGTCGTCACCCGTGAGATGATAGACATCGGTTTCAAACTGGCGTGTTAGTGCATCGAATGTGTCGGGCGCTCCAATGGGGTAGCGGCCAAGCGTGTTCAAGCCTTGAGGGAAAGTGCTGCCCGCATCGAAGCTGAGGCGATTCCCGTAATCTACTCTCAGGAAGTCACAGCCTACGGCTACCAGATGAAATTCCGCCTCGTAATCGGTCGCCGATTGTGCGGCTAGGCGCAGCCGCTCGACGGCAAGAAGCAGATTGCCGAACATGCCTATGAACCAGTGGATTGCCAACTTTAAAAAGCGCTCTTGGTCGATCACCGTGTGCCGCCAGTCGAAGAAAAGCGTTCCGTCTTCTCCAATGTCGCACTGAAACAGTGCGCCAGTGCGCACTTTCTCAGTAAACCCAGTACCGCGCACGCGCGGGGACCAATTGAGTCCTTCGGCCAAGATCAGTCCCTCATATTTCACATCGTTCCCTCTAATCGTGATCGTTTTGAACTTGGGTCTTGCTAGTTCGTTTCTATGCACTTTTGGCAAGAAGACCGGCCCTAGCGGTCTAGCAACAACGCGCATGATATAGCCCGGCGCAGCAATATCCGTTCCCGGTACGCGCTTCTTGAACCACGCTTCCCCATGTTCGTATCGTTGCGCGGTCTCTAACCCCCGGCGTTGAATATCATTCATCGACATGGGCACTGACCTGTCGTTGCTTCGCAAATAGCATTTTAGATCGCGCAATGATCGGTGCGGCGCGTATGGACTAGGTTGAACCCGAATGACAACACAGCCGCCCTCCGCGCTGTCTGTCGCAATGCCTGCTACCTCAATTCCGTACAGTGTTGGCTCGATGTTATCGAGACACCGAATCTTGAGTACCTCAGCTAGCTCCGTCGCATCGCGTATGGGCCTCAGCGCTTGCGCGCGTGACGGCTTATCTTCGGACTCATCAACCCCTAGCACCAACACTCCACCTTGGGCGTTTGCGAAGGCAACAATTTCTTTGACCAACGCTGTAACGGCAGTGTTGCCAACCTTCCCACCCGACTGCCACGCGTCTGGGGTTGCGTCGCCTGAAAGCTCGCGTTTGAACTCGACCTGTTGACCTTCCCTCACTTCACTAGAGATCAACCAGTCAAGATCGTCTTTCGTGATTTGATCAATAGGCTTTTCAAAGAAGTTCAATCTGCCCCCGCTTTCGGTTTGAAACTCCCGTGCGCCACTTCCGGCACTTCCCGTTCGAACTTCCATCGGCACAATTTCAGATACGCTACCAACTTCCGCGCCGCACTTCCGCAGGCAGATATTCCGCCGTTCGGTCGAAGGCTT
>JAYSVT010000042.1:0-2674 GCA_043718455.1 Hyphomicrobium sp.
TCGACAATGGCAGTTGGCCTTTGCTCCATGGCCCAGAACAGCATGTCGAATGCGTCGGGAAGTAGACCTGTCGCGGTGGCGTATGCGTCGAGGCCTTGCATGCGAGCTTGCGCTGCTACGGCTTCGGCGCCAGAGCCAGCGAGCGCTGTAGAATTGGACCCGAGCGACTGCGCTGCGTCTGCAATGGAAAGCACCGCTGGCAGCGCCAGAGACTGCAAGCTTCTGGGGCAAAAACGCTCGATGTAAACCTCACCGCGCCGCGCGTCCGTTGCGATGGCGAGCTGGCGCGCACCCGATGATCTGGCGTCTGGGCTCATCGCCATGAGCTTCAAACTCGTGAGCGTGACGATGGGTGTATCGTTGACCAGAGCGAGGGCGCGCGCGGCGGCCACAGTTATCCGCGTGCCAGTGAACGTGCCGGGGCCTGTCGTGACGGCAATGAGATCGAGATCCGCGACAGTGAGTTTCGTTTGAGACAGCGCCGCATCGATCATGGGCAGCAGCCGTTCGGCGTGCCCTGTCGTCATGGCTTCAAACAGCGGGCAGATATCCGGCGTCAGGCTACGTAGACCTCGAGCGGCCGCCACTGAGCAGGCATCAAATGTTGTGTCGAATGCAAGTATGTTCATGCGGGGCCGACTTTTAAATGATCTGAGCCATCTCGTCGAAGGCAAAGCGTGGTGAACGGGGCTGAATTTGAGAGGCGTCCCCATATCCTAAGTTGCATAGGAAGTTTGATTTTGTCGCTGTTCCGGCAAAGAAAGCCTGATCCACGGCGTTGTTGTCGAAACCAGACATGGGACCACAATCAAGGCCCAGCGCCCGCGCAGCAATAATGAGGTATGCCCCCTGAAGGCTGCCGTTGCGGAAGGCCGTATCCTTAATTTTCTGATCTTGCCCCTTGAACCAGCTCGCCGCATCGGCGTGGGGAAAGAGCTTCGGCAGGTGGTCGTAGAAATTGTGATCGTGTCCGATAATGGCGGTGACTGGGGCGGCCATGGTTTTCGCACGGTTGCCCGCATCCAGCAGTGGACTGAGCTTAGCTTTGGCTTCAGCCGACTTTACGAAGATTACGCGCATCGGCGAACAGTTGGCGCTCGTCGGTCCCATTTTCGAGACATCAATGATACGCTTCAGTAGCGCGTCATCAACGACTTTTGCCAGCCAGTTTGAATGCGTGCGCGCCGCCAGAAAAATCTGCGCGAGGGCATCGTCGTCGAGCGGCTGTCCTAAAAGGCCGGAAACTTGGAACATCGGTGATTGGGTCATGAGCGCGACCTCCTGAAAATGGGTACTCAAATGAGAAAACCCCGAGGAATGCCCCGGGGTTTCATTATTTTTTGGCTCTCGGTCACAACCGCCTTAGACGGCCTGAACCGATTGGACATCGGGACAGAAATGCTTGAGCAAGTTTTCGATGCCGTTGCGCAAGGTCGCCGTCGAACTTGGGCATCCGGCGCAGGCGCCGCGCATATGCAGATATACGACACCCTCGCGGAATCCTGAGAAAATGATGTCGCCGCCATCTTGCGCAACCGCAGGTCTGACACGCGTCTCGATCAATTCCTTGATGGTCGAAACGGTCTCTTCGTCTGCCGGATCATAGGTACCGGCGTCATCGTCGTTGGCGCCATCTTCAGCGGCCACGGGCTTGCCGGACACGTAGTGTTCCATGATCGCCCCGAGCACCATGGGCTTCAGATGCTGCCACTCGATCTCTCCCTTCGTCACGGAAATAAAGTCCGAGCCGAGAAACACGCCCTTGACCCCATCGATATCGAACAACCGCGCAGCGAGGGGCGAGGCCAGAGCATCGCCTTTAGTGCGGAAATCGGCTGTGCCATCGTTCAATACCCGTTTGCCGGGCATGAACTTGAGTGTTGCTGGATTGGGGGTGGCTTCGGTTTGGATAAACATAGCGCCTCTCGCGTGTTGGGCCTCTCGCGTGTTGGACTGTGGGCTTAGCCTATAGCGTCGCCAATCCGCAAACGTATCCAACCGATTAGAACTATTCTAACATAAGGAAAGCCGGCGTGTTTGTCGAGACTGGTCCGATCACAATCACGCCAATGCCTTGATTTCCTCCAGCGACAGTTTGCCCGGCACCACGGTTACGGGCACAGGAAAGCCGCCGGCCTCATTTCCGGCCGCTAAGGACGACACTAAGGGGCCTGGGCCATTGGCGTCCGTCGAAGCGCCAAGAACCAAAATCGCTATATCCTCGTCGTCGGCGATCAGCTTCAAGATTTCCTCCGCCGCATCACCCTCGCGGATGACCTCTTCCGACTGCACGGATTCGAAACCAGCGAGGTTCAGTTTGCGCCGAAACAAGCGAAACAGCGCCTTGGCCTTGGTGGTTTCTTCTTCTAGCTGCTTTTGTCTGACACCCATCCAGTGCTGATATTCGCCGGGCATGATCAGGTACAGCATGACAATCAAGCCGGAGGAACGCTGCACGCGCGACGCCGTGTAATAGAGCGCACTTTCCACTTCCTGGCTCTCGTCAACGACGAGCAGGAACTTTCGGCTATGACCGGATTCAAATGATCGGCGGGGCTTCATCGCATCCATGCTGCCATCCCAGAGCCTTCACCGCAATCGAAGAGACATGTGGTCAAGAGCGCAAGAGACCCACGATGTCCTTGACATGATCCATAACCGGCTTGGCGATGGC
>JAYSVT010000043.1:0-2668 GCA_043718455.1 Hyphomicrobium sp.
CGCTTGCGGCACGCCTATCCGCCACGCACGGCGGAAGACAAACGCCGCGACGAAGCAGTCATCATCAAGAAATTCATGGGGCGGCAGAGCCGTGAATGAACTCTCGCAGCCGGCGCTCACGCCTTCTTGGCGTTGCGTTCTTTCTTTGCGGCCTTGGCGACACGCTTTGTCGCGTTCTCGGCCTTGAGTTGTTTGTTCTGGATTTTACGGCGGCGCAGATTCGACATCGTCGGCATTTCAAAGTCTCCCGTTTCATGAGCCTTTAAGGCGCGAAACGCGGACGAGTCAAACCTTATTCGAATTGCCGCGTCATAAGCGGGGTGCGCGCGATGTCCTTTTCAGGTGAAAGGGAAGGTTTTTGCGCGATTTCGAACTTACCTCCGCTCGCGCAACGGCGAATATTGGCACAGCGCGGCTGGATGGGCGGGTGTGTCGCATCTGCCGGAAAGCGCGAGAGGTGGACGCACACCTTGATTAAGTCCTGCGCCCCGAGCCAGCCCTCTTTCGTGCCGCGCGCCGACGCCGCGCAATCGGCGGCCATCTCATCTTCCCCGACCTCGGGATCGGCGTGCGCGCATTCGTGTGCCAGAATGAATTGGCGCACCGGCTCGGCGTAACTTTGTAGAATCGTGCGATTAAGGATGATGAGCTTCAAGCCCGGAATGTAATACCCTGACGACTTGCCGTTTTCGAGATTGGTTTCAACGAGATCTACGCCCGGACAGGAGAGCGCACCGCCTCCAAGGGCGGGTAAGGGAACGGCCGCTAGAAAACAGGCCGCAGCCAGAATAGCAGCGAGCGGCGTATGCCGGATTATCGCGCGTGTCGTCGTTCGCTTTTTCATATTCGTCCCAGTCCACTTGCTGAGTTACGAAATTCTGAGTACGAACTCTTGAACGCTCCTGCAAAGTTACTTGTTCCCAAAGGCCCCAAATTGCGGGGCTACCCGTGAAGCATAACTTGAGTCGAGTGCGCGCATTGTATCCCTCGGAGCAGCAGTCGCCGCTATTATTCCAAGGTTAGGCGGAAAAATCCGCCTCTGTGTCCGGGCCACATCATTTTTGTAGGCTGCGGGTTGGCGTCCCAATATCGCCACCATCTGCAGCAAGGTTTCATTTGGGGTGCGCGGGCGCTCGATCTTGGGAGTTTTCCATGTCTGAGCCCGTTTTAAAGCACAAGCCTGAACAAGGCCCAGTGCACGCCCCCATTCTCACCCTGCCGCGGAACGCGACAATCGAAGGCGCCATCGATTATCCGGGCCAAATTGTGCTCGCCGGAACAATCGAGGGCGACGTCACCTGCGCCTCGCTCACCGTCACCGAACGCGGCGTCGTCAACGGCGCTGTCCGCTCCAACACCGTCACGGTGCTCGGCGAGATCAACGGCGAGATTTTTGCAAACACCCTCTTCCTCAAGGCTGCATGCTCCGTCACCGGCGATATTTTTCACAACCAGCTCATTCTCGAAGACGGCTGCTATTTCGAAGGCAAATCCCGGCGCATGATTCTGCCGCTCCAACTCGTCTCATGAGGCGTGCGCTGGATTACCTTTGTCTGAATAACAAAATTCGCCACAAATGCTCCGTCCGCAGGCGTAATGAATGCACCGTACTGCCTCATAATTGCATCATTTTCTGTACAAAAATGAGAATCGGACAATATACAAAACGCTGTTAAGCCATCCGTGGCTTGCCCGTTCAGGAGCAACAAATGGCAATTGAACTCACCCCTCGTCTGCTGGTCGCAGACGACGATGCAGGTGTCATCGCGGCCTACCGCCTTGTGCTCGACAAGGCGGAGCACAACGACCGCGTGCGCGAATTATTCGGTATCGAGACACTCGAAGACGAACTGTTCGGCGCGAACCAAGCGGCAAGACCGAATTGGCGTATCACATTCGTCGAGCAAGGTGCCGATGCCGTTGCTGCCGTCAAATGGGCGATTGACGATGGAGATCCGTTCGCAGGGATTTTTCTTGATGTGCGCATGCCGCCTGGAATCGATGGGCACGAAACGGCTCGCCGTATCAGATTGATCGACCCCAATGTGCACATTGTCGTCGTGTCGGGGTATTCGGACTACACGCTTGAAGATTTTCTCAAGGTCGCCGGACCTGAGACCATTCTGACCATCATGCCCAAGCCTATTTGGCCAGACCAACTTCGCAAGGTCGCGACTATTCTAGCAAGAGAAGCAAAGCATCACCGCGTTCAACTCAACCCGATGCGCATCGCCGAATAGCGAGATCTTCACGGCGCTTGAATTCCTCGACACACGCGGCATTTCCATTTATGGTAGATGCATCGCAGCGGCGGCGCGCCAATACCTCCGGCGGATTGCTTGCCCACGCTACGTTGATAAAACAATCTTGAACTATTCGACGGCCGAAAGTCTTTCCAGTCAGCGTCTTCTTCAAGAGGAGTGTGCGTGATGTCGCTTTGGATCAAGACGGAAGAGTACAAGCTCGGACTGCAAGACCGAACAGAGTCTGGAGATATCGGCGGTGAGATACCCGTGCCGACGCAAGTGCTCTCCAACGGCGAATTCAATCCCTCGCCCGAGAACGACACGCAGCGCAAGATCAAAGCCGAAATCCTTGCGGTTGCCGATACGCTGAGCAAGAAGAACAACACCTCGCGCCGTGCCTTTCTCCGTTCTGCGTCAGGCTT
>JAYSVT010000044.1:0-2665 GCA_043718455.1 Hyphomicrobium sp.
ACGTAATGAGTATCCCAAGCAGGCTGATCGGTCAAATACAGTTAGCATAAAGTCGTAGGGAGCCTGCACCACCGGCTGGGTTCACAAATCTGTCTGCATCTCACGTACGAACGCAGAAAGACCCAATTGCCGTGCCCTTTTCTGCCGTTCGGCGATAAGTATCGACGTCACGCAGCGCACACTCTCTTCGATCTCGGAATTCACAATAACGTAATCGTATTCAGGCCAATGCGATATCTCGGCAGAGGCCGCCGCCATCCGGCGCGCCACGACGTCCGGCGGATCCTGAGCCCGCGATGTCAGGCGCGCTTCGAGCGCACGTCCAGAAGGCGGGAGAACGAACACGCGCACAACATCGCCTGGCAATTTTTCCGACAACTGCTGCGCGCCCTGCCAATCGATATCGAAGAGCACGTCTTTGCCAGCCTCGATCGCAGCCGCGACGGCGGCTTTAGGTGTCCCATAATAATTGTCGAAGACGCGCGCCCATTCGAACAGTTCGCCGTTGTCGCGCATGTCTTCGAAACGTTTGTGATCAACAAAGAAATAATCCTTGCCATCGATCTCGCCAGGGCGTGCTTTGCGTGTCGTGACGGACACCGACATCTGGATTCCGGGATCTGCCACGATCAAACGGCGCGCCAGCGTGGTCTTGCCGGCACCCGACGGCGACGACAGGATATACAGCAGGCCACGACGGGCTATTGGCCCACTCAAGCCGGCATCACTTTGTGATGATGTGTCACTCAATGTTCTGCACCTGCTCGCGGAGTTGATCGATGACGCTCTTCAGACTGAGGCCTATGCGCGTTACATCGACAGCATTAGCCTTGGAGCAAAGCGTATTGGCTTCGCGATTGAATTCCTGCGCCAGGAAGTCGAGCTTGCGCCCGACAGCATTCCTTTCGTCAAGGATTTCGCGGGCCGCGGCCACGTGCGCCGTCAAACGCGAGAGCTCCTCTTCGACGTCGGCACGCGTTGCGGCAAGAACCGCTTCCTGATGCAGCCGGTCCGTGTCGAACGTGCCACTGGCTTCAAGCAGCCGTGAAACGAGGTCCTGCAGCCGCAATTGGATGGTTTCTGGCGTGCGCGATGGTGACGCCCTCACCTCGCCCGTCATGCGCTCGATCTCGGCCAATTGGACGGAGATAATCTGACCAAGTCGCGCGCCCTCCGACCGCCGCGAAGCAACGAGCTTGTCTGCCGTCTCTTCAAAACTCTTGATCAATAGGCGCTCACGCACGGCGCGCTGTTCTGGTTCGTCCAATCCATTGTCGCCGATTTCCAGAACGCCCTTCATGGTGAGCAGGGCCGCCGTATCCGGACGCGCGCCGCCCGTCATTTCTGCAACGCGATCTGATGCTTTCAAGATGTCTCGCAACACGCCTTCGTTCAAGCGAACAGTAACGGCGCCATTTTGCCGTTCGGTCGTGAGATTGATTGTGACGTTGCCGCGCGAGATGCGCTTGGTGACAGCCTCGCGCACAGCGCTATCGATGGCGTCCAACCCTGGCGGCAAGCGGAGACGGACATCCAGACCGCGCCCGTTGACACTGCGCGCTTCCCAAACCCAGGCCAGTCCCTCGCCAGACCCGTCCTGGCGAGCGAACCCCGTCATACTTGAAATGCTCATGAACCCGCGCGCCGAGCCCCGGCGCCCTATATGACCGCTGACCCAGAAGTGATTCCCGGACCTTAGCGGCGGGCAACTTAGCTGTTCAATGGGCGCGCGCCAACCGGAGAGGCCGGTTGTTTGTGGCAATGTGGCGTCTAATTCAAGTAAACTACTGCTTTTTCGGCTTGCGGATTGGAAGCGGGATGGCACTGGTATCTGCGGGGGCTGCTGCGGCAGAAGTCTTTGAAACAGACTTGGATACTGCCGGCTGTCCGGTCGCAGCACCGGCTGTGACATCCTCGTCACGCACTGGAATTGGAGCGACATCGGGATCGGGTTCGATCGCTTTGCCCGCCGCCGTCTTGTTTGCGTCCGGCACCCCTTCCACTTTGGCTTTAGCTTGACGTTCAACCTCGCGCCACTTCTGAACGGCAGCGTTATGTTCTTTCAGCGTTTCAGAGAACGCGTGCCCGCCGCTACCGTCTGCAACAAAATAGACTTCGTTGGTTGCGGCCGGATTTAGCGCCGCCTCGATCGACGCCCGTCCCGGGTTGCAGATAGCGCCGGGCGGCAGACCGTTGATCTGATAGGTGTTAAATGGCGTCTTGCTCTCGATGTCCGATTTGGCGATTGATCGTCCGAGAGCGCCTTGCCCACCAACCAGCCCATAGACAATTGTCGGGTCAGACTGGAGACGCATGCCTTTCTTGAGCCGGTTATGAAACACGGCCGAGACTCGGTCGCGTTCATCGGGTTTACCTGTCTCTTTCTCAACGATAGAAGCGAAGACGATGGCTTCTTCGGGTGTGCGCAGAGGCAGTTCGGCGCGGCGCTTTTCCCAAATCGGCGCCAAGAATTCCTTCATTTGCGACTGCATACGATCAATCAATTCCTGACGTCCAATGCCTTTCGAAATTAGATAGGTGTCGGGAAGCAATGTGCCTTCAGCCGGAATGCTCGTAATTTCGCCGCTTAAGTTTGAATCGGTTTTCAAGCGTTCCACAATTTGCTGACTGGTCAAACCTTCAGGCACTGCAACCTTATATTGGA
>JAYSVT010000045.1:0-7843 GCA_043718455.1 Hyphomicrobium sp.
CGGCGCCGGTAATTCTCATCGCCGCTTTGGGGACATACATAACCGGACAGTACGCTGCACCACTCGCCTGCTGACAGTCGCGGCAGTGGCACTTCCAGGAGAAAGCCGGACTGGCTGAGCACTCGAAGCGAATAGAGCCGCATCTGCAGCCCCCGGACAAAGGGAGTTTCATGCATCCTCAATATCTGAACTTGCCACGGGCTTCAAAACTCTGCTGCGGAAATCGTTTGCCGCCATGATTGTAGTAACAGTAGTTCGTCGTGTGAAAAAGGCCCAATCGCATTGACGGCGTTAGAGACGCTTAAAGCGCTGTCCTGTTCCGGCATTGCGGATTTTGCAATTTGAGCAAGCCGATAACTCTTGAAGTTCACCCCTCGCGCCGCCCTGCAAAAAATATCTTTAGTAGCGCCGCCGCTTCTTCCCCGCCGATGCCGCTGTAGATTTCCGGGACGTGGTGACATGTCGGGTGCGAGAACACGCGCGCGCCATGTTCGACGCCGCCGCCTTTAGGATCGCTGGCCCCGAAGTAAAGCCGCCTGACCCTTGCGAACGAGATGGCGGCTGCGCACATCGCGCACGGCTCCAGCGTCACGTAGAGATCGCAGCCCGCAAGCCGCTCCTGTCCGAGCGCGGCGCAGGCTTCCCGAATTGCGACAATTTCGGCATGCGCGGTTGGATCATTCAACTCCCGCGTCCGGTTGCCAGCTCTGGCGAGAACAGCCCCGTCTGGCCCAACAATGACGGCACCGACCGGCACTTCACCACGCGATGCGGCAGCACGCCCCTCTGCGAGCGCCAAGTCCATATGGCTTAAGCTTTTTGCCGGTGTCATAAGGTGGCCCGCTCGTCCTCGTGCTATCGCCCGTACTTCCTCGTGCTATCGAGTGTCCATGACAAAAGATCGAATCAAATCCAGTTCTTCTGCGAAACCCGCAGCACAGCCAGCGAACCGCGCCGCAGCACCCGAAACGCCCAAGGGCCCGCCCAAGAACCCTGGGGAGCCCATGCGCATCGCCAAGGCGATGGCGCGGGCAGGCCTGTGCTCGCGCCGCGAGGCCGAACGCTGGATCGCAGAAGGGCGCGTCAGCGTCAACGGCCGCCTGCTCAAGACGCCCGCTTTCGAGGTCAGTGGTAAAGATAAAGTCCTCGTCGATGGCAAGCCGCTGCCCTCCGCCGAGCTCGCGCGGCTTTGGCGTTATCACAAACCGCGCGGCCTCGTCACGACGCATGCCGATCCCGAGGGCCGCCCAACCGTGTTCGACAAAATGCCGCCTGAGCTGCCGCGCGTCGTCTCCATCGGCCGTCTCGACTACAATACCGAGGGCCTGCTGCTGATGACCAACGACGGCGCGCTCGCCCGTCATATGGAATTGCCGGCAACAGGCTGGACACGCCGTTACCGCGTCCGCGCCAAGGGCCGCGTCACGCTCGCCGATCTCGAAAAGATCAAAGACGGCGTCGAAATCGAAGGCGTGCGCTATGGCCCAATCGAAGCCGCCATCGACAGCGTGCAAGGCGCCAACATGTGGCTGACCATTGCCATCCGCGAAGGCAAGAACCGCGAGGTGCGCAAAATCTTGACGCATCTTGGCGTCGAAGTGAACCGCTTGATCCGCGTGTCGTTCGGACCTTTCCAATTGCTCGATTTGGCTCCGGGCGGCGTCGAACAAGTCAAGCGGCGCACGCTGGTTGAACAGATCGGGCCCAAGCTTGCTCAGGAACTCGGACTCTCGGAAGGGACGGAGGAGCGCAAAGCGCGGCACGCCCGCGGCAAAGCGGCGGGCCAGCGCGGGGGCGATACGGACGAATGAGAATAGTCGCAGGTCAATTCCGTGGGCGGGCGCTCGCGACCCCAAGTGACGCCGCGGGTCTCGAAGGATTGCGCCCAACGTCCGACCGCGTGCGCGAAAGCGTGTTCAACATCCTCGCGCACGGCATCGATAACTTCTCGCTTGCAGGCGCGCGCGTCATCGATCTCTTTGCAGGTACGGGCGCGCTCGGGCTAGAGGCAATTTCGCGCGGCGCGGCCTACTGCCTGTTCGTCGAAGACAATGCCGAAGCCCGCGCACTCATCCGCCGCAACGTCGAAACTTTTGGACTAACCGGCGAAACCCGCATTTTCCGCCGCGACGCGACAGACCTCGGCCCCGCTGGCAAAGCAGACCGCTACAGCCTCGCGTTTCTCGATCCGCCCTATGGAAAAGGTTTGGGCGAAAAAGCGCTTGCCGGTTTGGCGAGCGGCAACTGGCTCAACCCCGGCGCCGTTTGCGTCCTCGAAGAACGCGCGGGCACCGCTGTGACTCTGCCCGCCGCCTTCACCCTCCTCGACACCCGCACCTACGGTGATACGGAAGTGCGCTTCCTGAAGTTGAGTAATTGATACGTGCCAAGATCTCCGTCCCGTAGGTTGGGTAGAGGGCGGCTATCCGCTTGCGGGATCGAGCCACAATACCCGCCCGAAACTCAACGCCAAGAGCTCAATAACGATTGCGCGCATTCGTTATGGCACCATCTCACTGTGTCTCGTTGGGTTTCCTCCGGCGCTGCGCGCCTCCGTCTACCCAACCTACAAATCTAGATGCTTTGCCTTCCCGGCCGAGCGAGCGCCGCATAGCAAGTGAGCGAAGAGCCGGGATCACGTCCCATCGGCATAGCGCGACTCTCGACCCACGCGGTCCCGGGTCTGCACAACTTCGCTACGCTGCGTTGCTCGCCCGGGAAAGCGAGCGGAGATAACTCCGCCTTCTCCATCCCGGCGCAATCGATGAGGCAATTTCTGCACCCCCCCCTCACACCGCCGTAAAGCAGTTATCCACGAACAGGTGCGTGCCGTTGATGAAGCTCGCTTCATCGCTCGCGAGAAACAGCGCCGCGCGGGCAACTTCCTCCGGTTCGCACAAGCGTCCCTGCTGCACGGCGATGGCGGCGTCCGACATATCGACGCCAAGAGCTGAAAGTTCTTTCACCTCGCGAAGCCCGTGCGGTGTTTTGACAAAGCCGGGGCAAACCGTGTTGCAGCGGATATTCTGATCGCGAAACTCAACCGCAATCGACTGCGCGAACATGTGGCAGGCGCCCTTGCTGGCGTTGTAGACGACTTCGCGCGGCGTCGCGGCGACGGCCGAAATCGACGAGGTGCACACGATCGATCCGCCGCCCTGCGCCAGCATTCCCGGCAGCACGGCCTTGGTCATCAAGAACATGCTCGTGACGTTGACGCCCATCAGCCAATCCCATTCTTTGAGGGTGATTTCCAGGAACGGCTTGATGATGATCGTGCCAGCGTGATTGAACAGCACGTTCGGCGCGCCGATTGCGGCGGTTAAAGTGGCGACGGCGGCATTGACCTCGGCTTCGTTGGCAACATCCGCCTTCGCAAAGACGGCCTTTCCGCCCGCGGCGATAATCTCGGCAACAACTGCGCGGCCCGCCTCTTCATTGCGATCGACAACGCCGACCCTCGCGCCTTCAGCCGCAAACAGCAGCGAAGACGCGCCGCCCATACCTGTTGCGCCACCTGAGATCAGAGCAATTTTTCCAGCCAGTCTGCCCGCCATGTCACAGCTTTCCTTTTTTGAATGTCTTGCTCGTGTCGGCTTGTCGCCTCGTCCGGTCAGTGGGGTGAACCCAAACTCGCACCACCGGCACGTCTGCGGCTGCGCAGTTTCGCTTTTGCCCTGCGTCGCGCCAATTGTCATTCCCGGAAGACCGTGTTGGGTCGTCCGCAATGAAAACCCGGTCAATAATCGGCCAGCGCTGCTTCCGCAGGATCCTAAACGCAAGGGCGGTTCGAGCCCGGCTGGGGCGCAGTGGCGGAGGGAGTGTCTGCTTTTATTATAGTATTTTCAATGCATTAAAAATCTGTCTTAATCTCAACCCCACGCCTCTCCCCGGTCGATCCTACGGCCTCAAAAAACTTATCCGGCACTTTGCATCTGGAACCTCCCAGAACTTGCCGATAACGGTGTTCCATACCCCCAGACTTAGTCGCGGCTGACACCACCGACCCGGAGCCAAATGTGCGGCGGCACATCAGCGTTCCGCCACCGGCATCGATGACTCTTCGGGCTTTCTGCTTACCGATGTAGTCCTGCCGCAAAATCCAATCATCGTCTACTCGAAGTATTGGCCCAAAGTTGTCCAATTAGAACCGCGATCAAAAACGTTGCACTATGACTGCTTCCGGAGAAAGTGGCCGAACGCGGTGTCCGTAGCCTTGTTGGAGAGAACGCAAGACCGCCGGAACGCAGGAGAATGTCTAGGTCGCAAGCACTTTCACTCGCGGCCGTTCGTCCTTGCGGAATTCCAAAGGCGACTTCCCCGTCCAACGTTTGAAGGCGAGCGTGAAGGGCGCCGTTGTCGAGTAGTCCAGCAAACCAGCAATGCGGCCCACAGGCGCTTCTGATTCCACCAAGAACTGCCGCGCCATGTTTCCGCGCGTTAATTCTAGGATCTGCGAAAATGACGTGCCTTCGGCGGCGAGGAGCCGCTGCAGTTTTTTCGGTGTTAATCCGAGTGACTGAGAAATGAACTCGATATTGCACTTGCCGGTGCCACTGACGCTTGGGATCGCGAGCGCGATAGTGGTGGCCATTGACTGATCGTAAAGTGGCATGCGCTGGATGCGGCTTTTGATGTAGTAGCCAACGAGCGGCTTGAAGAGTTTGAAATTGCCGTTGGTCGGGTATTGCAGATACTTCGGGTCAACAATGATTTCGTCATGCTCAGCCCCGAACTCGATCGGGCAATTAAAAACGCGCTCATGACATGAGAGGTCTCGTGGCTTGTTGTGCTGGAACCGGATGAGCGACGGGTAGAGCGTCGCGTGGCCAGTGACTGTTCGCGCCAGCCGGCAGGTATTGCCAAGTACCATTTCTGTAAGTTGTCGCGATGGGAACGCCAAGGACGCCGTACAATACCTTAAAGCCGCCAGACCGGTGCCCTCGTCGAGGCGTTGTTCCAAAATAAATGCGTCGGTATGATACGCCCAATACTGCAGCGATGTATCAATCCACTCTTGTATCGTGCTGGTGAAGTGCGCCAGCAGCGCCAATGGCCCGAGATTTGGAAAATGGGCGGGCGTCGCGAGAGTCCATTCCAGTCCCAATGACGGGCGCGACAATTCTTGCGACGCGAGTTCGATCAAGTTTCCAAAGGCGCGATACGAGATCAGGCTATCGGGTTCTGAAAGAGCTTTTGCCTCAATCTGCGCGTCCGCAAGGAGCGTTTGGGTGTCGCCACCGGCCTGCTCCACAAGTTCCTGAAAACCAATAAGTTGTGTGGCGCGAATGTACCTGTCGCGAATGATCATCAGCTTACGTTACTCCCTTCAACCTGATCAAATCTCAGGCACGCTGTCCCCTAATATGAAATGAACATGCATTGTAAATGAAAAACGGCACCGCAAAAATCAAACGGCGGCAGCTAAAATAATGAACCTTCATGTCCTTAGGATCAATAACAAAAGTTCTCAACATCAATTCACAAACTTGAAGGTGTTTCTTCGTTTTTGAACGGATTGACTCTCAACTGAGCATGACCTGGATTGCGCCCGTCGAAGTAGGTGGGGCGCGGTTCAGGGAAGCGTCCTGCCCAAGTAAAATCCCCGCGGGGGGACTGCTTACGTTCAGTTTTGGGGGATGCCGATGTCGCTTAATTTTTCCACAAAGTCACACGTGCGCACGGGCGCAACACAGCGGACCAAGAGCATGAGAGCGGGGTTGCTGGCGTCAGCGTGTTTCGCGGCGACGAACTTGATGCTGGCGACGGGCATGAGCGCGAATGACATAACGGTGACGAGCGGCGTCGTTAACACACCCGTTCCAGGTTCGACGCTGTGGGCACTACCGGTTGGCGGCACGACAACTGCTACCGTCGATACGGCTCCTCTGAACGCCACTCCGTTCGGTCTCAACGCCATCTGGATTGCGCAATTGGGTCTTGCCGGCACTGACAATGTGAACGTCTCGCAACCGGTAACGGGCGTCACTGGTGTGCTGGTGACGTCGACGAATGACACGGTCAACATCAACAACAGCAGCGCGATTACGGGAACATTAGTTGATGGTGTTTTTGTCGCCAACACATTGGGCGGCACAGTCACAATCAACGGTGCGGGAACATTCGATGGTCTGCGCAACGGCATTTGGGTGAGGACGCCAGGTGACACGAATATCGGCACCGTTGGCGGACCACTCGGCGCTGTAACAGGCGGCGTGAACGGCGTGGTTATCACTGAATCCGTAGGTAATACTGTTGCAAACCTGACGAGCGCAGAAGGCCCGCTCGGTTACGGTGTTTGGACCTTGTCCACCACGGGCAATCAAACCATCACCGCCACGGGTGAAACTTCCGGTACGACAGGTCAATACCTCAACTCGGTTACGGGCAATATTTCGACGGACGGCAAGGGAACAGGCACGCTGATTGGCAGCGTGCTTGATGGTACGCTCGTCACGACTCTCGGTGACGTGACAGTGAATAATTACGCAACCGTCGAAGGTCTGCGTAACGGCATCTACGTCAACGGCAGTGCTGGCACGACCAGCATCCAAGGCAACGGCCTTGTCGGCGGCATCACCGGCACACTCTTGAATGGCATCGTGATCGGCCCGTCGTCCGGAGACGTGCATGTCGGCGATACAGCGACGAATGGCGTTATCAACGCTCTCGCAAACGGCATCTGGGTGAACAATTCGGGCGGCAGCGGCAATACCACGATTGTTCAGGACAATGACGTAACCGGCGGCGTTGCTTTCAGCGGCATCGTGACCAGCGCATTGGACGGCGCAACCAGCATCACGTCCACCGCAGCGACAACGGGCGGCCTCGGCATCTGGGCCATATCGACAACAGGTAATATCTTCGCCGATGGCGGCGGGACGGGCGTCGTGACGGGCACGACGTCAGATGGTATTCTTTTCGGCACCGCCACTGGCGACCAGACAGTGCAGAATTTCGCGACCGTTACGGGTCAGCTTGATGGCATGTGGCTGGTTGGCTCCGCTGGAACGACAAACGTGCAGGGCAACGGACTTGCTGGCGGCGTCACCGGCACCACGCGCGACGGCATCGTGATCGGCGCATCGACGGGCGACGTCAATATCGGCACCATCGCCACTAACGGCGTTATCACCGGCGACCGCAACGGTATCTGGGTCAACAATCTTGGCGCAGGCAACACCAATATCGTCGTTGACAAAAACGTCACCGGCACGAACCTAAACAGCATCATCGCCACAAGCGTTGCCGGAGACACGAACATCAACATCGCTGCGGGCGCAACGGTGCAAGGTCTGCTTGACGGCGTCGCAACAGGCACGATTACTGGTACGTCAACCACCACTAACGCCGGCATCATTAAGAATATCAACGATACCGGAGCAGCCGACACGGCAGGCGCACTCGCCTATTGGGCACTCGCCGGGACAGACGTCCTCAACAACACCGGCACCGTGATCGGCGGCATAAACACCGCTGGCATCGTAACGACCGTAAACAACGACGTAGGCGGCGTGTGGATACCAAGTCTCGCTAATGTGATGGCGGCACCGACAACCGTCAACAACGCCGGCCTCATAGATATCCGCACCGGCGCGACAATTTTCGCTGGCAACTCGACACTGACAAACTTGTCGGGCGGCGTCGTTGACTTGACCTACGGCGGCAGCGGCGCAACCGCGAATGCTCAAGACACCCTGACGGTGCTGAACTTCGCGCCGCATGCTGGCAGCACGGCGAAGTTTAACGTCGACTTTACCCAAGCCCACCTTGCCGGCGACGTTTCGACGGCCAATGGCAGCAAAGGCACGGCCGACACCATCATCGTGACGGCAGCAGCGAC
>JAYSVT010000046.1:0-26253 GCA_043718455.1 Hyphomicrobium sp.
TCACCAAGCTCGTGAGCGCGCGCGTCTAGAGCAATATCCGATCACACAGGATCGCTTTAACGATCAACTGATCGGATGAAATTTCTCGGCAAGCGCCCATGTTCCGCCCGGAACAGCGCCGCGCCAAATCCTCCGACATTCTGATCGCAAGTGAGCGGCAATTGATGCGGCCACTGGAGGGCATGCGAGACCCGCGTGCCAGTCACAACATGCTTCGACGCAACAAGGAATGCTCAAACAGGAGACTTGTAATTATGTCAGTAAAGAAAGTTCTCATCGCCTCAGCGGTTGCACTGTCGGCACTTGCCGGAACAGTCGGCGCAGCCAACGCCGGCCATCGCCATCACGGCTTTCACGGTCATCACGGCCTTCGCTTTTATGTCGGCCCCACCTACCGCGATTGCAGCTTCTATCGCGAGATGTGGGAAGAAACCGGCCGCTTTAAGTGGAAGCGCCGTTACTATGAGTGCAAAGGCTGGTGGTGACACCTGAACCGGCACCGGCCTTGAACTCTTGCCCGGTCTCCGGTTCGTCACTCTAGTCCCAGATCCCCCGGGAGCCTCGGCCCGGGGGATTTTTCGTTAATGGCGCGAGTTGCTAGCAACGGCATCGCCAAAACTTGCCCCGGCACACATTCCGGCCCCTATCGCCGCTCGCCGGTGTTGGCTACAGATGCACATTGCTAAAGAGGGGATTTTTGTTCGTATGCGTATTCTTTTCGCTGTCATTGCCGTGCTGGCCTCGTTCTATCCGGCCGCCGCACATCACACCTACGTCACCAAATATGACAGCTCAAAGAAGCTGACGCTCACGGGCACGATCTCCAACGTGCACTATCAGAACCCGCATATTTTCTTCGATCTCAATGCCGGGGGTAAAACCTGGACCATCGAAACGGAAAGCCTCTCTGTCGCCAAATCGAGCGGACTGACAGACCAAGTGCTCGTTGATGGCGCAAAAGGAATCGTTTCCGGCTGGTTAGCGCGCGATGGCACAGCTGCGCTCGGCCTCAACACCATCCAGATAGGCGGCAAGTCCCTCACCCTGCGCCGCACGGCGCGTTAAGCCCAAATGGATACGGCCCCGCACATTCCAGATCCCTTCTTCGACCCCATTGCGCAATCGGCAATCGCCGTTTTCGTGCGCGAATCCATGTGGGCGTATCCGATCCTCGAAACCTTGCACGTCATCGGTCTCGCGCTCGTGTTCGGGCCAATACTGCTGTTCGATCTCAGGGTTCTTGGATGGAACAAGGATCTCGCGGTGTCGCGCCTGCACACGGCACTTCTTCCGTGGGTTTGGACCGGATTTGCTCTGAACGCGTCAAGCGGCGTTCTGCTCTTCGTCTCGGACGCCGCAGAATTCGCCGCCAACACGTCGCTCCGCTTTAAGATGGCGCTCCTTGTTCTTGCTGGTCTCAACGCCCTCTATTTTCAAGCGCGCATTGCCCCCGGTGTGGCCGCATGGGACTGCGAAGGCAAGGCGCCAACACCAGCACGCGCTTCGGCCGCGCTCTCGATTGCGCTCTGGCTGGCGATCATCACCGCCGGGCGCATGATTGCTTACATCAAGTAGGCGGCAACGCTTTTATTGCGGCGTCGCTTCCGACACATCGACGAGAATGGGCGCGTTGAACTTCTTGCTGCGTGACCCATGAAAGCTGCCCTTGATGGCAACCAGCTTGCCCACCAGGTTCTCAAGTGCGCCTTGCACGGGTTCAGTCCCAGGAAAGATTTGCAGCCGCGTCGTCGCCGCTACGTTGTCGAATTCATCTTCGCCCTTGAGGCACATCGGTGCGCCTATCGTCAGAATGTAAGCGCCGTTCTCATTGGCCAGTGTCCCGGCCGCCGCCGCCGGCGCGTCAGCTGGCATACACGCGTCGCCGGCGCGTGCAGGGACTGTCATCAGTCCCACTGCCGTCAACACAGCAATACACTTCGACATTTGTTCTCGTTGCATTTGCCCACCCCAAAGCTCGACTCGCATCTTGTGCGCCTGACTTTTCGCCGGGATGGGAACAAGAGCAACGGCGGGCTGAAAATTCTTTTGCACTGTGCCTCTCGGAACATCGCCAAATGCCAAGACCTGCAAAACTTTATTCGTCAAGCCTGCAGGTCCCTCCTCCCCGCCGCTGGCTTCACATCGCGCCGGGCCCCTTCCTCCTCCCTGGCCCAGTCTCAAGCCCTTCGAGTTCTCAAGCTCGAGGGGTTTCCTTTTTGAGAACCAAAGCGCGTGAACCTTTGACCGGGCCTGCGCGACAGAGAATGACCAAGTGAATGCGGACGAGCCGAAAAGTCCTCCGATCCCGTCTCCCCGGGTTCCCTGAGGAACAGCGCGGCGGAAAGTGAGGTGTCAAAGTCCAGTTCGTTATCCGGCGAGAGCCTCTCCACACGCCTCTCGCCCGATCCGGCCCGGGTTGCCCTCCCTCTCAGCCCCGGCCCCATGCCCCTCGCGCGCGCCCGTCGCGAGGGGCTTTTTTATTTAGTTTTCAGAGCATTAGAGGCCGCGGCCCGTGCCGAGAGTTCGTTATCCACAGGCCCCCGCAAACCTAATGGAATATATACCTCGCCCGCCCGTTCTCATCTTGTCGGTGGCACTGCCTGTCTCCCCTCAATTGGGACAAGCACCACGCGCCACAAAGCGTCTCGATTGGTATCGCGTAAAGTTCGAGACGGCGCAGAAGTGGAACGGGCCCCCGCAGCCTGTTCCACTTTTCTGTTCCCATTCTACGCTCTCCGGGAATTTTTCCCGATTTGCTTCCTCACCTAAGCGCAACACTGTCTCTTCTCGAACCCACTTGATAACAGGGGCGTGCAGGATCACGTTTCACGCAGAGCACGGATGAGCGTGCTAATTCCCGCAGGGAAGCAAACGAGGCAAAGCAGACATGAATAAAATCATCACATCGTTTCTGGCGATCATGATGGCGTTCACAGCGTTCATAACAACGGCAGATCCAGCAAGTGCCCACCGCCGCCATCGCCACGGTGGAGACGGAGTTGCCGTCGCCATTGCAGCCGCTGCCATTATCGGCGGCATCGCGATTGCAAGAAGCCATCGCCGTCATAATCGCCGCCACTACTATTCCAACTACTACGACAACGGCGGCTACTCCTATCGTCCGCGTTATTACCGCCGCCACCACTACGCGCCGAACTATGCCTACGGCGGCGGATACCGGTCATACGGCTATAGATCTCATGGTTACCGCCATCGCAGAAATATCTTCGGCAATTACTGAATCATCGCAGCATAGAAGTGGCCGGCGCAATTTTTGCGCCGGCTGTTTTCGTTTTACTCCCACTCGATCGTGCCTGGCGGCTTCGAGGTCACGTCGTAGACGACGCGGTTAATGCCTTTGACTTCGTTGATGATACGCGTCGCAGCGCGACCCAAGAACCCCATATCGAATGGGAAAAAATCAGCCGTCATGCCATCGACTGATGTGACAGCGCGCAACGCCAGCACGTGATCGTACGTGCGCCCGTCGCCCATGACGCCCACCGTGCGCACTGGCAAGAGCACGGCAAAGGCCTGCCAGATCGCGTCGTACAACCCCGCTTTGCGGATCTCGTCGAGATAGATCGCGTCCGCCTTGCGCAGAATATCGAGTTTTTCCGGCGTGATTTCGCCTGGAATGCGGATCGCGAGCCCGGGCCCGGGAAACGGATGGCGGCCAACGAACGCGTCCGGCAATCCCAGTTCGCGGCCGAGCGCGCGTACTTCATCCTTAAACAATTCGCGTAACGGCTCGACGAGCTTCATGTTCATGCGCTCGGGCAAACCGCCGACGTTATGGTGCGATTTGATCGTGACCGATGGCCCGCCTGTGAACGATACGCTTTCGATTACGTCGGGATAAAGCGTGCCCTGCGCCAGGAATTCAGCGCCGCCGATCTTCTTGGCTTCCGCCTCGAACACGTCGATGAAATGTTTGCCGATCGCTTTGCGCTTATTTTCCGGATCGGACACGCCTGCGAGCGCGCCAAGAAACTGCTTAGACGCATCCACATGCACGAGCGGAATGTTGTAGTGGTCGCGAAACAGCCCAACGACTTGGCTCGCTTCGTCCTGGCGCATCAAACCATGATCGACGAACACACACGTCAGCTGCTCGCCGACTGCTTCGTGAATCAAAACCGCCGCCACGGTGCTATCGACGCCGCCCGAAAGTCCGCAAATGACGCGGCCCTTGCCAACCTGCGCGCGGATTTTGGCGATCATCTCGCGCCGGTAAGCGCTCATCGTCCAGTCCGACTTGAGGCCCGCGATTTTGTGCACGAAGTTCGACAGCAGCTTCGCGCCATCCGGCGTGTGCACGACTTCGGGGTGAAACTGTACGGCGTAGAATCGGCGCGCTTCGTCTGCCACCGCCGCATAGGGCGCGTTCTCACTCGTCGCGATAACCTTGAACCCATCCGGCAATCGCGTGACGCGATCGCCGTGGCTCATCCAGACCTGGTGATTTTCGCCTTTCGCCCACACACCGTCAAACAGCGGGCTTGGCGTTGCGACGCTCAAAACCGCGCGGCCGAATTCGCGGTGATGCCCGCTTTCGACCTTGCCGCCGAGCTGCTCGCACATCGTCTGCTGGCCGTAGCAAATGCCGAACACCGGAATGCCGGCCTTGAACACGGCGTCTGGCGCACGCGGGCTATTTTTTTCCGTAACCGACGCCGGTCCGCCCGACAGGATGACGGCTTTGGGCTTCAGCTTGGCGAAGGCGGCCTCCGCCGAATTGAAGGGATGGATTTCGCAGTAGACCCCAGCCTCGCGCACGCGCCGCGCAATAAGCTGCGTCACTTGGCTGCCGAAGTCGATGATGAGGATGCTATCGGGATGCGTCATGGGAACGGGTTACCGGATCGCACCTTCGCCCGCAACGCTGCGCGCGGTCACAGACCCCGCCTCATCCACGGCTTCCCGCGCAAATAGTGGAAAATCAGTCAGTTCAGCCGCCAAATCGCGAAATTCAGGGCCGTAGCCACGGTGACCCAGACCAAATAGGGAATGAACAGATAGGCGGCGAGGCGGTCGATGTTCCAAGCCAAGCCTATGAAGGCGGCAGTCGAAAGCCACAGCGCCACGATATCGCCAAGCGCCAGCCCGATCTCGTGGCGGCCAAACATCAGATACGACCAGAGTGCATTGAGGGCGAGCCCAACGCCCCAGATCGCCAGCGCACTGCTCCAACCCGCCCGGCGCCATACCAGCCAGCCCGCCACCGCGATCATGACGTATAAAATGGTCCACACCACCGGGAACACCCAGTTGGGCGGAACCCACGACGGCTTGTTCAAAGCCGCATACCATTCGCCCGGCATGAACTGCGAGCCGGATGCAGCTGCAGCGAAAACTATCCCGGCGAATATGGCGAGGGAAATATACTTCGTCACGCGCGCGCTCCTTTATGGAATGTAGCAATGCACGACGATACAGTACGAGCGAACACAGCGACTGGACTTGGGCTTAGGCGGAGCGCGCCAGAACGCTGATGTAAAACCCATCTGTGCCATGTTTCCCCGGCGACAGCATCAGCCCGCCGCTGCCCGCGTCAGCTGAAACGGGCGGCTCTCCCGGCAATACCTCGCGCCAGACATCCGCATAGGGCATCAGCGAAAACGCGCCGTTGTCCCGAAGGAATGCCGCGACCTGCCCGCCGTTTTCTTCCGGCAGGATCGAGCACGTCACGTAGATCAAGCGACCGCCCGGCTTCACGAGTCGCGCGGCATCTTTCAAGACTTCGCGCTGCTCTTTGAGCCGGTTCAGCACCGCTTCAGGCTTCAACTTCCATTTTGCATCGGGCCGCCGCCGCCACGTGCCAGATCCCGTACACGGCGCATCGACCAGCACGCGATCAAACTTCGGCCCCAGCGCGCCAAGCGCTTGTTTATCCCCGCCGCGCAGGATCTGGATGTTGCGCAAGCCGGACCGGTGTACGCGATCAAAAATCGGCTTCAACCGAAGCCGGTCTTCGTCATAGGCATAGATCTGACCCTTGTTCTGCATGGCCGCCGCAACCGCGAGTGTCTTGCCGCCCGCGCCCGCGCAAAGGTCCATCACGCTCATGCCGGGGCCTGCGCCGACCATCAGAGACGCCAACTGCGAGCCTTCGTCTTGAATCTCGAACCAACCGTTTTGGAAAGCCGCTTCGGCCTGAAGATTGGGCGTTCGGCCAGCACCCGTTGGCGGCGCGACACGAAGGCCGATGGGCGAGAGCGCGCACACTTCGGCACCAAATTCCGCGAGCTCGTTGAGAACTTGATCCCGCGCCGACTTCAACGTGTTCACTCGTAAGTCAGCTGGCGCCCGCCGCGCCATCGCTTGCCCTTCGGCAACGGCGTTTTCGCCATAAACCTCAACGAAGCGCGGCCAAAGCCACTCGGGGATATCGGCGCGCACATGATCGGGCGCCTCATCAAGCGAGCGCGTTAAGCCACGCTGCTCAACGTCGCTCAAGACGGCCGGTGCATGGCCCGCGCCATCGCATGCGGCAATAACGGCTTCAGGCGTTATGCCAAGCGCCGAAGATGCGGCCCCCAGCGCCAATGCACGCGCCCCGCCAGATTCCAACGCCCAACTGATCGAGGCGCGGCGGCGCAGCGCGTCATAAACCAGCCCGCCAATCGCATTGCGATCACCCGAGCCCGCAAAGCGGTGCGCCTTGCCCCAGGCCGCAAGTGCCAGCGCAATGGGTTGGTGCCGGTTCAAAACATCTTCCAAAACTTCGATCGCAGCTGCGATCCGTGCGCCGGTTTGCATCTCTTATGCGCCGCCCGCCGCAGCCAGCCATGCGAGCCGCACCCACATCACCCAAACAATGGTCGAACCCACCAAATAGACAAGAAAGCGATGTTCGATTCTGTTGTAGGTCGTGTGTATCGCCGCGTGAACAAGACGCGAAATTGCAAACGCCCAAGCGAGCGCCAGCATAATCTCGTCCGCCGCGCCCGCGATCAGTGCGAACGCCACAACCGCATAAAACAGCATCGGCATTTCAAGCTGATTATGAAACGCGTTCGAAATAATACCAGCGCGCTCCGGCCAAGTGGGCTTGATACCTGCGTGTTCGCCGCGCCTAATCGTACCGGCGCGAAAAGCAGCCAAGCGCTCGCGTCCCATCCACATCTGCAACAGGAACGTCAGCAGCACCTGCAAGAACACGGGATAGAGAATACTCAAGTCTTTCATCACTTTTCCTCAGCCGCCGCCGCCCGGATAATTCGGACTTTCGCGCGTGATTAAAACACCGTGCGCGTGGCTCTCGCGAATTCCGGCGGGCGAGATGCGCACGAATTTCGCGCGCTTCTGGAAATCGCCAATGGTCTTCGCGCCAAGGTATCCCATACCGGCTCTCAGTCCGCCGACCAGCTGGTGCACGACCGAATCCATCGGGCCCTTGTAGGGGACTTGTCCCTCAATGCCTTCGGGTACGAGCTTCAACGTATCGCGCACTTCCGCCTGGAAGTAGCGATCCGCCGAGCCGCGCGCCATGGCGCCGACTGAGCCCATGCCGCGATAGGACTTATAGGTACGGCCCTGGTAGAGATACGTTTCGCCCGGCGCTTCATCGGTGCCAGCCAGCAACGAGCCGACCATGACGCACGACGCGCCCGCCGCAATCGCTTTCGAAATATCGCCGGAGTAGCGGATGCCGCCATCGGCAATAATGGGTACGCCCGAGCGCCCCGCTTCGTTGGCGCAATCCATGACAGCCGTCAGCTGCGGCACGCCGACCCCCGCCACGATGCGCGTCGTACAAATGGAACCTGGACCAATGCCAACCTTGATCGCGTCCGCGCCCGCATCGATCAGCGCCTTCGTGGCGTCCGCCGTCGCGACGTTTCCAGCGATCACCTGCACGCTGTTCGACATCTTCTTGATGCGCGCGACTGCCTCGATCACCTTAATAGAATGCCCATGCGCCGTATCGACCACGATGACATCGCATCCGGCCGCAATCAGCCGTTCCGTGCGTTCAAAGCCATCGTCGCCAACCGTTGTTGCCGCCGCGACGCGCAAGCGCCCTTGGGCATCCTTGCAAGCGCTCGGGTGCTTGGCGGCTTTTTCGATGTCCTTCACCGTAATGAGACCGATGCAGTGATAGGCATCGTCCACCACGATCAGCTTTTCGATGCGATGCTGATGCAGAAGCTTCTTGGCGTCGGCCTGCGAGATCGCGCGTTTGACCGTGACGAGATCGTCTTTCGTCATCAGCTCGGAAACGGGCTGATCCAGATTAGTGGCAAAGCGCACGTCGCGGTTCGTGAGAATGCCGGCGAGCTTGCCGCCGCGCTCAACCACGGGAACGCCCGTGATCCCGTTCTTCGCCATCAAATCGAGCGCGCCCCGCAGCGTCATGGCCGGATCGATAGTAACGGGATCGAGCACGATGCCGCTCTCGTAGCGCTTCACCTGGGCGACGTGCGCCGCCTGATCGTCAATCGAAAGGTTGCGGTGCAGAACGCCGATGCCGCCTTCCTGCGCCATGGCAATGGCGAGGCGGGCTTCCGTCACCGTATCCATCGCCGACGAGATCAGCGGGATATTGAGCTTGATCGACTTGGTCAGCCTCGTTGTGACATCGACCTGCCCCGGCATGACCTCTGAGGGTCCTGGCACGAGAAGCACGTCGTCAAATGTCAGGGCAATCCCCGAATCGAGCAGGGATGGGCTCGCGGCCATGCATCTTCTCCAAATTCTCTGGGGGCGACACGTTCTAAGCCCCAGGGGCGAACAAATGTCGTGCGGGCTATATCATCAAGATTCTCAGAGGGGAAGCGGCCCCGCGCTGCCTGGTGCCGCGGCATTAAAGGTGTTCCCCATGCGATTAGTCCTGCTTGTCATACGGTTGTTGCGAAATCGGTAGAGATTTAAGGCCAACGGGCGGCCTTTTGCCCTGTAGGATTTGGGTTAAGGACTTGAGGATGACGCGGCCGGTTCGGCTAGGCTGGTTGATTGCTGCGGGAGCGGGGCTGGTGGCCGCAGGTGCTTTGACGGCGCTCTTGCCGCCCGAACCTTCGCTGCAACGGCGACACGACCGATTCGTTGCCGCCGATCACGCCACTGCCGTGCTCGCATGGGCCAAGGCGAATTGCGACAGCGGCCTAGAACTCGCTGCCAACGCTCCCCGCACGCAGATGGAAATCATTCTCCAAGTGGCCGCTTCATATGACCATGAGAGTAGCCGTCGCGGCATCGCGAACGTGTGCTTGGAGGCACGCGGCACCGCCAAACACGTAATGGCGAATGACACCGCACCGGCTGTCAGAGGGGAGCGGCCGCTGTACCAATCGGCCCCCTCCAAAAACATTGGTGCCATCGTCTCGCGCTAGCCCGTCCAGACTTACTGGCTCAAGGTGAAAGCACCCCTACTTCCGGGTTCCCGCCGCGCGGATCATCTCGACCGCATCGTGCGTTTGCCACACAAAAACTGCCGGCCACTCGCCGGACAAGTAGCCCTCTCGAAAGCTCGTGCGCCATCTTATTGCTCACGCCCCGAATTCTTCGAGCAACAGTCTTCCAATAAATGGTCAACAGGTGGTCATTGCGCCCTTGCAGAACCGGTACAAGTTCCCCATCCTTGTTATCGTGTAGAATCGCAGCGAATCGCCGTATTTTCAGCGCCATTCGTGCGTTGCTATTCACGTTTCTTCCCGAGGAGACCGCTATGCGCGCCAGCAGCCCAGCAATAATTCAGAATGAACACCCGCTCCGGCGGGTTGCGATGTTGGCCATTGTGCCTCTCGTGCTGACTTTTGTATTTTTGTTGTCGACACCGGCACCTGCGGCCGACGCCTTCAACGCGCTCAAAGGTTCTTGGTCCGGCGGCGGCAAAGCATCGTTTGCCGGCGGAGAATCGGAAAAACTGCGCTGCACGGCTCGGTATTCGGGCGGCGGCGATAATTTGAACCTCAGCCTCAAGTGCGCCAGTTCCTCGGCCCAAATCAATCTCACAGGCTCGCTCGAAGCCAGCGGCAACAAGGTTTCTGGCAGCTGGGCGGAAAACTCGTTTGGCAAGAGTGGCGGTGCCTTTGGCCGCGCTGAAGGCGGTTCGGTGCGTCTGCGCATTTCGGGCGATGCAAAGGGCTTCCTCACTCTCAACGTTTCGGGCGGCCGCCACACGGTTGCGCTCTCAACTTCAGATTCGACCCTCAAAGGCGTCAATGTTAGCCTCGGCCGGCGCTAACTGAACAAAATTCTGGCCACCATAGACTGGCCTTCATAGACGACAGACCCGGCCCGAGACATCTTGGCCGGGTCTTTTATTTTGCCCCAACGCCCGCTTTGTAAAGTCTGATAAAATATATTGTTTTCAGCTAGTTAAGAGTTTCCTGTCATTGGCCCATGCCCGGCAACGGCAGGTGAACAGGTGCTTCAGGATCAATTCAGGCACCCTCCCTTAAAACAGCGCTCATCGGCTACGGGAATAGTCCCAGCCGGACCTACGCGCCTCACTGGCGCGGCGCGTTAAGAGAGAAACGGGAGACCTGTCATGGCCATCATTCGTGGTACCAACCTCACCCAGAGCATCTACGGCACCAGCTTCAACGACAGCATCTATGCCTATGGCGGCAACGACTACGTCAATGCAGGCGCTGGCAACGACATGGTTGATGGCGGCACCGGCAACGACACTATTTTTGGTGGCACCGGCTACGACACGCTTTACGGCAACACGGGCAACGACGTTGTCTACGGTCAGACTGGCAACGACTATCTGTCAGGCGGCGCGGGCGTTGACAAGCTTTACGGCGGCGACGGCAACGATCGCATCTTCGGCGGCACGGAAGGCGACTTCCTGTTCGGCGACCTTGGTGCCGATACGCTCGACGGCGGCACCGGCGCCGACATCCTGAACGGCGGCGCAAACAACGACAATCTTTACGGCAGCTCGGGCGACGACGACCTATATGGTTCGACGGGCGACGACTTGCTCGTTGGCGGCGCGAACGACGACTATCTGTCGGGTGGCACAGGCTCCGACATGTTCGTCTTCAACTTCGCCAGCGGCGACGACCTAATCTCCGACTTCACAATCGGCATCGATTACCTCAACCTTGCCGGGACTGGCGCGACCAGCGACTTCGACCTTATCTTGAGCGACATCGCCATCAACGGCGTGCTTTCGACCGAGATCGATTACGGTTCTGGCACGATTAAGCTCTACGGCGTTGATCAGGCCGATTTTTACGCAACGGGCTTCAACGATGTGATTTTCGCTTAAACCCGAACACCCCTTAAACCCAAGAGCTTCGCTAAAACCCAAGAACAGGGCGTGCCGGCGGCAATCCAGCAGCCGGCACGTCTTCGCCAACATCGCCTAACCTCGCTCCCCGCGCGGCAATGTGTATCTGGCTGGCCACACTAAAAAGTATCTCCAGCCCTCGCCAAACTCATCAACTCAGTCGATAATGCGTTTCTGGAAATCGCCCGCGACAGGGAGGGAATAACCTGTGTTTCGCGCAAAGTATGTTGTCGGCCGTTTAACGGCGCTTTTGATTGTCACCACAGCCACATTCGCAATTTTGCCAAGACACAACTTGGCGGCCGCCGACAATCCGTTTCCATCGCTCGCCGGAACCTGGAGTGGCAACGGCACAGCCCAGCTTGAAGGCGGGAAAACAGAAAGTTTGCGCTGCAAAGGTTATTACACCAACGGTAACAGCGGCTCGGCACTTGGCCTGTCGATCCGCTGCGCCAATGCGTCAGCTAAAGTCGAACTCCGAGCCAATCTCAATTACGCCAACGGCGCCGTCTCGGGCAGCTGGGAAGAGCGCACCTATAACCAGTCGGGCACCGTTTCGGGCAAAGCCAGCTCGAACAGAATTAGCCTTGCGATCAGCGGCGGCATTGAAGGATCGTTGTCGGTCTCGCTTGGCGGCAGCGGTAACCATTCCGTTTCCGTTTCAACGGCGGCGTCCGCGCTAAAGGGCATCAACATCTCGATGTCGCGCTGATCAGCCCGCTCTTTCGGCACACGAAAAACTTGAGGACTTTAATGCTATGCGACACGCTTCAATCGTACTCGGCGCTCTTGCTGTCGTGACAGTCTTACCGTTTATTGCCACCAGCGCCGACGCGCGTCAGCGCCGCTATCGCCAACCCGCCGGCGATTACGTGACGGCCGAGAGCCGCCATAGCAACGGCCAGGTTTCCGGCGCCGTGCGGGGAACGGACCTCGGGCCCCAAGTGCAATTGCCGGCCGGCCGCTGGGTTTACTGCCGCCGCAGCTGCTCGGAAACTTTGCGCGTTGAATCGATTGATTTCAACGAAGGCGACAACATTTATCTTGGCCGCGGCACGCTCGGCAACGAATGCGGTATCTTCGGTTGCCTCGATGTCGGCGTCGGCCGGCGCGGATACTAGGCCATCACACCAAAAACGGGTTGGTCTTACGCTCGATGCCAAACTGGCTCGGGCGCCCATGTCCGCAAATGAAAGCCACGTCGTCGCCGAGCGGAAACAACTTGGTCTTGATCGCTGAAATCAGCGCCTCGTGATCGCCATAAGGAAAGTCGGTACGCCCGATCGAGCCCTGAAAAATCACGTCGCCCACAAGCGCGAATTTCTGCGCCTTGTTGAAGAACACGACGGAACCCGGCGAATGTCCGGGGCAATGAAATATATCAAACGCGTGGCCCGCGACCGTCACCGCATCGCCTTCGTCTAACCAGCGATCTGGCACGACGTTGCGCAGGCCGTCGATCTGATACATTTTTCCCTGCTTCTCCAGCGCATCGAGCAGCAGTTTATCGGCCATGTGCGGCCCTTCGATTTTGACGCCGAGCTTCGCGCGTAACTCATCCGCTCCGCCCGCGTGATCGAGATGCCCGTGGGTCAGCAAAATCTTTTCGATTTTAATGCCGGCTTCCGCAATCGCGCTTTCGATTTTATCGACATCGCCGCCGGGATCGACAACCGCGCCGGTCTTCGTTGCCTCGTCCCAAATGAGCGTGCAGTTCTGTTGAAACGGCGTCACTTGGACGATCGCGGCCTTCAGAGCTGACTTTGAAACAGAGGAAATCGTCATGAGAAAGCGAACTCCCAGAGATGCGGCAAGCGGCTGAAGACATACGTTCAACGAGCATTCAATTATACTTTTCTCACGCCGTAACGCAAAGTCATCACGCCGCAACCCTAAGTTGGCGCGACTATTCTGACCTTGCAATAACCACGTTTAGGTTACGTAATGGCGCTTCTTGGAGCCGTCTCGCAAAGTGCGGTAAACGGACACTCCTGTTACGGCGCTTTTTCCCGCAAGCCGGGCCGCCTTCATTCCATTCAATAAGTTTCGGTTCAAGCCGGCGTTGGAGTTGCTTATGTGTGGTATTGCTGGCGTCCTTGAACTTGGCGGACAAAAGCAACCAGAGCGCGCCACTCTCGAACGCATGGCCGACGTCATCCGCCATCGCGGACCAGACGACGCGAGCACGCTCACGATGCCCGGCATCGGGCTCGCGCATCGCCGCCTTAGCATCGTTGGCATTGCGGACGGACAACAACCCATCTTCAACGAAGCACGCACCGTCGCCGTGATCGCGAATGGGGAATTGTTCGATCATGTGGAAGTCCGCGCTCAGCTCGAAGCCAAGGGGCATGTCTTTCGCACGCACTCAGATACCGAGATCATCGTCCATCTCTATGAAGAATACGGCGAGGGTCTCTTCGAGCACCTCAAGGGCCAGTTCGCGTATGCGCTCGTCGATCTTACAAAACGGATCGTATTTCTGGCGCGTGACCGGTCTGGCATTTGTCCGCTGCACTGGACCCGTCAAGGCGACAAGCTCATTTTCGGCTCGGAGATTAAAGCGCTTCTGGCGTCCGGGTTCGTACAGCGCGCCATCGATCCGCGCGGCCTCGACCATATGTTCACGTTCTTCGCGATGGGAACGCGGCGCACCATGTTCGAGGGCGTCGAGTCGCTGCTTCCCGGGCACTATCTTAGAATCTCATTCCAGACCGGCGGCAAACTCGCCGACGTCGTCGAGCGCGAGTACTGGGATCTCGACTTTCCGGACTCGGGCGATGAAGACAATCCATCCAACCCCAAAACTTTGATCGACGAGTTCGAAGCCACATTCCAACGCTCCGTTGAACTGCGCTTGCGCTCAGACGTCCCCGTCGTCGGCTACTTGAGCGGCGGGGTCGATTCAGCTGCCGTGCTGGCGATTGCCTCGCGCGTGCGCGGCGAGCCGTTGCCAAGCTTCACGATCGGCTTCAACGATCCCAAGCGTGACGAAACCGCCAAAGCCATGATTTCGGCGCGCCACATCGGCAGCAAGCCGACCGTCGTGCAAAGCACCTCGCGCGCCATCGCCTTGGACTATCCGCGCCTTGTCGAGGCCGCCGATTGTCCCGTCGTCGACACGTCATGCGCCGCGCTTTGGAACTTGGCCGGCGAAGTTCATCGCCAGGGCTACAAGGTGGCACTGACCGGCGAAGGCGCCGATGAGGCGCTCGCGGGATACGTTTGGTTCAAAATCAACAAGCTGCAGCGCATGTGGGACTTCGGCAGCTTCCGCCCGAGCCAGCGCGGCAGCCGCACAATCCGTCACCTGTTGAGGCCGGATCAAAGCTTGGCCGAACTCGAGCGCATCGACGCCATGATTGCCGGGCCGCACGCGCAATCAGAACTCTATAGTCTGTTTTCGGGTTCCCGCCAATCGTTCTACAGCGCCGCGCTGAAAGACCGGATCGGCAGCCACGTCGCCTACGAAGACCTGCAGCTAAACACCGAACGCATGCGCCGCTGGCATCCGCTCAATCAATCGCTCTATCTCGGCCACAAAATCATGCTTTCTGGCCTCTTGCTCAACCACAAGGGTGACCGCGTCGCCATGGCCAACAGCGTCGAGACGCGTTACCCCTTCCTCGACGAAGACCTGATCAAGCTCTGCGCCCGCGTGCACCCGCGCTGGAAACTCAACGGCGTGCGGCACGACAAATACCTCCTGCGCCAAGCCGCCGCCCGCTGGCTTCCGGCCGAAGTGGCGCTGCGTCCCAAAGCCATGTTCCGGGCGCCGTTCGCCGCGACATTCCTTCAAAACGCCCCGCCCTACGTCCAGCAGCTCATGAGCGAAGAAGCGCTCAAGAAAACTGGATACTTCGACGTTACCGAAGTCCGGCGCCAGTTCAGCCCGGGCAACGGCGGCACGAGCGCCCAGGGTAAAGATTCAAAGCGGCGCTTCTTTACTGAGATGGGCTTGGCGGCCGTGCTTGCGACCCAGCTTTGGCACCACCTCTATCTAGGCGGCGGGCTGTGTGAACTGAGCGTCCCGGATTTCTCGCCCGCACGTATATCACCTCAGCCAGCCTATGCCCCGCTTGCTGAATCCGCCGCTTCGGCGTCGTAAGCGGACGCTCCTCGACACGCACCGGTGCAAAGACGCGACCGGTCTCTTGCAAATTTTTGCGAATCGACTCTTGCAAAATTCAGAGAATCCATTCAGTTATCAGACGATACAGTCTTGTTGCTGCCTGCGTCGACGTGCGTTGGGCTTGGGACAGGACCGCTCAGCGTGCCGTCCCATAAAACAGCCAATCAATGGGATGTGCGATGAACCGCCAAACTCCAGACAACATACCTGTCAATGCGCGCTATTCAATCGTCTCGTGGCTTGGCCTTGGGTCCATGACCTTGGCCATTGCCGCCATGTTCGCCGCCTTCTTCAGCGCGGGCGATCCCAGAATTGCCGTGGACAGCGCCAGAATTGACGCTGCCGCGGCGCTCGCCCGCTCCGGCTTCAGCTGGGCTGAGGTCGTGATCGAAGACCGTGTCGCCTCCATCCGGGGCGAAGCACCGGGCGAACCTGAACGTGTGATGGCCTTTGAAGTTGTCAGCAAGGCGCTACGGCCAGCCATGCTTGAGAGCCGCATCATCACCAAGGTGCGCAGCCAGCTGACGCTTGCCCCGCCGCCCGCTCCAATTGCCGTGCCCGAACCAGTGGTGCCCGTTGCCGCATTGGTTCCGGCGCCCGTTATCGCAACCCCAGCGCCCCAACAAAGCGTCGCTGCCATAGAGACATCTATGGAAACAACCGCCGCTCCAGCGGCAGCGTGGGTCGCGCCTCCTGTTCAATTTCCGAACGGACAGCCCTCATTTGCACCAGCGCCAGTAACCTCATTTGCGACAATCGAAACCGCATCCGTCGATAAGTCCGCAGCACCCGCGCCATCCACCTGTAGGGCCGAATTCGCGGCCACGCTCGCCAATTCCCTCATCGTCTTCGCGCGCGATTCCGCAACCATCGACAAACAAAGCCGGCCTGTGCTCGATAAGCTTGCCGGTATCGCCAAACGCTGCAGCCGCTTCCAACTCTCAGTCGAAGGCCACACGGATGGCAACGGCGGCAAGTCGCATAACCAAGCTCTCTCCCAGCGCCGTGCGGAGGCTGTGAGAACCGCACTTATCAATCGCGGCGTCGATATGGATCACATCGTTGCGCGCGGCCTCGGCTCGGCACGTCCCATCGAGCAAGGCACCAGCGAAACCGCGCAAGCCCGGAACCGGCGCATCGAATTTGCCGTCTCCGAACGCACAAGCGCGACGAAAACTTCAAAAAAGTAAGACGTCCCTCACACACACTGACGCTGAAGAAACAAGGGGCCGCTCCGCAAGGGCGGTCCTTTCGCCGTTATGGACGGCCTTCGGTAGAAATACTTTCCTGGCGCTTGATCGCCTTGCCCCAGGTTTTGTCATAGGGGTGCACGAGTTCGATTGGGCCCTTGGCATCATGCAGTTTGCGCCCCTCCTGATGCCAGGCAAAAATCCCGCCGCGCAGATTTTGCGTTCCCAATGCGCCCGCCTCTTTCAAACCTTGACCAACGCGTTCGGCGAGCTTGGAACTGCGCACGCCAACCGAACAATAGAATACGGCCGTCTTGCCCTTGGTTGCAGCGGCATGCGCCTTGAGAAATTCCGCACTATCGATCGCCGGATCGACGCGGATCGCGCCTTCAAGGTGACTGACGCCATATTCCTGCTCGGTGCGCACATCGAACAGCACAGCGCTTTTCGACGCCATCATGCTCGCGACACCGTCCGCTGGCACATGCTGCAAATTAGGCCAGCGCTTGGCGACGTCTTCAATCGTGCGCTCAAGCTGTCCGGGCTCATCCGCCCGCGCTGCGGGCACGGCGAATAACACTCCCGCGACTGCCGCCAGCATCGCTAAACAACGCGCGGTCACTCTCGTCATTGCGTGCACCCTCTTCAGAAAATTGCATTTCATTGGCTGACGATCCCAATTTAGGTACTCTCGCCAGACTTTGCCACAACTGGAATTCGAAGGACCCGCCTCATGCCAAGCCCTTCTGCAGGTTCGTTTGCGCCCGTCATTCCGTTTCAAGGACAACTCCCCGCGCCTGAAACCTTCCGCCCGCCTTCGGAACGCATTCTTGGCGGCGACCCCGCGCAAAGCGCCATCAATCTGTTCCGAAGCGCTGACGGGCGCTTCAATTCCGGCATCTGGGAATGCCAGCCGGGCACCTGGCGCGTCGTCTTCTCCGAAAGCGAATTCTGCCACTTGCTTGCCGGCATCATCATCGTCACCGGCGACGATGGCTCAGTTCAAACATTTAGAGCGGGCGATGCCTTCGTCTCACCTGCAGGCTTCACAGGAACCTGGCAAGTGGTCGAAGCCGCGCGCAAATACTACGCATTCTACGAATAACTCAGTCCCCGCCCTGCGTTTGCCGCCCCACCATTGCCATAATAACCCGCTCACCTTCCCGTGGGGGCAGATGCTCATTTTTGCGTAACGGGGATAATGCAATGGCATTCAAAATCGGTGGCGCCCATCGCGGCGAAGACTTAGGCACGGCGCACGCCATCGATCACGGCAGCCACGGCGGATTGCTTGCGACGATCCTCTCCGGTTTTGCGCTCGTCATATCCGGGCTCTCCTACTACGAGAGCACCATGAAGAGTGCCGAACTCGCGGTTTATGTACCGCCCATGATCCATTACGCGCGCGATGGCGACAGCGACGTTTTCAACGTGCCCATCACGATTGCCAACGACGGAGCGCGCAATGGCACCGTGCTCAACATGGAACTTGAAGTTGAGAACCTGCGCTCTGACGCTCCAAAGAAAAAGGCCCGCTTCCACTCGGCCTTTATCGGCGAGTTTCCGCGCGACGAAAAAACTCCCAATCGTTCGTTCGCGCCCCTCTCAATAACGGGCCACGGCACGTTCACCGAGACCGTCCGGTTCTATCCAATGGATACTAATCCGCTGCCCTTCGTCGTCGATGACAAGGGCGACTATCGTTTCACCCTGATTGTCATGACAGCAAAAGCCGAAAGTCCCGGCCTTTTGGAGGCGGCACTGCGCACTGATCCCAAGCCGTTATCATTTGATCTCAGTCTGCCATATCTCTCCGGCCAACACCTGACGTTCCGGCGTGGCACAATCGCCATGTACAATAAGAACTGGAACCCGGCCGCATCCTCTCAAACCGATCCCGCCGTCAGCCGCAAGATCGACGAGAGCGCTTCAAAGTCGAAGAGCAAGGAGCCGGCTGCCCCTGACTTGAGCCCCGAGCCAAAATCGGATGGCGGCGAAGACGCTCCTGCACCGAATAGGTGAAGCGACTGTAAGTCACTCGCGTGCCCAGTTTGCTAAAGGCCGCTTGCCGAATGCGATCATCCCTAATGCGCCCCAACCGAAAATATCTAGTTTTCGGCGCTGCCTCGTAACCTATACTGGCAACATTTCCGCGCACACTCATCCCAGCGCGCTCGATATGTGCGATACTCCAGTTCAACCGGATCTTCACGGGAGCAACGCGCGGCCCTAAAGCTCCGCTTCAGGCCAAGGTGCCGCAACTTCCAACGATCCGTTCACAGCCTGGAACCGATGACCGCCACATCAACTGACACTGCACCCTCGCCCCTCCGCCCCTTCGACGCGCGCATGATTGCCGTTGGCGACGGGCATTGGATCTTCGTCGAAGAAATCGGCACCAAGGGCGCCGTCCCGGCCATCTTTCTGCACGGCGGACCCGGCAGCGGCGCGCAACACAGCCACCGCGCAATTTTCGATCCCGCTCGCCACCATGCATTTCTCTTCGATCAGCGCGGCGCCGGACGCAGTCACCCGCATCTCTCGTGCACAGCGAATACCACACAACACCTCGTCGCCGATATCGAAGGCATTCGCCAGCACTACGCCATCGAGAAATGGATGGTCGTCGGAGGCTCTTGGGGATCAACCCTCGCGCTCGCCTATGCCGAAGCTTACCCTGAGCGCGTCACGGGCCTCGTGTTGCGCGCTATATTTCTCGGCACGGACCGCGAAGTCGAATGGGCGTTCGTCCGCGCCCCGCAAATATTCCGCCCTGAACTCTTCGAGGACTTTCGCGACTGGCTCCCCGATAACGAACGCACCGATCCGCTTCAAGCTTACGTACGCCGCCTGACCGACCCCGATCCCGCGATCCACACACCCGCGGCCCATCGCTGGAACGCCTACGAGCGCACCCTGTCCGAACTCAAGCCCAGCGCCATCCGTCTGCCGGCCACTTTTGAGCCCGGCGCCCGTTTGCCGCCGACGCCCATCCTTGAGGCGCACTACATCGCCAACAGCTTCTTTCTTAAGCCCGGCCAACTCCTCGATCAGGCCCACCGGCTTAGCAACATTCCCGGCACAATCGTTCAAGGCCGCTATGATCTGCTCTGCCCGCCAGGCAACGCTTATGCCCTGCATCGCGCTTGGCCTAAGTCGCATCTTGAGATTATCGCCGACGCTGGCCACGCCATGACGGAATCAAGCGTTGCTGAAACAATGCGCGACGCAATTTCCGCGCTAACATTGGCGCTAACATTGGCTAAGTGACGTGAATGCGCAAAACACGGGCAACCCCACAATCGTTAAGGGCGCCGAATAGCCAGAGCCGCAATACAATTACGGACGATTGCCTCGTTCTCAGCGGAAAATCCCGCGATAATCCCCTTGCATCTCGCGTCAATCGGGGCCATGAATGCGCATCGACTTGGCCGGACAACAGGGCCGCTACGCCTTTGCATCGCTGGGCGCACGCACAGAGCCTCCTCCCAACCTCGACAAACGGGTTTGCGCCTGCGGCAACGCAGTAGCAGCTCATGTGCAACCTAGCCTCGAAAGGGCAAATACTATGACTCCAGGTACAGTTAAATTCTACAACGATCAAAAAGGCTACGGCTTCATCGCGCCGGCAGACGGCAGCAAGGACGTATTCGTCCATGCAACCGCTCTTGAGCGCGCGGGCATGCGTAGCCTCGTCGAAGGCCAGAAGGTTATGTTCGACACGCAGCAGGACAGCCGCAGTGGCAAGATCGCCGTCGGCAATATCCAGGCCGCCTAAGATCGTTTTGGAATTGGGCTTCTTGCCCGCCTGAACAAATTGAAGCCGCTGTCTCCGGACAGCGGCTTTTTTCGTTTCTTTCACACGATCCGCAACCTCAGCCCTTCGAACGGCGCACCTGAAAACTCCGTCGTCCAAACCTCACCCTTCGCAATCGGAAAGGCGCGCGTGACTGTCCCGGTTGTGATGAATTCTCCCGCAGCCAACGGCGGGTTGACCTTGTCCTTCGCCAAAACTTCGACCACATCGCGCAACGCTGAAAGCGGCCCGCCCAAAACGTTGCGCGCGTGCCCAGTATCGATCGCCGCGCCGTTGCAGGACAGCTGCACCTCGAACGACGTCAGCCGCGCCATCCATTCACGCGCATTACCGGACGTGATCGCATGCTTCGGCCCAAGCATCAGCGCGCCATGCAGTCCAAACGCGGCAACCGTATCGGGCGCTTGAAATTTCCAGCCTGGAAAGAGCGATTGCACCACTTCAAACCCGTGCGCTACCCAATCGAGACACTCAAGCAGCGCGGCCTCGTCCATGCCGGGCTCGGGCGCGCGCCTCAAAGCGAGCGTGATCTCCGGCTCGATACGCGGCTCGACGACACTCGAGAGCTCAAAATCGGCACCCGCCGGATCAACCCAGCGGACCGTCGTATCGTACATATAACTCCAGATCGGCGCGTAGACGTTGTATTCGTCCCAGATATTGCGATTGGTAAATCCAAGCTTGCGGCCAACAGGCTTCTCGCCGCGCGCCGTGCGCATGTCTTTAACCCGCGCAGTCACCGCGTAAGCAACCTCAAGGTCAAATCCCGGCCCCCGGTCTGATATGGGCGCAATCTGCTTGCGTCCGTCGAGCGCGGCCATAACGTCGCCGGAAATCTCGTCAATTAACGGATTGGCACCCACGACACCGGCTCCCCGAAAAGCTCACTCAATGTCTTCTACGCGGCCCCAACCGATACTATAACCTCAACGGCCGCGGGCCACCTACCTTCGCCGGGTTTGTGATGCCGCAGCGCCGTGTTAGGTACTCAGCCCGCCGCAAAACATTATATGGATCGCCAATAGATGAAGTCCCTGATCGCCGCCGCCCTCGTGGCGACAAGCCTAACGTCATTTTCCGCCCTGGCTGACGACTCGACACCACTGATAGAACTTTGCCAACAATTCTTGGCGCTCCCTAAAGGCGGCGAAGTCACGGCCGAATACATTCAGCTCAAGTCTTCTTGCGCCGGCTTTATCAATTCACACGTCAAGATGTCGAAGCCCGAGGACGGATTTTGCGTGCCCAAAGGCTACAACATGGATGATCTGGCCCGGAACTATTTGGAATGGATCAAGAAGAACCCGGGTCGCGAGAAGGATCCGACAAAAGTTACGATGACCGAAGCGTTGACCCAGGTTTATCCCTGTCCGAAATAGCGCGAACTCAAAGCCGCCGCGGCAAACTTGCTTGAGGCGCGCCAATTCCTTGACTTAATGGGCGAACCCTGCGCATAAGCCGGATATTGCTCTTCGATGGCGCTCGGGTCAATCGTGCCACTACAAAGCGTTTTAACAAACGCGCTCGACCCTGCATCTTGATCAATCCGAACAAAAACGGCCACGCCCCGACAGCGCCGGTGTGGGCAATGGGACAGAGCCCGGTTCCGCCATAGAGCGCCCGGCCACTGAAGCCCTTGGGACAACTTTTCCTTTGACCGACCATACTTTTGAGGCTTTCGGCTTTGCCGAGCCTATTTCGCGTGCCCTTACGCAGCGCGAATACACCACACCTACGCCTATCCAGGTTCAGGGCCTGCCACCGCAGCTTGAAGGCCGCGATATCATGGCCTTGGCTGAAACAGGCTCGGGCAAAACCGCCGCGTTCCTCTTACCCATCCTCCAGCGTTATGCGGCCAACCCCGCTGAACTCGCCTGGAAACAAGTTGGCGCGCTCATTCTTGCGCCAACACGCGAACTCGCGCTCCAGATCGAGGCCGAAGTTGCAAGCCTCGCGCGCAACATGAACATCCGCCGCGCCGTTGTGCTCGGTGGCGTCAGCAAAGGCCCGCAGATCAATGCTTTGAAGCGCGGCGTGCACATTCTCGTTGCCACACCCGGCCGCTTGCTCGATCACGTCAATATGCGCAGCTGCGATCTTTCGGGCGTGCAAACGCTTGTTCTCGACGAAGCCGACCGCATGTTCGACATGGGTTTCATCCGCGACATCAAGAAGATCGCGAGCATGATCCCGCACAAGCGCCGCACGGCCATGTTTTCCGCCACGATGCCGGCTGAAATCAGAGGCCTCGCCAAGGAGCTTCTGACGGAACCTGTATTTATCGATCTTCAGCCCAAAACGATGGTTGTCGATCGCATCGATCAGAAAGTGATGATTGTGCGCACCCCGGAAAAGCAGAGCCGGTTGCACACTATTTTGGCTGACCCCGCATGCACGCGCGTCATCGTCTTCACGAGAACGAAGCGCGGCGCGGATCGCGTCACCGAGCGTCTCGCAATGGCCGGCATCGGCGCCATCGCCATCCACGGCAACAAGGCACAAAATGCTCGCCAGCGCGCACTTGCCGACTTCACGCAAGGCCACGTTCGCGTCCTTGTCGCAACCGATATTGCGGCGCGCGGCATTGACGTTTCGGTTGTTTCGCACGTCATCAACTTCGAATTGCCGATGGATTCCGAGACCTATATCCACCGCATCGGCCGCACCGCGCGCAAGGGCCTTTCCGGCATTGCTATCTCGCTCTGCGATCCGTCCGAACGCCCCGAAATCAAAGCCATCGAACGCCTGATAAAGCAGACCATTGAGGTCATCGGCGACGTTGGCGGCGAAGTCTTGCCGGTTCCTGAAAAGCGTCCTCATCACGCCCACGACAAACCGCGCCGCGAAGGCGCGCACCGGCGTGGTCCCGATGCACGCAGCCCCGCTGGCGAAGGCCATCGCAAGGGTGGGTTCCGCAAGCCAGAAGGCGAAACACGCGATAGCTTCCGCAAGGAAGCACGCCCAGAACCTGGTGATCGTGGAGAAGTCGGAGATCGTGGGCCGGGCCGTGCGCCAGCTCGCTCGGTTGAAGCACTCAGTTTTGAACCACGTAGTGACGTGGTGAGCAGCTTCGATCCAATCAACACAGCGCGCTCGCCAGACCGCGCACCGCGCCCGGATTTCAAACGAGCTGAGTTCAAAGCGCCAGTCGCGAAGCGTCCCGACTCCAAGCGTTACGAAGATCGCCGCCCAGAAGGTCCGCGTGAAGGTCCGCGTGAAGGCCGGGCGGATGGCGACCGAAAATTCCAATCGCGCGGCCCCCGCGCGCACGTCGACAGAAATGGCGACAGGAATGGCGACCGTCCGGAACGCCGCGCCGGCGAACGCGCGCCATATAACGTCCGCAACGAGGCCCCACGCCCTGAACGCTCGAGTTCAGAGCGTCCGGGCCCAGACCGTTCGAGCAACGACCGTCCCCGAGCCAACTTCAAGCGCCGCGACGACGATCAACGCCCATTTACGCCACGCCCAGAAAGATCCCATGCAGGCCCCCGCCAGGATGGCCCACGCGCAGACGGCCCCCGTAACGAAGGTAAGCGCTTTGATCGCCCGCAGCGTTCAGCAGGCGCGAGCACAGGGAACTCCGAGCATCGCCGTCCGGACGGACCGCGTTCCGAGCGTTCAAACACTGAACGTTCACACAGTGGCAAACCGCACGCCGCCGATCGTCCTCATCACGCTAGTAAGCCGTCAGGTGACCGTGGCGCTGACCGGGGTGGCGAACGCAAAGGCAGCGGCCAGCAAGATTGGAACGGCCAGCGCCCGCCAAAATTCCTCAAGCAGCGCGAAGGCAATCGCGACGGCGCCCCGCGCGGCAGCCGCCCGAACAACAAGCCAGCTGCTTAAATCTGCATATATCCTAAACGACAAAAAAAGGCCGGGGATCTGATCCCCGGCCTTTTGCGTTGCCGTATGATGCTGATTTCGTTCGTTGGGCGGCGAACTTTAAAGTTTGTCGCTTGGCACCGGCATTTCGCCATCGCCTTCGGTTTCAGGGGCATTCTGCGGAGCCGTTTGGGGGGCAGTCTGGCCGCCGTCGCCTCTACTGCCACCATCGTCCTGGCCGCGGTGTCCCCGCGCGCCGCGATCATCATGATCGCCGCGCTTGTGGTGACCACCCCAGCCGCCTTCGCGTCCACCGCCATGTGCCCAGCGTCCGCCACCGTGATGGCCGCGGCCCATGCCCGGCATAAACTGGCGCATCAGCGGCTTCACAACGTCTTTCTGTTCATCCGAAAGCGTCGCGTAGAGCGGCTTGAACGCGCTCGTGAAAGCTTTCATGCGTTCGGCACGCTCGGTCATGTGCTGGGTCATCTTATCGAGGCGCTCAGCCATATCGGGCCGCTTGCCATCGGTGCCAGCCTTCTCACGCTCTTCACGCATTTTCTTCCACTCGGCCATCTTGGCTGCCCGCGCTTTGGAAGCCGCGCGCACTTCGGTTTCGACCGCAGACCAGAGCTTTTCCTGCTCGCCATTCAACTTCAAAGCGGTTTTGGCCATCGCCAATTTACCTTCATCAAGCCGGGCGCGCGTCTCGGGGCTCATCTGATACCAGCGGCCGTGTTCGACAGACTTGGCAACAGCAAATCCCGCTGGCACCAGAACCGCAATTGCAATGGCAGCCAGTGCACCACGTGATAATTTTCGCATTGTTTTCTCCTCGTTAGGCAGTGACGGGGCAATCGGTGAATGTTGGGCAACCGGTCACTGTTGAATGGTAAAACGGTTCGCCTTTCACTTTCCGTCGCAAAGCGCCAGAGCTTGTCCGCCGGCCGGCCTACATTCACCCGGTCGTGCGCCGCATCGCCTCAGATCATGCTGAGCATATCACTGACTCTTATGCCCAATTTCCGTCCGCCCCAGCGCCGTCACAATTCAATCAGTAGACGGCAAATTGCTTCTGGGCGACTTAACCTGCTTGAAGACGACGTTGCGCAGCAAATGAAAGAGGCATTCAATGACGACGCCAATTTTTAAGCCCACCCGGGCGGCCACCATACTGGCCGCAACACTCGCGACGGCCGTGGGCCTAGCCGGTCCTGCAGCCGCCGATCGCGATCTTGTTCGCAACGGCAAAAGCTGGAGTTTGCAGTATCAGGGCGACCACAAGGCCATTCAAAAGCGTAATAGCGACGTGGCTGTAGTCGATCCGGATCGGATCCAAAATCCAAGCAAGTTGAAGACAAAAGCATCTGGCGGACGGCGCGCAGTTCTCGCCTACATCTCCATTGGTGAAGCCGAAGAAGGCCGCGCTTACATGAAGAAGAACAAAAACAAATCCTGGATGACCAAGGACGATCAAGGTTGGAAGGGGAACTACAAAGTCCGTTACTGGGATAAGGAATGGAAGGTAATCGTCAAGCAGCGCGTCAAAGCCGCGATCGATGCCGGATACGACGGCGTGTATCTGGATCGCGTCGATACCTACGAGCGCATGAATGCACCAGGCGGATCGCGCAAAGAGATGGTGAAGTTCGTCAAAGAGATCACGGCCGAAGCCCGCTCGCGCAAGAAGAATGCGGCGGTCGCCGTGCAGAACGCTGAAGAACTCCTCACCGATAGCGGCTACGTCGATGCCATCGATGCCGTCGGCAAGGAAGACTTGTATCACGGCATCGGCCACGACGGCCGCCGCAACAATTCCGGCGCCATTAAAGCCAGTGTCGATCTTCTGAAGAAGGCCAAGGCAAAGGGCAAAGGCGTTTACGTCGTCGAATATCTCGGCGGTCAATCGGCGAAGAGAGTCAAAGACGAAGGACGCAAGAACGGTTTCGCCGTCACGACCGGCGGGCGAAATTTATCCGACGCGACAGACTGATAAGACATGATGCGAGGAGCCATTGGCGCGGGTTTCACACCGGCGCCA
>JAYSVT010000047.1:0-7830 GCA_043718455.1 Hyphomicrobium sp.
CGACGCCCCGTCCACTTCAGTCATTCGTGTCGCCTATTGCCGTGTTCGGCACTGATGAGCGGCAAAGCATCCCAAAACGCTTTGCGGATCTCATTCAAAAAATCGGCACCTTGTCCCTCGATGGCTCGACCATCTGCTCCGCGTTCTGTGTCTCACCCGATGTCATCGTCACTGCTAGCCATTGCCTCTTTGGCACCGCTGGAACACAAAAATCAAAACTAACCAAATTTGCCTTCAAAATTGGTTCCGCGGCGCTCAGTCAATCCTCACGCGTCGCCGGCGCTTCAGAGGCCGAAGTCCATGAAAACGTGCGCTCGGGCACCGAAAGCCTTGGCCTCTCGCCGCCCATCGAAGCTGCTAGCGACTGGGCCGTCGCGCGCCTCGCCAGTCCCGTTTGCCGGGCCGGCGGCATAGCGCTCAGCGATAAATCCCGTGACGAGATTGCAGAGGCATCGGCGGCGGGACACGTGTTTCAAGCCGCCATGCATCGCGATCTCGCCTCCACAAGTATAGTGTTCGGCGGACCCTGCGCGATCAAAAACGCATTCCCCGACGCCAGCGCCGGAATGATAGCGCGCGATTTTTCCGATCCAGACTCCATTATTCTGCATGATTGCGACACCGGACCCGGATCCTCCGGTTCGCCCATGTTGATCGACGCGCCCGGCGGCCCGGAGGTCATTGGCATTAATGTTGGAACGTATGTTCTGTCGCGTGTTCTCGCCAAAACTGCAGACCCTGAGAGCGGCACACATAACGAACCGATTGCCAATACAGCGCTCGATACAGCGCGCTTCAGGTCGGCCGTGGAAGAGCTCGCAACAACGCCGCACATGTCCGTGCTGCAGCGTATCAAGCCGGTCAGCCTGCCCGCGCACTGATTAACTGCGGGCATCATCCTGCCGTTTAAGAATTTCCGTGAGCCGCTTTTCTTCTGCGGTGCTTAATCCCGAATTTTGAGTCTCTGTCTCTTGAGCGCGCGCCGCCTGGCCAAGCCCGGCTTTGATTGCCAGCCAAATTGCACCCATCAGAACCAGCAGCGGCGTCATCCAAAGAAGCAGAGTCGAGGATTTCATCGGCGGCTTCAGCAATACAAAGTCGCCATAACGTGCAACGATGTATTCCATCACGGCTTCATCGCTATCTTTGGCTTGCAGCCGCTTGCGCACCAGAACGCGCAAATCACGCGCCAACGGCGCATTACTGTCATCAATCGATTGGTTCTGGCACACGAGACACCGAAGCTGCACCGACAAAGCCCGCGCCCGCGCTTCGAGCACGGGATCGGAAAGAACTTCGTCAGGTGAGACAGCGAATGCCGGCAACGCTATTGACACGATCACAAGCGCTGCGAGACACCCTTTCAGTGCTATGGGGGCGCGTTTCCTCATTCGGCTGGCACCGCTCCTGTCTTGCGTGCCTTGACGGGCGCTCCGACGCGCAGCCGCCTGTCGGTCAATGAAATACCGCCGCCCAAAAACATGATCAGTGCGCCAAGCCAGATGAACCTAACCAGCGGATTGAAATACGCGCGCACCGCATATGCGCCGCCCTGCTGCTGCTCATCTCCAATCACGACGTAGAGATCGCCGAGCCATGACGCATGGATACCAGACTCTGTTGTGGGCTGCGGCGGCGCGTCGTAGATGCGTTTCGACGGTGTCAACACCGCAACCGGCAACCCGCCCTTCTTTACCTCGAACTGCGCAACGTCCTCCTTGTAATTCGGACCGTTATTTGGCGCTGCTCCCTTGAACGTCAATTCAAACCCGCCAACAGTAGTTTGTTCCGAAGGCTTCATGATCAAGATGCGCTCTTCCTGATACGCGCTCGTCGCAACAATGCCGACCGCCATCATACCGATACCAAAGTGCGCCAAAAATGAGCCGTAGGCCCCACGCGGAAGATTGCGCGCGCGCCGCATTGATTCTTCAAAACTAACTGAGCCTAATTTCGTGCGCGTGATCCATTCCGACGCCGCACCCGCCATCACGAATACGCCCAGCGCGATACCAAACGGCGCCAGTGACGGCCCGCGATTGAAAACGGCATACGCGGCAAACGCCGCAACAGCTGCCAGCCCCAGGGCTGCAAACAGTCGCTGCCCAGCGCCTAATAAATCGCCGCGCTTCCACGCGAGGCTCGGCCCGAACGGCAGCGCCAATAGCAGCGGAATCATCAACGGCCCAAACGTCATGTTGAAATACGGCGGACCGACTGAAATTTTTTCGCCCGTGATGCCTTCCAGCGCGAGCGGATAGAGAGTGCCAACGAACACTGTCGCCGCCGCCGTCACCAAAAGTATGTTGTTCAACACGAGGCTGCCCTCGCGGCTAACCGGCGCAAACATGCCGCCCTGACGCAGCTCTTTGGCACGCGCCGCAAACAAGACCAATCCGCCGCCGGTAAAGAACACGAGAATGCCGAGGATGAACACGCCGCGCGCCGGATCGACCGCGAACGAGTGCACCGAGGTCAACACGCCCGAGCGCACGATGAAGGTCCCCATCAGCGACAAGGAGAATGTGAGAATGGCGAGGAGCACCGTCCAAATTTTCAGCGCCTCGCGCTTTTCCATGACAAGTGCTGAATGTAATAGCGCCGTACCCGCGAGCCACGGCATGAACGACGCGTTCTCAACCGGGTCCCAGAACCACCATCCGCCCCAACCAAGTTCGTAGTATGCCCACCACGATCCCATGGCGATGCCGATCGTCAAGAACATCCAGGCAGCGAGCGTCCACGGCCTCACCCAGCGCGCCCACGCGGCATCGATGCGCCCTTCGATCAATGCCGCAATGGCAAACGAAAACGCGATCGAGAACCCGACATAGCCCATGTAAAGAAACGGCGGATGAAACGCGAGCGCCGGGTCTTGCAGGATCGGGTTCAATCCGCGCCCATCGGCGGGAGCCGGATCAAGCCGCAAAAACGGATCGGACGTCAAAACCAGAAACAACAAGAACGCTAAGGCAATCGATGCCTGCACCGAAAGCACGTTGGCTTTGAGAGTTGCCGGCAAGTTATTGCCAAACGCCGCAACCGCTGCTCCAAAGATCGCAAGGATCAGGACCCACAGAAGCATCGAACCTTCGTGGTTTCCCCACACGCCCGACAACTTGTAAATCAACGGCTTCGTTGAATGCGAATTGGCCGCCACGTTGGCAACCGAGAAATCCGACGTCACGTACGCGTGCGTCAGGCACAGAAACGAAATGATCAGCAGAAGCAGCTGCGTCATTGCCGCGGGTTCGGCGACGCTCATCAGCCGCACGTCACGAACGTGCGCGCCCCACGCCGGCACAATCGTTTGAAATGCCGCGACCGCCAAGGCCAGCACCAGGGCGAAATGTCCAAACTCGACGATCATCGCTACGCTGCCTTTGCTATTTCTTCGCTGCGTCGTCCGGATGGGCGCTCGCGCCCAGTTTCACGCCGCGCGCCTCAAGCGACTTTTTGACTTCCGGCGGCATGTAATTCTCGTCGTGTTTGGCAAGAACGCTATCGGCCGCGAAGATACCGCCCGCCTCGAGCTTACCCTCTGCCACCACGCCTTGTCCCTCACGAAAGAGATCTGGCAGCACCCCTATAAAGGAAACAGGGATCTCTTTGAGTGTATCTGTGACCGTAAACGTTACGGCCGTCCCCTCGCCGCGCTTTACGGAGCCTTGCGCAACCAATCCGCCAAGACGGAAACGCGCGCCCGGCTCTATCTTCTTTTCCGTCACATCGCTCGGCGTGTGAAAGAACACAACGCTGTCCTTCAGTGCAAACATGACGAGCACCGCCGCAACGGACAAAATCGCAACACCCGAGCCGATCAAAATTCCGCGCCGCTGTTTACGAGTCATAAAAACCGTTGTCCTTTGCGTCACTCACAAACCCAAACTTTACGAACCCAAACCTTACGAACCCAAACCTTACGAACCAAGCCCAAGTTCCTTAGCCAGACTCTCAATAGCGCCGAGCGATTTTTCGTCGCCCGCAAATTGCCGCCGCGCTTCCGACAGCGCCGAAGCCGCATCCGCATCACGCGCCAGAATTTTCTGCGACTTGATTAGCATCAGCCAGCCTTGCAGATCTTTGCCATTCGCCCTCAGCCGCTCAGCCAAGCCATCGACCATCTTTTCAGCCATGGCGCGCACTTCGGGGTTAAGCTCCGCAGTTTTCTGCGAAGCCGCGCCTGGCTCTCCCTTACCTGATCCGCGCGCCTCGACGTCCTCAATCCGCGCTTCAACCGCGCCTCGCCAATTGGCGTCCGCTGGCGCGTTGACCAACAATGCGCGATAATCTGCGAGGGCACCCGCCACGTCGCCGTCCTGCTCTTTCGCGAGTGCAATCCAGATACGCAATTCCTGTTTCGTAGGATCTAAACTTAGCGCCCGGGTGATCGCCTTGCGCGCGTACTCGTTGACGAGGCCGTTGGTGGAGCGAATGCTTGCCATGGCAAAGCCTTCGAGCCGCGCCGGCGTCTCACCGAGTAAACTGTTGGCCTTGGCGTAGGCATCCGCTGCGTCGCCAAATCTGCCCTGCGCCATGTAAACCGGCGCGATCACATCCCAGCCTTTGCCGTCGTCAGGCGCTTCCCGCAAACGGGCTTCAACTTTCGCGACGAGATCGTCGGCGCTGGCACTTGCCGGCGGTTTTGCGAGCCGCGCCTGAAGCGGTTGGCCGGGCATACCCGGCGTTCCGAGATAAAGATATAATCCAAGGCTGACGAGGGGAATGGCAAGCATAGCAGCGCTGTGAAACAAACCAATCTTTGCACGGCTACCATCGGCCGCCGATCCAATGCGCGGTGCCGGCTGTGCCACCCTCAGCAACCGCCGCGCCACTTCCGCCCGCGCCGCGTCTGCTTCAGCGTCTGACAGCACGCCGCGCGCTTTATCGTTTTCGATTTCGGCGAGCTGGTCTTTGTAAACCGCCGCATCCGCTTCGGCGGCGTCACCGCTTGAAGCGGCCTCGCGCAAAAGCGGGCGCGTCACGGCCAACGTCACGGCCGCCGCCAATGTCGCAATCGCGATCCAGAAAAGTATCATCCGAGCGTGTCCTGAAGCCCGCGCCCAGGGAATAGGCAAGCCGGGCAGCGCATGCAAGGACTTGGCGCTCGCAACGGCTCAAGTGTCGCGGAGCCTATCTGCGTCTTGGACAAGACCATGACGCGCTTGACCCCGGTTATCGGTTCACGCCTCGCGGCACGCACCCTAACCGACGTTCTGCCACGTCCCATCCGGATTGCGGCAAGCCGTGCCGCGCATCTGCTGCGGGCGGCCGTCCATATAGATGGTGTGGGTATAATCGCGGCAATCTTCCGCACCGCGCTTATACGGCTTGCTCGGCACAATCTCGCCGTAGCGGCCGTTGTCGGGATTTTTCCATTGACGCGCCGTGCCGGACGCTCCGCGCTCCAGCGCTTCAAACTCGGCCTCCTGCGCGAGCTGCCGGTCGCGCTGATCTAAGCCGCGCCCGATTTCGCTACCGACAATGCCGCCGACCACAGCGCCCGCGACCGTCGCCAAGACGTTACCGCGGCCCTTACCGATCTGGTTGCCAACCACGCCGCCAGCCACCGCGCCAAGCACAGTGCCGCTGTCGGACTTGCTAATCCCGTTTCCGCTGCACGCCGCAGCAGACAATCCGGCTGCCGAAACTGCTGCGATGACGATCATATGGCGCGAGCTGCGCATGTGAAACCTCGTTCGAAAAATCTAAGGGCACGCTGATTGGTACCGGCACGCAGACCGCCGCTTGCGCCCTCTAGAGGCAAGGGCTAGCCGGAGATTGTGCACTCCGCAAGGCGTAATGCCATCCCGATTCGGGCGATTGTGGGGAAAGTGCTCGGTGTTGCGGCGATGCAGCACGGGAAAATGCCTAGAGCAGCATATCCAAGTGACGCAATGCCGAGAGCCGCCCACTCAGAAATGCAGCAGTGTCAGGTGTTTGCCGTTCTTGTACACTCAAGGTTTCCTGAGTGTCCGGTGCCTGCGAAATCGCTATTTGTCGCTGCGATCATTCTGCAGTTTTTCCTTGTGAGCCTGTTCGAGAATTTTTGCGCGCTCCCCTCTGCGTTTAGATCCATGAGTTCCCTTTATATCCATGTATAAGTCAGCGACAACGCCAGTAAACTTCTCCTCTTCTTGTTTCTTAAGCTTGCGGCGAAAATACACGCGCCAAAGGTGCCAAAGCAGCGCCTCACGAAGATATGGACTGCCTTTTAGGCGCTTCGCCAAGGACTCAATGCCATCAAGGTACCCTGGAATTCGTAAATCGGAGCCAAGAATTTTTTGCATAAATTCGGGCAATAGATTATCGCCAACAACTGCCCTATCACTGAGCAATTTTGCCAACTTTGGCGACCCCAAGTCCCGGCGCATATAGTCAGCAATTGCATGAGGAACCATGAGATAGAACAATCTCATTGTTTTGCCCTTCATGAGTTTTTGCACATCATCTTTGACATATATCGTGACGTTGCCGATTGTCACAGACCCATCCTTCGCAAGACCTTCTACAAGCACAAGGCCAGCAGCTGTGGCTTTGCTCCAAGATTTGAGGAGGACTCCTAAATGTTTTCTTTTCTCTTGCCCCGATATTAGCTCCATGTTTTTGACCGCTACTGAATATGCCCTAAGCGTCAAGACCCACCGGGCAATAGCACTTCGAAATTTAGGCCGCTTCATTTCCTGCAGCAAGCCAATGCGTTGCTCCGTAGGGCTTTGCAGATGTTGATCACGCTCCTCGGGAACGGCGCCGCCATTAGCAACCCTTCGGGCAATAGACGCAAAGACTGAATCAGTCTCCGGGTTTCGTCTCAGAGCTAGTTGCTCGACGAATGTATTATCGACCGAAATACCAGCCTCTGCTAAACAAGCATCAAGCTCGCTGTCCGCCTCCGCGTGGAACTGTGCCAACTTTTCTAGGCTCTTGATATCATTCCGAACGCTACCAAAATAAATATCGAGTTCCGTGAGATAGCGTGTGCAGTTTTCATCGGAAACGATGAAATTTCTTACATCTTCTGAAGTCGCCATGGCTTTGGCGAGGAAGAACGAGAAGAATATCGTATACTTGAACGACACAACGCCCTGGTTATCGACGAGCATTTGCGTCTTAAAGAAATAGTCGAGCACCTCTGAAGCATTTTGATCGACCTCCAAATCCTGAAAATACTGCTCCGTCGCCGCCAGCAGTTCATCCCTTGGAACGAAGTATTCGTCTCGTTTTGCCATTATTACGGAAACGTGAGCAAGGCAATCGACCTTATTCACAAAATCGAATTCGCTTCTGAAAATCATCTTGGGATCGTTTTTCTCGAGCAGTGCCTCTATGAACATCTCGAGAAGGACAAACAGATTTATTGGAGAGAAATCTTGGGTCTGTTCAAGTACATACATATAGAAAGTGAGGTTTACCGCGCAAATTGGCACATTTAATTGAGAAAACCTGTCAATAGTCGAATTAATGAGTTGTTCTACATCTGACTGTGCAGGTAGCCCCCATTTTATTACGAATTGCCTTACATGTTCTCGTTCAAATACTCCTGCGTACAGAGTTCTATACGGCACCCCAACATTAACAGCTACTTCGGCAGGTGGGGGACCCGCTATTGGAGCGCGCACCATGAAGATAAATCGGCAAGCTGCATATTTTTTGGATATCCACTCAAGAAACGCGACAAGCGCCACATTAGATATTTCAATGTTTTCTATGATAATTAGCTGATCGCCATTCTCTAGCAGGCTGTTGAAATTCTCTCCTGCTGACATTTCCCGGCGAATATGATTCCCTCCTTGCATCGAACGCAAGGAGGCATTCATGCGCGGATCGGAC
>JAYSVT010000048.1:0-26059 GCA_043718455.1 Hyphomicrobium sp.
TGTCGGATTGAGGAGTGCCAATAGCAGTGCGCCGAGTGCCGCAAGCCGCAGCAGTGCGCCGCGTGTGCGCCGGAAAAACAGCAAGCCAATCAGTGCAGCCGCAAGCAGTGCGAGAAGCCACAGGAAAGGCCCGGGCAACATGGGAGCGAAATCGATTGACCAGTTCATCCGTTGCTCCTCACTGGCCTAGTCGTTCGAGCATCGCGGGGACATGGACCTGATCGGATTTGTAGTTGCCGGTCAGGGCGTGCATGACAATGTTGACGCCGGAGCGGAACGCCATTTCGCGCTGGTCTTCGCCACCGGGCACAACCGGGTACAAAGGGCGGCCGCGTTCGTTGAGCGCCCATGCGGCGGCAAAGTCATTCGACGTTATCATGATCGACGTCACGCCGTCGGCCACGCGCGCCTTGCGGGCGTCGCTGCCGGTATCGGTGATGGCCTCGACCCACAGCTGCCCGCCATCCCACCGGCCAGGGAATGATTTCAAGAGGTAGAACGATTTCGTCAGCACGTGATTTTCCGGAACCGGTTCGAGGCGCGGCACGTCGAGCTTGCCGAGCAGGCGTTGCAGCGCGTTGCCGCTTTTTCCGCCGATGGGCAATTGGTTGACGCCGCCTTGGCCATAGTCGCGCGTGTCGAAGAGGATCAATCCGCCCTCTTTCATGTAAGCATCAATCTTGGCGAGCACGGAGTCTGGAAGTGACTGCGTGTTCTCAATCACCGGCCAATAAAGCATCGGGAAGAAGGCTATTTCGTCTTTGACGATATCGACGCCGTGCGGCGGACCCGGATCGACCGCGCTTCGGGTAGCGAGAACTTTGCCGAGGCCGGTCAGTCCGAGCCGGCTGATTTCGTCGGTCTGTGCGTCGCCGCTTTGCACATAGGCGAACGAGACTTTATTGGTGGCAGCAATCGCTGTTGCGTCGGCTTGATTTGCGGCGGCCGGCGGGGCGGAAGGAGTAGCTGGCGCCCCGGGCGTTGCCGGTTCTGGGCGTGACGGGGGTGGTGCCGGCTGCTCTGATGGGTCTAATTCCATTTCGAGTCCGGGGCCGGGATCGCGTTCCTGCGCCACGACCGGGGATGTAATGAAAATGTTTGCGGCAAGGATCGCCAAGGCTAATGCAGCCGCCTGCGCCGTTCCGCGCTGGCCTGCGAGATGACGCCAGCCTCCTGCTTGCAATATCAACACTGCAAGAATGTCCGCGAACAGCAGAGCCAGTGCCAGCGCCAGCATCCAAGGCTTCAGCGGCGTGCTTGCCGCGTTATCGTAGGTCAAGCGCTGCACGCCATTTGGCAATGACGGCATGGGCGCAAGCGTGCTCTTTGGCGTCAACACGTTGAGCGCATGTGGTTTGACGCTGTTGCCATAATAACCGGGCGGATGTTCGAGGGTTGGCACAAGCTTGGCTATCTCCGAGGTTTTCACAGGCTCCGCTGTCGGCGGCGGCGGCTTCAAGCTGCCTAGTCCGTCGAGCGTTTTGAGAGGTGGCAAGACGCTGAGTGACTCTGCCGTCTTTGCGTCCTCGCTGCTCGTTGCGCCGGCTGCGTCCCCGCCCGCGCCAATCCGGCCCATGGTCGAAATACGCCGCAGCATATCAACAAACAGTCCTGAGATCGGCAAATTAGACCAATCGGAATTGCCGGTGATGTGAAACAGCACGAGGCGTCCTTCGCCGCGCCGAGTCGATGTGACGAGCGGTGTGCCGTCTGCCAGTCGCGCCCAAATCTCTACCTCGGCTGATAGTTTTGATGGATCCGCGAGCACTTGGCGCTTGATTGTCACATCGGGCGGAATAGCGAGGCCAGCAAATGGGCTTGTCTCTTCAAACGCTGCGAGCGATTGAGGTGTTGACCACGAAAGTGCGCCGCCCATCGAGCGTCCACCCGCGCGCAGCGGCACGGGAAGAAGTTCGTCGCCACCTTTTTCGAGGCGCGGCCCGGCAAAACGCACAAGTGCACCGCCGCGTTTCACAAATTCCTCAACAAGCTTTTGGCTTTCGCCTGAAATGGTGCCGATGTCGGCCAGCACCAGCACCGATACGTTTTGTTTCAGAATGGTCTCGATGTTGGCAGCGATGTTGGCGTCTTTAGCGACCGCCAGTTCGGCGAAGGGAAGAAGTGCTTTTTGAATGTAATAGAGTGGCGCCAACAGCGGCTGCGCCTGCTCGCGGCTTTCGCCCGAGATGAGACCAACGCGATGCCACTGCGTTGCCGCGTCGATCAGGCTGACGGCGCCGGCCGAACGTTCAGCCGGGATCTCGATGCGGGCTACTTGATTTCTGAGTTCCAATGGCAGTTCGAAAGGCACGGTAACGGCAGTCTCGCCCTGCGCCATTTTGAATGCCGTCTCTCCTAGCCGCTCGCCGCGTGCAGAATAAGCGTGCACCGTGCCTTCTCGCGGGCTACCAGATGCCGAGAGCACGAGCGCTTCCAATTTACCTTTTTCGCCGAGCTGTGCCGCGAGCCCGATCGCTTCTTCGCCCTTGGTTTCGTCGATAACGGCAAACGCGCCTTGACCGGCAAGAGCCAGCAATGCGTTGGCGGTGGCGGCCGCGTCTTTGTTGTGATCGATGCCGTCATGCAGCCAGATGATGCTGGGTGATTTTGCGTCCGCTGCCTTCAGCGCGGTCTCGAGTGCGACAACGGCTTGCTGGCGATTTGGCGCATAAGGTTGCGGCAGAATTGCTGCAGCCCTTGTGCGCGCATCACCAGGCGGCTCGATTTTCGGTTGCGGGTTCTTGCTTGCGGCAGCCGTCGGAACCAGTATGACAGGCCGGTTCTGACTTTCCGCTTCCGTGATGAGGCGATCGATCATGCGCAAGCGAATAGGCCAGCGCGAGGCCGACGACCAGCCATTGTCGGCAACAATGACGAGCGGGCCGCTACCTTTGAGTGCGGTATCCTTCGCAGGGTTCAGCACGGGCTCAGCCAGCGCAAAGATGACAAAAGCAGCAGCCAGCAAGCGGATGAGTGTCAGCCACCACGGCGTTTTGTCGGCGGTCTTTTCTTCGTTCTCAAGGCCGACAAGTATGCGCGTTGGCGGAAACTCGACGCGCGCGGGGTTTGGCGGTACGGCGCGCAGCAACCAATAAATGATCGGCAGCGTCGCCAAGGCTGCGAGCAGCCACGGACTAAGAAAAGCGAGAGCGCCAAATGTCAAAGTGCGCCCTCCTGGCCTGACGTAGTGTTGTTGACGCCGCGGATGTTGCCGGCCGATCCACTGAGGTGCATCAACAGCGAGAGCAGGGGCTCCGAAGCGGGGCGATCAGTGTGATGCACCATGAACGACCAGCCGATGCGGTGCGCGACTTCCTGGATGGCCGCGCGGTGCGCTTGGAAACGCTGCACGTAACGTTCGCGCAATCCCTCAACGCGGTCGGCCACCCAGCGTTCGGTGCCATCGGGCGACAAAAATTCCGTGCGTCCCGCGTAGGGAAGGGTTTCTTCGGCAGGATCGAGAATCTGCACCAGATGTCCGTTAGCGCCAGCCGCGCCGAGCGCTTCGATTGTTTCGCGGATCTCGTCAACAGGATCTAGGAAATCGGAAAACATCAAAACGGTTGAGAAGCGGGCCAGCCTCGCGGTTGGCGGCTTTGACGATTTGAGAACGTCGCTGCCGTCCATGACAATCGTCTCGGCAAGGCGCTGGGTGGCGCGGCGATTTGCGGTTGGCTGCGTCAGCCCGAGGAGCGCCACGCGCTCGCCGCCGCGCACGAGAAGTTCCGTGGCCGCCAGCGACAGCACCAGCGCGCGCTGATGTTTCGACGTTTTGCTGATGTGGCTCTTGAACTGCATGGACGATGACAAGTTCGGCCAAAGATAAACCGTGTGTGCCGCTTCCCATTCGCGTTCGCGTACATAGAGATGATCTGAGCCGGCGGAACGGCGCCAGTCGATGAGTTGTGCGCCTTCACCCGATTGATAGGGGCGGAACTGCCAGAACGTTTCACCAGGCCCGGCCCGGCGGCGTCCGTGAATGCCATGCGCGACGGTCGATGCTATCCGGTCTGCTTCCATCAGAAGTTCGGGCATCATATCGATGAGACTTACGGCTTCGCGCTCAAGCGACAGCACACGCCGCCGGTCGGGCGTGCCGGTTGCATTCTGGCCGCTTGTTTTCTGGCCAGTTGACTTCTGGCCAGTTGGGGCCGCCATAAGCCTTACTCCACCGCTGCGGCGAGACGGGCGATGATCTTGGCGAGATCCTGACCTTCGGCGCGTGCCGCAAACGACAGAGCCATACGGTGCTTCAAAATCGGCTCGGCTAAGTTCACAACATCCTCCACCGACGGCGCAAGGCGGCCATCAATGAGCGCTTTGGCGCGTACCGCCAGCATCAAGGCCTGACTAGCGCGCGGGCCCGGACCCCAAGCAACATACTTGTCGGTTTCAGGGCTCGCCCCGGTTCCGGGACGTGCCGAGCGCACGAGCTTCAGAATGGCTTCAACGACCTTGTCGGGCACCGGGATCTGGCGCACGAGGCGCTGTGTCGCCATCAGTTCTTGAGCGGAGAGTACCGCTTCGACCTTGGCGTTGTCGGTACCTGTCGTTGCGTAGAGCATTTTTCGCTCGGCGATGAGATCGGGATAGTCGACGTCGATCTGCAGCAGGAACCGGTCGAGCTGGGCTTCGGGGAGTGGATAAGTGCCTTCTTGCTCGAGCGGGTTCTGCGTTGCGAGCACATGGAACGGCGACGGCGTGTCGTGGCGTTGACCGGCGACGGTGACGTGGTGCTCTTGCATGGCCTGCAGAAGTGCCGACTGAGTTTTTGGCGAAGCACGATTGATTTCGTCGGCCATCAAGAGCTGTGTGAAGATCGGCCCCTTGATGAACCGGAATGAGCGGGCGCGGCCCGGCTCGTCTTCGAGTACTTCCGAGCCAATAATGTCGGACGGCATCAAGTCTGGCGTAAACTGGATGCGCTTGGCGTCGAGACCGAGAACCTTGCCGAGCGTATCGACCAGCAATGTCTTGGCTAGGCCCGGCACGCCGATCAACAGCGCATGTCCGCCGGACAAGATCGTGAGGATAGTCCGCTCGATGACGACGTCCTGACCGAAAATGACGTTCGCCGCCATTTTATGGGCGCGCTGCACGCGTTCAGCTGCGGCTTCAAGCCGGGGGACGATATCTGCGTTAGTTTCGACGACTGTGCTCATACGGTCCGGCGCCTCTGGTTCAAAATGCGTGCTCGGTAGCGTCAACCATTTCAAGTAAGACAAATCAAGATCTGTGAGGCCCTTCACGCGCATGTCATCGCAATTGAGGCCCCACGGTAAGAAACGATCCAGCCTGCCCCGTGCTTGGTCAAGTGAATGTTACGTTAGTTTGCTGCTATTGCTAGTCTTCTACGACGTTTGGGGAGGTTCTCGGCCCCGATACAAATGAAATTGGTAAGCCCCGCATGGAAGAACTACAAGCGACGGCACTTGAAGCCCTCATCCGGGCGGCCGGGGAGGGGTCCGGCCTGCGCCCGGTCGAGACCTGGGACCCGCCCTATTGCGGCGATATCAGTCTTGCCATTCTGAGGGACGGGACTTGGGCTTACCAAAATAGTCCGATTGGGCGTCCGGCACTTGTCAAATTGTTTGCCAGTATTCTGCGAAAAGAAGCAGACGGGCGGACCTATCTCGTGACGCCGGCTGAAAAAGTTGATGTCGAAGTAGAGGATGCACCTTTCCTCGCGGTCGAGATGGCGGTCGAGGGTTTAGGCTCTCAGCAAGTGCTCACCTTCCGCACCAACGTCGATGATGTCGTTGCGGTGGGCGCGGAACATCCATTGCGCTTTTGCCGTCAGGATCCAACCGGCGGTTTAAAGCCCTACATCTTAGTACGCGGCCGCCTCGAAGCGCTGGTCACGCGTGCGGTGTACGCCGATCTCATAGAACTCGCTAGGCCGCGTGAGGCGGATGATGGTCCGCTCGGGTTGTGGAGCGGCGGCGTGTGGTGGGAGATGGAGTAATGAATAGTGATGAGCCGTCGTTGGATTGATCTGGATTGATTAGGGGAGTGCCGAAGAAATGAAATATTCTCCGTCATCCCGGCGTCGCGTTTGCGATCGTTCCGAAGGAACGACAGGCCGGGACCCAGTCAGACTTCAACGCCAAGACAGTTGTTGTTAGCGCTTCAGTGCATCAAAGGGTCCTTGCAACAATTCGCCGGTGTTTGCATCAAAGAGATCGATCCAACCCGGGTTCATCTCTTCAATCACTCTGAGCTTCCAAAGTCGTTTCCATTCCTTGAGCTGCTTCTCGCGCTTGATAGCTTGCACCATCGTTTGGTGAAACTTGTAATAGACGAGGTGCGTTACGCCGTACTTGGCAGTAAATCCGGGAAAGCAACTTTTGAGAGTGCTGAGCCATGCGACCATAGATGTCGCTCGTCACGCCTATATTAAAGCGTTCCGTTTTGGCCACTGGCGGCAATGTAGACGCAAGGCTCAATGTTTCGCACGATTCACTCGTGATGGCGGCTCATGATGCGCGATTTATCCCGAACCTTGCAAGTCTTTGTGCCGCTGCTTGCCTGGGTCCCGTCCTGCCGTGCGTTCCGCACGGTCGCTCGCGCGACGACGGGATGACGAGGTTTGGGGAGATGGGGTGAGTGTCAAACCTCGGGCGTGCGTTTAGATTTCTTGCGGCTCGTCTTCGCGATCGCCGCGCTTTGCAATAAGCCGAATTCGATCCAGCCCTTGAGATACTGGGCCGCGCGCAACGGCGCCTCGTCAGGATTGTCAAAGGTCGCCAGCATTTCGCATAATACGCCAAACGGCACGCCTTTAGCGGCTTCGTCCCACATCATGGCTTCTTCGGGCGCCAGCACGCGAAGCTTAGGCATGACGTCCTGACGCCAGAGAAGAATATGTTCGGGCGTGCCGAGGTTTCGAACAGCAGGCGGCGTTTTCTTGTCTGCCAGCGCCTGCCAGATCTCCGTGAGATTGATATCCGCGTTCTGCCGTCGCGCCGACGAATGGGGTAAGAAAGCTAATTGCGCCCAATCCTCCGGCGCGAAGGCTGCAAGCTCGGGAAGTGCTAGAACCGGCGCGTCCACTACATCAAAGACGTCGTTCAAAGCTCCTTCGAGTTTGGCGATGGCAATGAGTGCGGGATAAGCAGCCGTCTCGGGATACGTGGCAACAAATTCCGGCAACTCTTGACCGTACCAGCGTGCGTTTGGCGTATGCGATGGGTTGGAGGCGATGTACGCTCGCGCCAGGCTATCAAACATTTCGTCGCCCGCGTAGGTGTGCAAGCGCTCGAAGTCGTGTTCCAGGATGCCGATGAGGCGCAGCACGTAAGCATTGCGGTAAACGTCAAACAACGTTTCTTTAGACTCTTTCGGGCTATTTGGGATAAGCGCCAGAACGCCGTCGCCGCCATCAAGAATGGCGCTTTGAAACTGGGCCTGGAGGTCAGCAAGTTTCATGACGGATTTCTACTCCGCTGCGGCGAAGTTTGGCACAGACGCGATCCGCGCTGGAAATTTTTGCCCAAGTGCACGCTCGGCGATGTCCCGCGCGGTCGCCAGTTCATCGACAAGTTCGGCGAGGGGCGGGATATTGTCGTCGCGCTCGATCATGGTCGAGACCGGACCGAAGCGCTTTAAGGCTATCTTGTACAAGTCCCAGACTTCGCTGCGCACCGGCGCGTCGTGCGTGTCGATGATGTAGGTGCCCATGTCGCTGTGGCCTGCGAGATGGAACTGAATGACGCGATCGGCTGGAATGCCGTCGAGAAACGTTTTGGCGTCATAGCCGTGATTGTGGGCGCTGACGAAGACGTTGTTGACGTCGAACAGAAGCCAGCAGCCGGTTCTCTTGGTCATTTCCGAAATGAATTCCCACTCCGTCATCTCGCTTTCGTTGAATGACACGTAGGTTGAAACATTTTCGAGGCACAGAGGACGGCCGAGACGCTCCTGTACGTAAGCGACGCGCGAGACGACGTGATCGAGAGCTTCGCGCGTGTAAGGAAATGGCAACAGGTCGTGCAAGTTGACGCCATGCACGCCGGTCCAACACAAATGGTCAGACACCCATTTGGGCGATACGCGTTTTGCAAGCTTCACTAAACCGTCGAGATAATCTTCGTCGAAGGGTTGCGTCGAAGCGATGGAGAGCGAAACGCCGTGCTGCACCAGCGGATAACGCTCCGCAACTGCGTCCAGCATCTTGAGCGGCTGGCCACCTGCGATCATGTAATTTTCGGAAATGAATTCGAACCAGTCGATAGGCGGATTGCCCTCAAGAATATCGGTGTAGTGTTGGGGCCGGAGGCCCAGGCCAAAGCCTAGTGGAGCAGGCTTGTCTCCAGCAGCGGGTGGCGCCGCAGGTGGGCACTCGATTATTTTTTCCCGTTTAGCCGGCACATCCACCTCGCATTCGCTGCCCGTTTCTAAATCACAGTTCGGCTGATAATAGTAGAGGCCCGGCCGCGCCTCGTGGGCTGCGCAGCCGGACCTCGCACTGCTACAGGGGTGTGAGCAGTTTACTTCTTCTCAGGCATCGCGGCTGCTTCGAACATGATCTTGACCTTCTCGTCCTTATTGGCGGCGGCAGCGGCGTCGCACTCAGCCTTGGTCATTTCAGTGAAGCCCTGGCCCTTGCACTTGTTCTTACCACCGCATTCGTTCTTCGCCGTCTTACAGGCGCTCTTGCCGCCGCAAGCATTTGCGCCGACGCAATGGCCCTTGGCGTCTGCTGCTTGAGCGGTGGAAACGGAAATGGCGCCCGACATCAGCAGTGCGGCTGCGGTTGCAGCAATAGCGGCACCAGATTTAGCGTTGAGTTTCATGAAATTTCTCCCTGAGGGCCAGTGGCCCGATGTTTGACTGCTGCATTCAACGACAGTTAACTGGCAATCACCCCAAGAAAACGGGGTGTTCATGCCGCGGAGGGCAAGAGATTACGCGCGCGTAGTCTTGCCCACCCTGGAGGTACGCACCAACAGCAGTAAAGTTTCATTCATCACGAACCTGTGATCTACAATGGAAGTTTGGAACGGCAGCCTTGACTGAAAAGTCCGCTGCAAGCCTCGCTTTTTAGACTCAGTTAGAAATTGTCGATCAGTCGGCTCGGGCCACGTCGATTTGGCCGGATTTCCTGAGAGAACGGCCGCCGCTAAGCTGGCCAGCGTCAGTGCAACTTGAATTCCGCGTTCAGGAGCCGCAGTTCCGCCGGTCGAATAAGTTTAGAGTGCGCGACCGTCACTTTGAAGAGCGGCCCGTCCAGTTTCGCAATCCAGAAATTGAGAAAGGCTTTGAGCTTCGGAAAGCGTGGCGCGAGATCGTAGTCCTGCCAGATGTAGCTCTGCAGCAGAACTGGATGATCAGGCAGGCGATAGATGATTTCCGCCGTGGTCAGGCTGAAGCCTGCGAGCTGAGCTCGAAAGTCCCGGTCTGAAGAGTTTGTGTCCGTCACGTCAGTCGCTTTAGCGGTCACGGTAGTTCTCCCTTGAATGGTCGAACGCGCACCCCCGATCAACGATGTTATGCGAGAATCGTTTCACATCAACAAAAAATTATGCTGAACAAAGCCTTGCTAGCAGCCTTTGCCAATGAGTGCTGGTAGGATTGCCGAGTGCCGATAACCATGCGCCATGATGCGGCTGCGACTTACCTTAAGAAAGATGCGGCCCGTGCTCGAGACGGCTTTGAAAAGCTTCACAACCTTTTTTGCGACCATCGGCCCGGTCGAAGCGGCCGTGCTGTTCGCAACGCTGACACCTAAAATGGAGCGCGTCGCGCGCCGCCGCATCGCGCAGCGCGCCACGATCATCGCAACACTCATCCTCGGATTTTTCACGCTGCTCGGCGGACCTATTCTGCGCCAGCTCGGCGTCTCGATCGCTGCATTGCAAACGGCGGGCGGCATCATTCTGCTCATGATCGCCATCGATATGATTTTTGCCAGACCGGGCGGGGCACTCAAGATGACACCGATAGAAGGCGAAGAAGCGCAAACGCGCGAAGATGTTGCTGTGTTTCCCTTAGCAACGCCGCTTCTCGCGGGCCCCGGCGCAATGAGTGCCGGAATTCTATTAGCGGCGAACGCGCACGGCGAGCCGCTGCAACTCGCGATCGTGACCGGTGCTCTGCTCGCTGTTATGTCATTCACGCTCATATTGCTTGTGGCCGCGCACGAACTCAACCGCATGATGAGTTTGACGGCACAGCGCGTTCTCGTGCGCGTGTTTGGATTGTTGCTGGCCGCAATTGCGGTGCAGGCCGTGTTTAACGGCATACTCGCCTCCGGCCTCGTGGCCCGCGCCGCCTAGCCGGCAAACCGGTGCAAATCCCTAGTTTATGCAGCCGTTAGGGGCTCCTTAACCCAGAGATGTTTCAATCCGGGACACTCAAGTCTGTACTTTGTTGCGTACCAGTCGCGTTCAGTCAAAGGCGTATCCCATGTTTGCGTTTCAAGCCGGTGCCAAGCCGGCACTCATGTTTTGTGCGCTTGCCGCACTTCTCGGTCTTGCAGGCTGCTCGTCGGCGCAATCCAATTCCTACACAGCTGAAAATGTTCCGGTCGCACCGCCGCAAGCTGTGGCGCAAGCGGCCGACGTTGAAATTGAAGATGATGGACTGCCAGCACAAACGCCGCCGCCGGATCGCATTCGCCAGCTGGCCGATGATCCAAGCGAACCCTATAGCCGCAACTACGGCGGCGCAAACCCGTCATCGATTCGTGCCGATGAAACGAATGACGGAGAGCCATCGGGAAAAACTCCCGAACAGCGTCCTGCTGTGCCGCACGATTTGCCGCCAGACTTTCGTAGAAAACTCGTCTCGGCTCTCGTGCAAAATGAATAGATATTCAGCTTCGCGCCACATCACGCGCACGATGTAAAATTACCGATTCAATTAGGCACGGATGGTGCGACGGAAGTCGGCGCGCTGTCCGTTTCCGTTTCAGAGAGGGTGGATCAGATGTCCATTCACTCAGAGTTGAAGTGAAAACCGCGCCTATAGGCGTGAGTGAGGAGATACTAAGATGAGCAAACTTAAAATCGCATTGCTCGCGATTGCAGCGAGCTTCATGTTCCAGGGCGCAGCTGTTCAGCCAGCGTCAGCACTAACAGTTCAAAAATCAGCGATTACCGAAAAAAGCGGCGTGACGCAGGTTGGCAATCGCCGTGGCGGTGTGCGCCATTTCGGCGGCGGTGGCAGGCGGCACGGGATTTATGGTGGCGGTTTCCGCCGTCATGGCTTCTACGGTGGCGGTTATCGCCGTCACCATTATCGTCCGCGGCTCTATATTGCCCCGGTCTATGGCTATAACTCCGGCTGCCGTTGGCTGAAGCGTAAAGCCCTTTACACCGGAAGCCATTACTGGTGGCGCCGCTATAATCACTGCCGGCGCGGCTGGTAGTGTTTGACACAGGGTTGAAAGAAATGGGGATGGGCGAGTGTCCGTCCCCATTTTTTTGCGCATCCTTTCTCGCGCGCGTTAGAATGCTGCGCCACGGGAAATATATCACATGGACATCACTACAAGCATGATCCTCATTCATCGCTATACCGAACTCAAACGAGGCCCGGGTCTGATGGCCGGGATCGACAACGTCTTTTTTGGAGCCAGCAACACTCAAACCTTTGCCAGCAACGCAGCACGCGATGCCTTTCGCGAGCGCTGGCTTGGCCGCTATCTCACGCACGACAGCGCATGGGCCTACGTCGCGCTTTCAGGTGAAGCGACCGTCGCAGGCTACCTAGTTGCAAGCCTCGACGATCCGGCACGCACACCCCGCTTTGCAGACGTTCCATATTTCATTCACTTCGCGGGTCTAACCAAGGCTTACCCTGCGCACCTGCACGTCAATCTCGATCCCGCTTTTCGCAATCGCGGGATTGGCGGCGAGTTGATCGAACGCTTCATCGCGGATGCGCAGAACGCGGGTGCGCCGGGCGTTCACGTCGTCACCAGCCGCGGCGCGCGCAACGTCGCCTTCTATAACCGGAATAGCTTCATGGAGGCCGGTGCGGACGGCGTTGGCGAACGTGAAGTCGTCTTTCTCGCCCGCACGCTCGACGCAGTTGGCAAATAACGGCGCGCAACAAGGGTTTTTCCACACGAATATAAGCGCGTTAAAGAGCGGGCTTGCAGTTGCCGGGGCGAGAGGGAATGGTCGCCCATCATGACCATGCGATTCATTCACACGGCCGATTGGCAGCTCGCCAAGCCGTTCGCCACTATGCCGTCAGGACTTAGCGGTGAACTCGCGGCCGCTCGCCTAGGCATTATTGCGCGCGTTGCAGCCATTGCCCGGGCTGAAGGCGCGGCCCATGTCCTCGTTGCGGGCGATGTGTTCGATGGCGACTTGATCGAATCCGTTGTGATCAGACGCGCGCTTGAGCAACTGCGTCAGGAAGCCAGGATCACGTGGGTTCTATTGCCGGGCAATCACGATCCAGCACGCGCTGGGGGATTGTGGGAACGCATCTCGCGCATTGGCGTGCCGGGCAATGTCGCGATTTTGACGGAAACAAAGCCGTTCGCGCTGTCGCCTGAAGCCGTCGTTCTGCCCGCGCCGCTAACGTCAAAAAATCCGGGCCGCGATCCATCAGAGTGGATGGATCATGAGGCAACATCGCCTGGAGTTCTGCGCATCGGGCTGGCACACGGCTCTGTTCACGGCTTCGGCAGCGAGGGCGAAAGCAGCGTGCCGCTTGCGCGTGACCGCGCGGCGCGCGCAGGTCTTGCGTATCTCGCGCTTGGTGATTGGCACGGCGCAAAATCGATTGACGCTCGAACCTGGTATTCTGGAACGCCGGAACCTGACCGTTTCAAGGACAACGACGCCGGTAACGTTCTCGCCATTTCGATCGATGGCCGCGCGCCTCCAGATGTGAAACCGATAGCCAGCGCACATTTCAATTGGCTGCAACTCGTGAGCGTGATCCGATCCATCGCCGATGTGCAGGCTATTGAACGCCAAATCGCGGCGATGCCAGATACGTCCTCGCGGGTACTGCTGAGTTTAACATTATCTGGCGCCGTTACGCTGTCTGAATACGCGGAGCTCGAATCCTGGAAGACAACACTTGAAGGGCGCTTACGTCATCTCGAACTCGATGAATCAGGTCTTGCCGTCACCGCTTCGAGCGGCGACCTCGAAAGTCTCGATTTACTTTCCGGTCAAGACGGCGCGCAGGGCAGTGTGCTGACAGCGGCGGCCCGCCAGCTTGCCGCAATCGCGCAAGACTCATCAAATCCGCTAAAGGCAGTCGCCGATCTGGCCCTTCGCCGCTTGTTTTCTTTCGCCGCTGAAGACCGTGAGGCAGGCGCATGAAAATTCTTAGCCTCCGCCTTGCCGCGTTCCGGCGCTTTAGTTCGCCGATTGCGATCGAAGGCTTCGACGCGGGGCTCAATGTGCTCGCGGGCCCGAACGAGTTTGGGAAGTCTACCATTTTCCAAGCGCTCGAAGCAGCCTTTCTGTTGCGACACGCGACGTCGGGTGCCGTGCTTGAAGGGATGCGGCCGCGCTCAGGCGGAGAGCCCCTGGTTGAAGTGGATTTCGAAACACAGGATGGCCTTTGGCGAATCCGCAAACAATTTGGACGCGGCAAGGCGGCGATCCTGACCGACCTGAAGACGAAGCGTGCAGTTGCGCTCGCCGCTGATGCGGAGGATCGCCTCGCAACGCTGGCAGGTGTTTCAAACAATGGTCCGGGGCAATCCGCGCCGGGGCGCATGGGACTCGTGTGGGTGCGCCAGCAGCGCGCGCTTCTGCCGCCGGATCCCGACATCGACCCCTTGACCGGCAAGTCAAAGCCGCGTGGCGAAGCGTCCGCGCTCGTTGAACTCTTGGGGCGGGAAGTCGAAGCGGCGGCAGGCGCTGGCTCCGCATCGCGCATCAATCAGCGGGTCAAAGCGGCGCTCGGTGAACTGATAACACCCGGGCGGGAGGGCGCCAAAAAGGGCGGTGCCTTCGATGCCGCTCTTAAAGCGCGGGATGATGCGCGAAGCCACTTGGCGCGGGCCCGGCAGATGGCTGAGGCCAGTGAGCAGCGCATGGCTCGCATTGCGGAAACGAGCGCGTCTTTAACGGCACTGGAATCGCCCGAGGTGCGAGCGGCCGATCAGCAACGCATTGAGGCTTTGGAAAGAACTTTAGCCGATGGCGTCGCGTTGCGTTCAAGCCGCGATCTGATCGCTGCTGAATTCAAGTCGCGCGACTTGGAAGCGGCAAGCGCACGCCAAGCGCTCGATCTGCGCCTTGCCTCGGCCGCGCGGCGCTCAAGCCTTGAGGAGGCGATTTCGGCGACTCATGTGCTCGAGAGTGAGATCAGGACGCTTTCGGAAAAACTAAATACTAGCAGGGCGACGCCTGCTCGATTGCAAAGGCTGTTCGAGCTTGAGCGCGACGTGGCAGTGGCTGGTAGCGAACTCTCAAGCCGCTCGGCATCGGTCGAAATTTCGCCATTGCCTCAAGCCGATGGGCGCATCACGGCGAATGGTCTGGCGATCCGCGCGCGCACTCAAATTGATGTTGCCGATCGCCTGACTATCGAGATCGAAGGCATTGGCTCGATCGGCGTCGTCACGGCCGATCCGGCCAAAGCTGCGGCTGCCAAAGCGCGGCTGGATTCGGCTGAAGGCGGGTTGAAGGCCTGCCTCGCTGAGATAGGCGCTGCCACTTTGCACGACGCCCGTGCGTTTGGGGAGATGCGTATGCAGGATGCCGCCGCACTTGATAAAGCCCGCGCACGGCTGTCGGGACTTGCACCAAAAGGCGCCGTAGCCCTCGCACAGGAATTGGCGGGTCTCACTCAATCCGGGACGGGAGCCAAAGCGGAAAACTCCGCAGAACTTGAACAGCTGGCGCATGAACTTGAAGCTGCAGTGCAGACAGCCCGGCGCGATTACGAGGCCGCAAAAGCGGCGGCACCCGATGATGCAGCCTTTCGCACATTGTCGGCGGAACTGGAAGCTGCGCGGCAGGCAGCGTCTCGCAAAGCTAGCGAAGCCCGCCGTATCGCAGTGTTACTCGAAGGATTAAAGGGCGAACAATCGGGCGTTGACGAAGACGGCCGCGCTGGCGAAGTGCCCAAGGCGCTCGGCGAATTCGAACTCTGCGAGCGCGATGTGAAGCGCCTTGAAGCCGAAATCGCAGCACTACGCTTGCTCACCACGACGCTCAGTGACGGCGAAGCAAATCTTCGCAACCGCTATTTTGAGCCTGTCACGCTCGCCATTGCGCCCTATCTCGTGCGGCTCTTTCCGGACTCAGGATTGGATTTCAAGGATGCGTTTTCTCTCGACGCCTTGAATCGCGCCGGAGAGAAAGAAGAATTCGCGACATTGTCGGATGGAACGCGCGAGCAATTGGCCGTGCTGGTACGCATGAGCTTCGCCAAGCTGATTGCCGAGCGCGGCGCTTCCATGCCGCTTATCCTGGACGACCCGCTCGTCTATTCGGATGATGCGCGGTTAGAGGCGATGTGCCGCGCTCTTGAAGACGCGGCAGCCGGGCATCAGGTTATTCTCCTGACCTGCCGGGAAAAAGCCTTTAAAAACATTTCTGGCCACCGGCTCGCAATCGCGAGCTGGCAGCCAGGGTAATTTGTCTCGCGATTGTGGTGTTGCCAGAACCGCGGTTGCCCGAATCTTAGTTAAACGAGGGAAGCCTGGGCGGCACGATCGTGACGTCAGCTTCAGATTCATCCAAATCCATGACCGGATCCATGACCGGTTCGGCGGTCACGAATTTTGCAGCAGGTGCCGGGGCGTTCACGACGGCGCCAGTGCGCGGATCATCATTGGTGCGCCGCGACTTGCCTTCGAACAAGGCCCCTTGTTCGATGGACAGGGCGTTGTGATAAATATCGCCATCCACTTGGCTTGTCGCCTGCAACATGACGCGCTTGCCACGAATGGAACCTGTGACATGGCCGCGGATCACGATTTCTTCGGCGACGATGCCGCCTGAGATGTTGGCGGTCTGACCAACAATCACATGGCTGCCATGAATATCGCCCTGAACGGTGCCATCAACTTGGACCTCGCCTTTGGACATCAGATTGCCCGTTATGACGAGGTCAGGTCCAATCACCGACACCGATGCACGATCCGTGCTGCGCTGGCTGGCAAGGATTGGCCGTGCGGGAAATGCCTTCAACTGGTCATTCGCGGCGGGATTGGATTGGATACGTGCGGACTCTGGTTCTGTCCTGCGAAAATTCGGTAACATGCGTGACTCCCCTCTAACTCAACTTTTGCAACTGCCCCGCACTCGCCAATCAGCCGCACGCACCACTTCCCGCCTGCGACGAGCACTGCTGATTCGCGTAACACTAACGATCCCCTGGGTCAGTAGGTAGGTCCGGCTATCCACCGGTAATCCCCAGGATTGGTTCGAGTATCGGATTGTTATGCCATGAGTGTGGCAGAGGGTCCACGATTTCAGTCGCTCTGATTGACGACATACCCGAGTTAGAGGCCTTTTACGGCCGCCAGTACCTCTTCGGCGTGCCCCGGAACTTTAACCTTGCGCCAGCTCGTGGCGATGCGGCCTTGTTTGTCAATGAGGAACGTTGAGCGCTCTACTCCCATGTATTTCTTACCATACATGGATTTTTCAACCCACACGCCATAAGCCTCAGCGGCAGTTTTATCGGTGTCGGCGGCAAGTTTCACGTCCAGGCCGTACTTAGTTTTGAACTTGGCGTGGCTCTCGGGGCTGTCCGGTGAAATGCCGATGATTTCGGCACCTGCGGCTCGAAAATCTGGCGCTAGGCGGGAAAAGTCTTTCGCCTCCGCCGTGCAACCGGACGTGTCGTCTTTGGGGTAAAAATAGACCACGACCGGCCGCCCCTTGAGTTTCGACAGCTGCAGTGTTTTTCCACTGTCGTCCTTGAGCTTGAAATCAGGTCCATTGTCGCCTTCGTTTAACACAGGGGGTGCCTTTCTTTTGTCGTTATTCATCGGGTACTTGCTGAAGACACTTACTGGATCATGCGTCGAAATGAGTAAAGCCGCAAAGGGCAGGGGCCGACTGCATTTGCGTGGTTGTTCGGGTGCCTTCTGCTGATCAATTAGGGACGGGGCAAGGAGAGACGTTGAATTCGAACCCTAAAGATTTGCGTCAGGCATCGGAGCGAACCGGCGGCACTCCAGCCGGGGCGCTGCCGCCACCCTTGCCGCCGGCCCGGCCACCGGGTGCGGCGCGGCAGGTTGATGTCCGTGCTGATCCCGCTTTACCTGCCGGCATCGGGAGCGCGCTTTCGGCAGCTGCTCCGCACGCGCGCCGCGCGGGAAAGTTTCTGGTCTACACATTCGTACCGCTTGCCCTGCTCGCAGTGATTGCGATCGGAGTGGTTGCCATGCGCTTGCGTCATGGACCGATTTCGTTCGACATCCTAGTGCCCCCGATCGAACGCGGTATCAATGCAGAACTCGATGGCAACACTGTCAAAATCAAAAGCGCTGAACTCAGAGTGGGTAACGGCGGCGGGTTGGAGTTCCGCCTCGTCGATATGAGCCTCTCGGATGAAACAGGCGTCATCGTTGCGGCGGCACCATTATCAGCAGTCAATATCTCAACCGCTGCATTGTGGCGCGCACGTATCGTGCCGGAAAAGGTCGTGCTCATCGATCCTGAAATCAATCTCGCATTCAGTGAGGAGTCGGGATTATCGATGAGCCTGTCGAAACTTTCTGGCTCCGGGAAAACCGGCAGCGGGAATGCGGGTTCAGAGAAAACCGCTAGCGTGGCAGATAAAAATGCGCCTCAAGTGCCCCCCGCCGGGCCGGAGACTTCCGGTTCCGCGATCCCCAAGGACAAACCCATCGCTAAGCCGCTCAATCTTGCAAAGTTATTGAGCGAGTCGTCCGCGCGCGCGCGCCGGAAAATGGACGCTACATCCTATCTCAGCGAAGTCGGCATGCAGAATGCCACCGTCGTACTGGACTACGCGGGCCGCCGCAGTTCGTGGCGCATCACGGATGCAAGTATCGATTTTAATCACAAACGCAGACGCAGCGTCATTTCCGGGCGTGCAACGATCGCCTCCGAACGCGGTCCTTGGGCGCTTTCCTTTCTGACCGATGAAACGGACAAGGCCGGGCGGCTTGTGGTCAAGACAACAATCCGCGATCTGGTGCCCTCGACACTTGCCGCCGCGGCACCGCCCCTTGCACTTTTAAGAATGTTCGATGTGCCCGTCGCTGGCGACGCAAGCGTTGAACTTGCGATCGAAGGCGACGTCGAAAAAGCAGAGATAGCACTTGAAGTCGGCGCCGGCCGGCTTGTGCTTCCTGGTGTCAGTGCCGATCCGCTCCGTTTGACAGCAGGGCTATTCCGCTTGGCTTATGACGGCGCTGAGCGCCAGTGGCAATTATCGCCAAGTCCGGTCAAATGGGCTGACGGCAACATCCAATTCTCCGGTACCGCCAAAGATATCTCCGGCGAAAACGGTCCACCCGTCTGGCGATATTCGATCGACGGCAAGAACGGTACGCTGGAGGCAAACGAATTCAAAGTCGCTCCCGTGGCACTTGAGCAATGGAGTGTTCTAGGTTCCATCATTCCGCGCCGCGGCGTTGTCGAGATCGGTGATTTCCATATGAAGGGCGGTGGCGGAGAGATTGCTTTTAAGGCCATGACACAAGCCGGCCCGCAGGGCCAAAGCTCGCGCGCCGATGTGACGTTTACGCCAATGCCACTCGATACCTTGAAGGCGATGTGGCCCAGGGCTCTCGCTCCTGGAGCCCGGGCGTGGGTTGGCGAACGCGTATCGTCTGCCAGTTTCAAGGGCGGCACGGTACGCTTTGCCAGCGGCGAATTTATGCACGGCGAAGCCCCGGTACTGGGTGCTATAGGCGAGCGCCTTTCGGCGACGTTTGAGGTTGCCGACGCGACGATGATCGCGCTGGAAGGTATGGTTCCAATCGTTGCGCCGCGCACACTTGTGCGTCTTGAGAACAACGCTCTCGAGATTGCAATTCCGGAGGCTCATGCGGTCCTGCCAGGCAATCGCAAAGTTACGATCAAAGGCGGGCGCCTCACCTCGCCGGACGTTATGGGTCCGCGCCCCGACAGCGAATTGGCGTTCTCGGTCCAATCCGCCCTTGGCCCCTTTCTTGAGGTGGTGGAAACGCTACCGGTGAGGCCAGTTCGCGAAGCGGCGCCGCTGCCGAAAGCCGCCGACGGTAAGGTTGATGCGCAGTTCAAGATCAAACTGCCGCTCGTATCTGGCCTCGACGCCGATGAGGTCGCCATTGAAGGCAAGGCCAAAATTACCGACGGCCGCTTTGGCAAAGTAGGCGGTCAATTCGATGTGCAAGGGTTCACGCTGGCGCTTGACCTCACAGGCGCCGCGCTTGAAGCCAAAGGGGATCTTCTGGTCAACGGCGTGCCGGCAAAGATAACGGGTCAACGCATTTTTAGTGCCGGCGCGGATCAGCAACCGCCCGTCAAGGTGACGGCAAGCCTTGATGACACAGATCGCAATCAGCTAGGCCTCGACATCAATGACCTCGTGCAAGGTGTCGTTCCTGTTGAAATTTCGCTCGAAAAGGGCACAAGACCCGAGCCCGTTATTCACCTCAAAGCCGACCTGACGAATGCGGAACTGATAATCGAGCCGATCTCCTGGCGCAAGGCGCGAGGGCGTCCTGCCGTGCTAGACACGGACATCGCCTCGGGAAAAACCCACAAGACCGAGTTGCAAAATTTCAAAGTGGCCGGCGATGACGTCGCCATTGAAGGCTGGGTTGGAGTTGGCGCCGACAATAAGATGAAGGAATTCTTCTTTCCCGAGTTTTCCTTGAATGTTGTCTCGCGTTTGGAAGTGCAAGGCACGCGCGGCGGCGACAGCGTGTGGAACATCAAAGCGCACGGTAAGAACTTCGATGGCCGCGTTTTCTTCAAATCACTTTTTTCGGTCGGCGAAGAACAGAAAGCGAAGTCTCTGAAGCCGAACCCTGGCATCGACCTTGCCGCTGAAATCGACAATGTTATCGGCCATTCGGATGTCTCGCTGCGGGGACTAAAATTGAAGCTGTCTTCACGCGCGGAAAAGCTCACGAAGTTGGATGCGCGCGGCACGCTGGACGGCGGTGCGCCACTGGCAGCAGTGCTGGAGGTGAAGCCCGGCGGGCCGAGGCGGCTGCTTGCCGATTCAACGGATGCCGGCGCGACGATGAAGCTCTTGGACTTTTACCCCAACGTGCAGGGCGGCAGGCTGCAGCTTGAGGTCAATCTCGATGGCAAGGGGCCCGCAGAAAAGACCGGCATTTTGTGGGTCAACAACTTCAAGGTTCTGGGCGATCCCATCGTCAGCGAAGTAGTCGGCAGCGCGGACCAGGGGCGTCCAGTCATAAGCGGCAAGAAACAAGTCACGCGTGAAGTTTTCAATTTTGATCAGCTCAAAGCGCCGTTCTCCATCGGGCACGGCCAATTCGTGCTGGAAGAATCTTATGTCAAAGGTCCGGTGATGGGCGCCAACATGCGCGGCAAGGCTGATTTCAAAACGCGGCGCATCAACATCGGCGGAACCTACGTTCCGCTGCAAGGTTTGAACGGCGCGCTGGGTGGTATCCCGTTGCTCGGACAAATACTCTCCGGCGCCCATGGCGAAGGCATTTTCGGCATCACATTCGCCGTGCAAGGCGCGATGTCGGAACCGCAGGTTCTCGTTAATCCGCTGTCGATCGTGACACCTGGGATTCTGCGCGGCCTGATGGAAATGACGCCGTATGATCCAAAGATCCAAGCGCGCGACGAGAAAGTGCCAGCAAAACCCGTCGAGCAGCGTGTGCGTGCGTCCGCGCCGCCCGTCGATACCGCGCCCCCCGCGCGCAAGTCACGGCCTGCCGCGACTGTACCCGGCATTTCCGAAGGATGGACATCGACGACGACGCCGTAGCTAAGCGTCAGTGCGCGCGATCTAAATTGGCTTCAACAGCACGTGCTTCTTCTTGCCAAGCGAGAGTTTGATCACGCCGCTCGCCGCTGCATCTTTCAGGCTTACGGTCGCCTTATCGTCTTGCACGGCCGTGTCGTTGATCTTCAGCCCGCCACCTTGAATCTGGCGGCGCGCTTCGCTGTTCGTGGCGGCCAATCCAGCTTTCACAAACAGCGCAAGTACACCAAGGCCTCCATCCAAATCGGCGCGGCTGATTTCGACGGTCGGCAAATCGGCAGCAAAGGTGCCTTTCTCAAACGTCTTCTTCGCCGTCTCTGCCGCAGCTTCCGCCTTTTCACGCCCGTGAATGAGCGCAGTGGCTTCGGTTGCGAGAACCTTTTTGGCCTCGTTGATGTCCGCGCCTTGCAATGACTCAAGCTTCGCGATCTCGTCCATCGGCAACATCGTGAAGAGTTTTAAGAAGCGCGCGACATCAGCGTCTTCCGTGTTGCGCCAGTATTGCCAGTAATCATAGGCCGAGAGCTGCGCTTCGTTGAGCCAGATGGCGCCTGAGGCTGTCTTGCCCATCTTGGCGCCCGACGCAGTCGTCAGCAGTGGGCATGTCAACGCAAGCAGGTGGTCTTTGACACCCATGCGGCGGCCAAGGTCGATGCCGGTGACAATGTTGCCCCACTGATCGGAGCCGCCCATCTGCAAATTGCAGCCGTAGCGGCGCGACAGTTCAACATAGTCATAGGCCTGCAGCAGCATGTAGTTGAATTCGATAAACGAGAGTTCCTGCTCGCGCTCAAGCCGCATTTTCGCGCTGTCCATCGTCAACATGCGATTGACCGAAAAGTGCCGGCCGACGTCGCGCAGGAAGTCGATGTAATTAAGGGGCGCCAGCCATTCGGCGTTATCGACCATGATGGCATCGGTCCTGCCGGAGCCAAACTGCAAGAACCGCGAGAAGACTTGTTTCATGCCGTCTTTGTTGGCGTCGATTTCTCCAACCGTGCGAAGCTGACGCGTTTCGTCCTTGCCAGAGGGATCTCCAACGCGCGTCGTCCCGCCGCCCATCAGCACGATCGGCTTGCCACCGGTTTTTTGCAGCCAGGCCAGCATCATGATCGAAATGAGCGAGCCGACGTGCAGCGAGGGTGCCGTACAGTCATAACCGACGTAGGCAATGAGTTTGCCGGCGGCCGCTTCCTTATCAAGGGCCTCCATATCCGAGCACTGGTGCAGAAAACCGCGTTCGGAAAGGATGTTGAGAAAATCAGATTTGAGCTTGGTCATGGGATAACTGATCGATATCTGGGCTATGAGGCCTTGTGCTATGAGACACGGCGGCCATGGTCTAGGGTCGCGCAAAAGGAAAGCGCCGCCTCAGGGTTAGAGGCGGCAGACATGAGCACGGGAAGGCTCGTTGGGCAAGGTCTTGATGACGAAGGTTATGCAGGCACTGGGGTTGATGAGCGGGACGTCCCTGGACGGCATCGATGTGGCGCTAATTACCACCGATGGCGAATCTCACGTCGTGCGCGGTCCGTCGATGACCTTGCCCTATAATCCCGAAATGCGGGCGCTTCTACTGGCGGCCATCGCAGATTCCAAGGATATCAAGGACCGACGCGACCGGCCGGCCCATTTGCCTCACGCCGAGCGCGAATTGACGGAGCTGCATGGTGCCGCTGTGTCGCATTTTCTGCGCAAGCAGGGGATATCGCGCGATCAGATCGATGTCATCGGCTTTCATGGGCAGACGGTGCTGCATCGGCCCGATGATAGGCTCACGGTACAACTCGGCCTTGGCGAGATGCTGGCCGATCTGACCCGCATCCACGTCGTCTATGATCTGCGTGCGGCCGACGTTGCGGCAGGCGGGCAGGGTGCGCCGCTGGTGCCAGCTTATCATCAAGCGTTGACCGCGAAGCTTCCACAGCGGCCGGTGGCTATCGTGAATATCGGCGGCGTGGCGAATGTGACCTGGATTGGGCGCGACGGCCGTCTGCTGGCGTTCGACACAGGGCCCGGCAACGCGCTCATCGACGATTGGATGCGCGCCAAAGTCGCCTTCGATTTCGATGCGGATGGCGAGATGGCGGCACAGGGCAAAATCAATAGTGCCGTGCTGCATGAGTATCTGAACCACGCCTACTTCAAGTCGTCGCCGCCGAAGTCACTCGATCGCCATTCATTCTCGCTCGATCCTGTCGCCGCACTTGGTGCTGAAGATGGCGCGGCAACGCTCACCGCATTCACGGCAGAGACGATTGCGCGCGCGCGCCAGCACATGCCGGAAGAACCCGAACTGTGGATCATCGCAGGCGGGGGGCGGCGCAATCAAACGCTGATGAGTTTGTTGGCGGGGCTTGTGCATCACGCCGTCGTGCCGGCAGAGGCGGCCGGATTGAACGGTGATAGCATGGAGGCAGAAGCTTGGGCTTATCTCGCCGTGCGTAGCATCAGAGGGCTTCCGATCACCTTCCCGGGGACGACGGGCGTTATGGCGCCAATGCGCGGGGGCTTGATTGCCAAGCCAAAGATGAGCATTTTCGCGACCCCTAAGCCAGCGAACGAGGATTGAAGCATGTCGATGTTCAGAGCCGGACTGGCAGCAGCAGCCGTTTTCATTGGCGCAATCGCGGCGTTGCTCGGCCTTGTCATGCTCGTCAGTGCGCTCGGCAGCGGGACCATCGCCATAAGTTATGGAGCCGGCGCTGACGCCGTTGCTGAAACAGTTTTGCGTGCAGGCGACCCTGGCCGGTTCTGGCGGCTTGTTGCGGCTTTAGGTGCCGGCCCGCTTGTACTCGGCGGCGCCGCCGCGCTGTGGGGTAGCCGGCAACTGCGGCACTAGGTTCGTCCTACGCCTCACTCGTCGTCGTCGTCGCTGGATGAAGAAATTGCGGCGGGCGTGCTCGAAGCCTCGAGACGCTCGAGTTCGCGCTGGCGGGCACGCTGCAATTCGCGTTCGCGCTCGCGTTCCTTCTCGCGGGCCCGGTCTTTTTCGAACTGAGACATGCGTTCGTCCACATAGCTGCCGACGATTTTGCCGAGTTCGTCGGTCTTGTTTTCAAAAAAGTGGTTGGCACCCGGAACGATTTCGTGCGTGATCTTGATACCCTTCTGGGTCTTGAGCTTGACCGACATTTCCGCGACTGACGCCGTTGGAACGACGCGATCCTTGTCGCCGTTGATCATGAGCCCTGACGACGGGCAGGGGGCAAGGAACGAGAAGTCATAAAGGTTAGAGGGTGGCGCGACGCAGATAAAGCCGTCGATTTCAGGCCGCCGCATCAACAGCTGCATGGCGATCCAAGTTCCGAATGACACACCCGCAATCCAGCAGGTCCTGGCATCCGGCTTGACGAGTTGCAGCCAGTCGAGTGCTGACGCCGCATCGGCCAGCTCGCCCGGGCCGCCGTCCCACACGCCCTGGCTGCGGCCGACACCGCGGAAATTGAAGCGCAGGACTGAAAAGCCGCGCTCAGCAAACGAGTGGTACAGCGAATAAACCACTTGGTTGTTCATCGTGCCCCCGAATTGCGGGTGGGGGTGCAAAATGAGGGCAATCGGGCTGTCACCGTTGGTTTCGTGGTGGTAACGCGCTTCGATGCGGCCCGCCGGGCCATTGATAATCAGTTCGGGCATCTCAAACTTTCTCAGGTTCGCGAAATTCTGCAGGCGGCTCGACCAACGGGTGCATGATTGTGCGGCGCCGTCTGCACTGCGGCATTCACGACTAAATGCAACGCCAATTCAATCCTTGACTAGCAGGGTCGGGATTTACATATTACAGTCAAGTTTAGAACTATTCGAAAGACAAGGGTTGCCGCGCGGCAGCTCCGGGCGCGTCTCTTAGCACGAGACCGGGTGCCAAAAGCAAGTGTGTTGGACTTCGCGGCCATTTGGGGCGGCGGCAGTCCAGGAGAATTCGGCTCGTGGAACTGAATACTAAAGGGCGTTACGCGGTTATGGCGATGGCGGAACTCGCGCGCCACGCGAGCGACACGGCGCTTCCGCTGTCGCAAATCGCCGAGCAGCAGAAGCTACCGCTACCCTACCTCGAACAGTTGTTCCTTCAATTGCGCCGCGCAGGACTTGTTGACAGTGCACGCGGACGTTTGGGCGGCTATCGCTTGGCGCGGGGTTCCGCTGAGATTTCCATCGCCCAAGTGATGTCGGCGGTCGAAGAAGAAACGCATTTCACCCGCTGTACGGATGACGGCCACGGCTGCGTTGGTGGTGAGCGTTGCATCACGCACGGGCTGTGGCAGGGCTTGAGCGACGCGACGTCTGCATACCTGAGATCTGTTACTCTGCACGACGTTGTGGCGAACAAGGGTAAGACACTTACAAACTCTGCATCGTCCCGCGTCTATCTTGATTACAACGCGACTGCGCCGCTGCGCCCCGAGGCGCGCAAAGCCATGATCGCGGCGCTCGACGTCACCGGCAACGCCTCCTCGGTGCATGGCGAAGGGCGGCGTGCACGCGGTATCGTTGAGGCTGCGCGGGAAGACGTTGCCCGGCTTCTAGGCGCGAAGCCCTCCGAAGTCGTCTTTACCAGCGGCGCAACCGAAGCAAATGCCTGGGTCATGGCTCAAGGTTGGGACACTATTTTTGTCGCTGGCATCGAGCACGACAGCGTTCTGGCGCCAGCAAAAACGTCGGGTGCCGAGATCATTGAAATTCCAGTTGGTGTAGATGGCGTCGCGCGCATCGAGGATGTAGTGCGTCACGTGACGAGCGGCGCCAAATTAGGCCGCACGCTCGTCGCTTTGCAGATGGCCAACAACGAGACTGGCGTTATTCAATCCATCGCCGAACTCGCGGCGCTGGCCCGCGAACACGGCTTCGCCACGCACATCGACGCCGTGCAGGGCGCTGGGCGATTGCCAATTGATTTCGCCGCGCTTGGTGTCACAACGCTCAGCGTTTCGGCGCATAAAATGGGCGGCCCCAAGGGCGTTGGCGCACTTATCATTCGCGACCACGTTGATCTTGTGCCATTCGTTCGCGGAGGTGGGCAGGAGCGCCGCCGGCGCGCCGGAACAGAAAACATCGCGGCTATCGCAGGGTTTGGTGCGGCGGCGGCAGAAGCACGGGCCACCCTTGCTGCGATGCCGCGCATTGCTGAGCTCCGAGACAGCCTTGAAGCAAGCGTGCGCAAACTCTCGCCCAACGCTATGATAATTGGAACGCA
>JAYSVT010000049.1:0-7778 GCA_043718455.1 Hyphomicrobium sp.
TTGGAACGAGCCATCGCTGCCTCCGCGAATCACGCGCACTGGCAGCTCTTGAATCACGCGAAGCGAAAGTGTGCTATCGAATTGTGTGAATACCGTAGCCCCTGAGGGGAGGGGGATGCCGAACGCGAGGGTGAGGAGGTTGGCGAAGGCGTTTCTTCGATTGATCAAACTGAGTTGCGCGGCCTAGATACTCGTGTCACCGAAACAAAGAGGTGATACGACCCGCTGCGTAAGCTGCTCCCCCGACAATGCGCGGCGAAAACAGTGGCAACAATAGCCACAAAAATAAGGCCTGGAAATTCCCGGCTATTGCCTGCTGAATACCAAAAGCCAAGATGCCGAACATAATGAGCCGCCGTGGCCAGTCGATCGGGAACCAAATACTCAGGAGTGATCCACTGATCGCCGCCGCTTGCTCGTGAAGCTCTCGTCGCTTGGCATCAGTCATTGGCTGGTTGGTTAGCGCGTCGTTTATTTGATCAAGCGTTTTCTTAGCATGCTCGTAATCAGAGCTGGAAATTCTCTTCCCCATTCTGATCTCCTTTCTGGAAGTTTCATCAATGTTCTGACTTCCTACGAACTAAGTCAATTCGCGCTGCCCTGCACCGGAACCAGGTTGACTCACCCACACACCCTCTAACCCCTCCCTAAAGGGAGGGAGGGGACTTGTGAGGACCCGCTTCGCTGTTTGGAATAATCCCTGCACGCGTGCTAAGCGTGTTTCGCGAAGAAACGAGTTTGAGGGGCAGACAATGGGGCTCTGGCGTGACTTTAGATTGACCGGTGAGCTTAAGGTCGCGGTTCACGCTCTCTTGCTCTTTAGCCCCGAACTCGCCAAAACTATTGTCGCGCATAAGGGCCAATGGATAAAATCGGCCCGAGCGTCAGTTAATCGTGGAGAGCGCGTTGGCGACGTCGCAGCATTTGTTGTCATCGACTACATCACAAAGCCGATGGCAATTGATCCGGCAGTCCGCGTTCAGCTTGCTGATAACCTCTCCACCACCCGCGAGTATGATTCCCTACTGGTAGCGAACCAAGCCATCATCGGCATGATCGCCAATGCCAAATTGATGAAAGAGCCAGATTATAGCCCAACGCTAGGCTATGTCATCGCAAGCCGATACTCCCAAGCGCTATTCGATCTGCGCAACCACGACTTGATTGTTCAAGACCTCATGGAACGAGCTGAGAGTCACCGGAGCTGGATGGTCAGTGAGTTCAAGGCCGCTAGTGCGGAAGCATCATCGCAACCGCCGCCGGTCCATAGCCTCACTGAACAACATCTCGGCATCATTCAGAATAAGCTCAACCACTTTGTCCGCAGTGACTACAAGCCACTCACTGACCGATACTTCCAGAGTTACGCTGCCGCAGTAGAGGCAATAGATAACCGCGACCCCGACGCACGCCGTATTGTCCAGCAGCACACCGACGCCTTTCGTGCCGAGATTCAGCGACTAAATTCGTGGGCGTGGGATGCTGCGCGGAACCTCATTGATCGCGATGTTGTCCAACTGGAGACCAGCCTCGGTTCAAAAAACGACCCAAAGATTGCAGAACGGTGCGCCGACATTGTCGAGCATACCATAGAAGGTCAGTCCAATGAGTTGATTGCCGCTGTTGCAGCGTGTCGGAATGCAAAGCTCGACGAAATTGATCGGGGCTCAACCCAAACTTCGAGCTAGTCTGCTGAGCTTGAATAGCTGCTGCCCCCCCCACCCCTTGCATTTCCCCCAAAAATCCCCTATCTCTCCGTCATCTCAATAACAAACTGAAGATCTTGAGAGTGGACCTCCGGGCCCGCTCCCAAAGAACTTTAGCCGCACATAAGCCACTTGGACCGCATTTGAACCCTATGGCCGTTGAGCCCGCCAACAGCACTTCAAGTCCTCCGCCAGGCGCCCCGTCTACCGCGCGTTTCCTGCGCGAGTCCGGTTTGGCGGCTGATATTGCGCGCGTTGCTGAACCCGTTCTCGAAGGTCTTGGATTTCGCCTCGTCCGCGTGAGCGTCATGGGCGGCGAAGATCGCATCGTGCAGATCATGGCCGAGCGGCCCGACGGCACGATTTCAATCGACGACTGCGAATTGATTTCCAAAAACGTATCACCGGTCTTGGATGTCGCCGACACGATCAGCGGCAAGTATAGGCTGGAAATATCTTCGCCCGGCATAGATAGGCCGCTCGTGCGCCCGAGCGACTTCGAGGATTGGTCGGGCCACGTCGCCAAGATCGAACTCAACGAAGCTATCGACGGGCGCAAGCGCTTCAAGGGTACGCTCGAAGGTTTCGAGGACGGCGAAGTGCGCATCGCCGCCGACCTCGGGGCATCAGGCCAGCATCATTTGGGGCTACCAATCGCACTGGTTGCGGACGCAAAACTCGTCATGACCGACGAACTCATCCGCGAGGCTCTAACGCGCGCCAAGAAACGCCACGCAACAGGCCCTGGCGACGGGGCTGAACTCGACGAAGACGATCTCGACCAAAAAGACTTGCCCGCAGTTAAAGACTTGGAGGACTGACCCATGGCCATGACAGGCATTAGTGCCAACAGGCTGGAACTTTTGCAGATCGCGGATGCAGTGGCGCGCGAGAAGACGATCGACAAAAAGATCGTCATCGAAGCGATGGAAGACGCCATCCAGAAGGCTGCAAAATCGCGTTACGGCGCGGAAAACGATATCCGCTGCGAGATCGATCTGAAAACCGGCGAAGCCCGGTTGACGCGCGTCTTGGCCGTCGTCGACGAAGTCGAGAACGACTCGACTCAAGTCAATCTGGCCGATGCTTTGAAGCGCAACCCTGATGCCAAGGTCGGCGACATGATTGCTGAAGCACTCCCCCCGCTAGAATTCGGACGCGTCGCTGCGCAGAATGCCAAGCAAGTTATCGTTCAGAAAGTGCGCGAAGCCGAGCGAGACCGGCAGTTCAGCGAATTCAAGGACCGCATCGGCGAAATCTCAAACGGCACAGTGAAACGCGTTGAATACGGCAATGTCATCGTCGATCTCGGCCGCGCCGAAGGCATCATCCGCCGCGATGAAATGATCCCGCGCGAAAACGTGCGCCTCGGCGACCGCGTCCGCGCCTATATCTACGATGTGCGCCGGGAGCAACGCGGGCCGCAGATTTTTTTGACGCGTGCGCGCTCTGAATTCATGGCAAAGCTCTTTGCCCAAGAAGTGCCGGAAATCTACGACGGCGTTGTCGAAATCAAATCGGTCGCCCGCGATCCTGGCTCTCGCGCTAAAATCGCGGTCATCTCGAAAGACTCCTCAATCGACCCGGTCGGCGCCTGCGTTGGTATGCGCGGTGCGCGCGTGCAGGCCGTCGTCAACGAGCTCCAAGGCGAGAAGGTCGATATCATTCAATGGAACCCGGAAGCAGCAAGCTTCATCGTCAACGCGCTGGCTCCCGCCGAAGTCACAAAGGTCGTGCTCGACGAGGATACCAACCGGATTGAAGTCGTGGTGCCGGAAGCGCAGCTGTCGCTCGCCATCGGCCGTCGCGGTCAGAACGTGCGTTTGGCATCTCAGCTTACCGGCTGGGACATCGACATCGTGACCGAACAGGAAGAGAGCGAGCGGCGCCAGAAAGAATTTGCAGAGCGTACGGCACTTCTTATGGAAGCACTCGATGTCGACGAAGTCATCGCTCAGCTTCTCGTGACGGAAGGCTTCGCAACGATCGAGGAAGTGGCGTTCGTCGAACTGACCGACATTGCTCACATCGAAGGCTTCGACGAAAACACGGCTCAGGAAATTCAAAACCGCGCGAGGGAATACTTGGAACAGCAGGAAGCAGAACGCGACGCCAAACGGCGCGAACTCGGCGTTGCCGATGAGCTTGCCGAAATTCCAGGAATGACAACCGCGATGATGGTCGCGCTTGGCGAAAACGGCGTCAAAAGCGTCGAGGACTTCGCTGATTGCGCAACCGACGAGCTTGTTGGCTGGACGGAACGCAAGAAAGAGAAAGACGCCGAGGCAGTTCGTCATAAGGGCTTCCTCGACGGCTTCGAATTGTCGCGCCAGGACGTGGAGAACATGATCATGGCCGCGCGCGTTCAGGCGGGCTGGATCACGGCCGAAGAACTCGTCAAGCCGGCGGCAGCCATTGCCGAAGCTGACGGGGAGGCCGGCACCGAGTCGACGGCTTGAGACAATGTTTAACGGAGCTCTAGAGACAGCTTGGCACCTAACCGGCGAACGCGAGTGCAGCAAACAGGCGCGGAGGCAGATGATACCTCTGAACGCCTGTGCGCTGTAACCCGTCAGCACTTAGATCCTGAAAACCTTTTTCGCTTCGTTCAGGCGCCAGACGGTCAAATTGTGCCCGATCTGGAAAATCGCCTTCCGGGCCGTGGCGTGTGGGTCACCGCCAACCGGGAGACTGTTGAAAAGGCAATAAAAACAAGGGCCTTTGATCGAAGTCTCAAGGCCACCGCAACTGCTGCGCCAGATCTTGCAACGCGGCTTGAAGCGATGATGTTGCGCCGGGCCTGTGATACTTTAGCGCTCGCCAACAAGGCTGGCCTTGCGGTTGCCGGTTTTCAACAGGTCGATAGCGCGCTAGATAAAGCTAAGGTCGCAGTTCTGTTACACGGGTGCGATGCCGCCGCCGACGGCTGTTCGAAGCTCGACCGCAAATTCAAGGCAATCCAAAGCGATTTGGGCCAAAAAGCTCCTGTCGTCGCGGCCTTGACAATTACAGAAATGAGCTTGGCTATGGGCAGGCCAAGTGTGGTACATGCTGCCCTTATACCCGGAGGACTGGCGAAGCGGTTTCTGAGGGAGGCGGGGCGTCTCGTGCGCTACCGGTCCTCTTCGGCCGCCCCTGAACTCGTTTTTTTTGAACTTGATAACGAAGGTTGAATAGAGAGACGCATGACGGAACAGAAAGACCAAACTGACAAGACCGTGCGGCCTGGCGCGCGCAAGCCGCTGACGCTTCAAAAGACGGTCGAGTCGGGCCTCGTGCGTCAGAACTTCAGTCACGGCCGTTCGAAGAACGTGGTTGTTGAGGTTAAGAAGACGCGAAAACTCGGAGCGCCGGGCAGCGAGCCTGTCGAAGCTCCGGTTGTTGCGGCGGCGCCTGCCGCTGAGAAGGCGCGGCCTGCAGCCAAGCCGCAGGTGGAACAAAGCGCGGTTGCAGAACCACGCGGCCAGCAGCAAAGAATTTTGTCGGAAGCTGAGCGCAAGGCGCGTGATAGCGCGCTAGCTGCAGCGCGCGCCGACGAAGGCGCTAGGGTTCCTGAAACGGTGCCAGTGCGCTTGGAGCCAGTTCGCTCGCCAGAACCCGAAGTGATATCCGATGAAGCCCCTGCCACGCGGCCAGCAGCAGCGCCTGTTTCGGCTAAAGCCCCTGCAACGCAAGCCAAAACACAGCCACAAGCGCCTTCCTCACCGCGCCCGGCCGAACCGCGCCGCGATAGCGACAAACGTGATGACCGGCGCGAAGGCAGTGGACGTCCATCCTTCCCGCGTGGCGGCGGCGCACGTGCTCCGGCCGGATCGGGCGCGCCAGCTTTCATGCCGCGCGAAGCCGGCCGTCCGCGTGAAATTGAAATGCCCTCCCGCCGTCCGCCGGTTCCGGCAGAAGGCGAAATCATCAAGCGTCCGCAGCGTACGGTCGTGGTCAAGCAAGTCGCCGAGGATGACGATAGCCGTGGTCCAAAGCGCGGCGGTCCGGGTGGAGCGAAGATCGCTCGTCCTGCCGTCAAGGTCGTAGACGACGGCCGTCAACGCACGAAAATTTCGATCACCAACTTTGATCGCGAAGCTCAGCAGCGTTCGCTCGCTTCTCTGAAGCGCAAGCGCGAGAAGGAAAAGCTGAAGGCCATGGGCATTCAGCAGCCGCGCGAGAAGATTTCGCGTGAAGTCATTATTCCTGAAGTCATCACCATTCAGGAACTCTCGAACCGCATGGCCGAACGCGCCGTCGATCTCATCAAGGTTTTGATGAAGGAAGGCGCGATGCACAAAATTACCGACGTCATCGACGTCGATACCGCCGAAATTTTGGTGCAGGAGTTTGGGCATATTTCAAAACGCGTTTCTGAATCGGACGTTGAAATCGGCCTTGTCGGCGACAAGGACGTCGATGATCATCTTGAATCTCGCGCCCCGGTCGTCACGATCATGGGTCACGTCGATCACGGCAAAACATCGCTGCTCGACGCGATCCGCTCGACCAACGTGGTTTCCGGTGAAGCCGGCGGCATTACCCAACACATTGGCGCCTATCAGGTGACAACGCCGAACGGTCACAAGGTGACGTTCATCGACACGCCGGGCCACGAAGCCTTCACGGCCATGCGCGCTCGCGGCGCCAAGGTCACCGACATTGTTGTGCTTGTCGTTGCAGCCGACGACGGCGTCATGCCGCAAACAGTTGAAGCGCTGAACCACGCGAAAGCCGCCGGCGTGCCAATGATTGTTGCCATCAACAAGATCGACAAGCCGCAGTCGGATCCAAACCGTGTGCGCACAGATCTTCTGCAGCACGAAATCGTAGTCGAAAGCATGGGGGGCGAAACGCTCGAAGTGCCGGTCTCGGCGTTGAAGCGCACCAACCTCGATAAACTTTTGGAAGCAATCCACTTGCAGGCCGAAATCCTCGACCTTAAAGCCAATCCAAATCGTCCGGCCGAAGGCATCGTCATCGAAGCCAAGCTCGAACGCGGACGCGGCCCAGTCGGCACCGTGCTCGTACAGCGCGGCACACTTAAGGTCGGCGATATCGTTGTGGCCGGTATGGCGTGGGGCCGCGTTCGCGCGCTGCTCGATGACCATAGCGCCAACATTCCCACGGCCGGTCCATCTGTCCCCGTCGAAATCTTGGGCTTCGATTCGGCACCCGAAGCGGGTGATCAGTTCGCGGTTGTCGAGAATGAATCCCGCGCCCGCGAAATTACCGATTACCGCATCAGAAAGCGCCGCGAGACGCTCGGTTCAGCCGGTACGCCACGCACGCTCGAACAGATGATGCAGACGCTTAAAGATGCGGCTGGGCAGAAGGAATTCACCCTCCTGATCAAGGGCGACGTGCAGGGTTCTGTTGAAGCCATCATTGGTTCGCTCAAGAAACTTGGAACTGATGAAGTGATCGCGCGCATCGTTCACACGAGCGTCGGCGGCATCACGGAATCGGACATCGCGTTGGCGTCTGCCTCGAAAGCGGTGGTCATCGGCTTCAACGTTCGCGCCAACGAACAAGCCAAGCGTTCGGCCGACGTGCAGGGCATTGAAATCCGCTACTACAACATCATCTACGATCTCGTGGACGATGTGAAATCGGCTATGTCGGGCATGCTCGCGCCGACAAAACGCGAAGTTTTCCTCGGTTACGCGTCGATCAAGCAGGTATTCAACATCTCGAAGACCGGCAAGGTTGCAGGCTGTCAGGTCACCCAAGGCAAGGTCGAGCGCGGCGCGAAAGTCCGTCTGTTGCGCGACAACGTTGTCATTCACGAGGGCTCGCTCTCGATCCTCAAGCGCTTCAAGGACGACGTCCGCGAAGTTGTAATGGGCCAGGAATGCGGCATGTCGTTCGCGAACTACCAGGACATCCGCGAAGGCGACCAGATCGAATGCTTCCAGGTCGAGACGATTGCACGGAGTTTGTAGTAGTTCCTGCGCCGGAATGACGACGTGGGTATTGCCATGACAATGACAAGAGCTGAAACCATATCGACACTGAAGGCGAGTTCAGAACAGATACGTAAGCTGGGGGCGACCGGGCTCTATCTATATGGTTCGGCCGCGAGAGACG
>JAYSVT010000050.1:0-2636 GCA_043718455.1 Hyphomicrobium sp.
AGTGCCTGCAACAGATCATCGCCGATGAACGAGCCGGCGGCAGAGCCCCGAAACCTGGAAAAACCGAGTAGCCCCTGCGGCCCTCACCGCATGCTTACAAATCTAAGAAGGACGTTCCAACATGGCAGATGCAAAGACAGTCGTACACTTGGCCGAGAACTCGCCTGAGCACGTGGCAAAAGAACTCGCTGACCAGATTATCATCAGTATCGAGCGAAAGAGCTGGTCTCAGATCACCCGCAAGGAATATCTCGATACATACGCAGAGTGCCTGACGGCGGTTCGAGGATTTCGTCAGACGGACGAAAGCGCTCACGCCTTCAGTTAGGATCAAATTTTATATACAAGATTCCGTGGCCGATTAGGCACGGCGGATTGCGTTTACGTTCTGTCAATTATTTGAAAGCCGGAATAGGGAGCGAATCACCTATTCTAGAGTTTGGGATGCGGCATAACAATGTCGTGCTACCGAACCACTTCCCCTCAGGAAACCCAGCGGCAACTGGGGGTGGAACGAATGGTCTTCCTCACTCTATTGGGGGTAGGTCCCAGCCCCCCGCTATCAGCAAGTAAGTCTTGCTTATCTGATTCGGGGAGGCGAGTGACCACTTCTTACTACGGCGATTCACTTCCTGTGAATTATGTTGCCATACTGAATCACCACATATACAACTCAGCGGAAATAGCTGAAAAAGCACGTATTTTCAGCCCGTACCCGGCCCAGCTATCAACTTCCTTTATGCCGACCCGCTGCGAGCGCGGATGAGAATACGGCACAAAAAACGAGGCCCCGTGCAGCGCCTCGCTTGATGTCTTCGCTCCGCAATAGCGCCCAACTTCACGCAAACACGCTCTTCACGCCCTTTTGCATGGCACACGCCTGCGCGGCATTTCTGAGCAGGCACGCAATCGTCATCGGGCCGACGCCACCGGGAACGGGCGTGATAGCACCTGCAACGCGCGCGCATTCTGCATAGTTCACATCGCCGACAAGTTTCGTCTTTCCGTCACCTGACGGCACGCGGTTGATGCCGACGTCAATGACAATCGCGCCGGGCTTGATCCAATCGCCGCGCACCATTTCCGGAATGCCGACAGCGGCGACGACCAAGTCCGCGCCCTTGACCACGCCATGCAGATCGCGCGTGCGCGAGTGCGCAATCGTCACGGTGCAGTGCTCTCGCAAAAGCAGCGCTGCGACAGGCTTGCCAACGATGTTCGAGCGGCCGATGACGACGGCGTTCATGCCAGCCAAGCTCGGCGCCACAGACTTCGCCAGAATGATCGAGCCTGTTGGCGTGCAAGGGACGAGAGCCTTTTCGCCAACCCACAGCCGACCGACGTTGACGGGATGAAAGCCGTCGACGTCTTTGTCCGGGTTAATCGAATTCAGAACCTTCTCGGAATTGATGTGCTTGGGCAGCGGCAGCTGCACGAGAATTCCGTGGCAAGCCGGATCGTTATTGAGTTTGTTGACGAGGGCCAGGACATCGGCCTCGCTCGTTGTTGCAGGAAGCTTGTGTTCCCAGGAATTCATACCGACTTCGTTCGTTTGCTGCGCCTTGTTCTTAACGTAAACCTTGCTGGCCGGATCTTCGCCAACGAGCACAACAGCCAGGCCTGGCTTCACGCCGTGCTCTTTGACCAAACGCGCGACTTCAGCCGCGACTTCCGCGCGCACGTCTGCGGCGATTTTTTTTCCATCGATAATTTGCGTCCCGGCCATCGGCGTCGTTCCTCCCATTACGTGTTTTTTGCTGGCTCAAGAGCGCAGTGTTTCGCCCTCAGCCGTTCTTCAATCTCTTTCACGTCGCCCTTAACCGCGATTGACTTCACGCGCGACTTTGTCCCTTTCATGCTCCTGGCACGAGACGCGCTGCAGACTTTGGCACTTGAAGCCACTCGGAGACGAGGAGTTCAAGCGCCGCGTTGGCGGCACCATCTTCGGGAATTGCGCTGACGCGCGCTTTGAAAGCCGGGCCCTCGGCAGTCACGTCCAGCCCTTCGATCGCATCTTTGGACGATTTTGGTGTGAGCCGAAAGCGCACAATGACGCAGGATCTGCCTTGTCGCCAAGGGAGGCGGTCAGGCGCCCCGCTCAATCAAAGACCTTTGCAATGTTCGTCAGCACAACCGACTGCACGAAGAAGCAGGCAAGCAACAGAACAATCGGCGAAATATCAACTCCGCCCATGTTCGGCAGCATATTGCGGATGGGCCGTAGCAGCGGCTCAGTCACAGCGTTGAGCGCTTCCCAAACCGAGCGAACAAACGGGTTTTGGGCATTGATCACGCCGAAGGCGATCAGCCAGCTCATGACGACGCCAGCAATAACAATATAGGTATAGAGTGTGATGAGATAACTTATGAATCCGAGAAGTTCGACCATGGGGCCCCGCTCATGTTTTCTTGGCCGGACAACCTCTAGCGGCGCTGGGCCAAAGCATCAAGCGCCCATGTCGCGAATTTGCAGCCGGACTTAGATGCGACCGCGGGACGCCATTTCTTGACATCACTGCCGCCCGGTACCTAAATAAAGGCTTCCTATTGGGGCCGTAGCTCAGCTGGGAGAGCGCGTCGTTCGCAATGACGAGGTCAGGGGTTCGATCCCCCTCGGCTCCACCAGCCTTCGCGCA
>JAYSVT010000006.1:0-2933 GCA_043718455.1 Hyphomicrobium sp.
TTCGGTTTTTAGAGCGACAGCGCCCTGAAGGCGCGCACACGTTTCACACCTCGAACGCGGCAGCGCGACGGCCAAATTGCTGCGACCCCGTGAATTAGCGGTTTCGCGTCGAACGCTTGGACCCTCTTGCGTGCCCCGCTGCACACATTCCCGTAACTTGTCCTTGTTGACGTGTAATAGGGCCAAACGAGGGCCCGGATTCGGGCTGGCGGGACAGTCATCTTTCGGTTTATCCACGGGAATCGCCCGAATGAGACAGCGCTTCCGACAGCTCTGCCCATCGCCCCGATTACCACTGTTGTCGAATTGGGAACTCGATGCGAGCTCTTGTGCAGCCGGCACGATCCGAAGGTCATATTCTCGCCTAGGATCGCAATAAGAAACGGAGCGTGTTCCGAATTCCGCCGCAACAACGCCTTGACAACTCGCGTCTATACGTCGCACACTTTCTCTCTGAAAAACAAAATTGCCTGACAAGCAAGTCAGGACCGGTTGCCCAAAAAGCAATTGGAACGTAAGGGGAGGAATTGTGAATGACACCGGATCATGATCCGAGGGTCGATGCTATGTATGGCGGAGACCGTCTCGCAGCAATCATTGCGCTTATAGGCCTTTGGGCCACTCTCATCTTTGTTTTCTTTAAAGTCGTGCCGCTCACCGGCTCTGCGGATGTTCTTTACGTCCTCGCCACGGGCGTCGGCCTCGTGCTCATTTTCAACACGGCCGCGATTATCGCAATGATCAATCACTACTCCGAGGACCGCAATCACATCTACGGTCTAGACTTGCATTATCTCGATCAAATGAAAAAGAACAAGCGCTGAGGGAAGCTTCCATGGCCAACGGCAAATACACGCCCCCCGAGCAATCGGCGTTCGGGCAAATCATCGATACGATAATTCTTCTGGGGCTCGTGCTCGGAGCTCTATTCGTGCCCTGGTGGATGGGACTTTCAGGCAGCGCGAAGACGACAGTCGATCTTGCAGGCAAATCCTGGACCGATATGGGCCAATCCGCCGCCCAACAGTCCGCCTGGGAAAAACTCGGCCAGTCAGCTGAAACTGCAGCGCCGATCATCGGCTCGAAGTTCGACTACACCTTCGATCCACTCTGGGCGCTGATAACCGCTGCGGTCATCATTGCCTATTTCATATTCGTCGTGCGCTACTCAGATCAGGAATACCGCGACGTCATCCGCGAACGCTTCGGCGACAAGAAATAAGGACAACGCCGCCATGCCCAACATCGCTGAAATGAACGCGTTTCAATTGCTTGAACTCGCCGCTTGGGTGATTTCAGCAATACTCGGACTCTGGATGCTGATTGATCTCATCCGCACCAACTCCGCCTACTCCGAAGACGTGCTGATGTCCTCGCGCGAAGGCGAGATCGAGGACGAACTCGTCATTGATCCCACACAGCGGAGATAAGCCATGACCTCAAAATCAACAGCCATACATGGCGAGAAGGTTTCGCTGCTCCGCATCCTCGGCCCCGGACACGTCTGGGCACTCGGCGTCGGCATCGTGCTTGTCGGCGAATTCATGGGTTGGAACTTCGCCGTTGGCAAAGGCGGCATGCTCGCCGCGCTGGTCGCCTGCTGGTTTGCAGGGCTTCTTTACACTTGCGTCGCAATGATAGACTCGGAAGTGACATCAACGGTCGCTGCCGCAGGCGGACAGTACGCGCAAGCCAAACACATCGTTGGCCCGCTCATGGCCTTCAATGTCGGCCTGTTCCTCGTCATGGCCTACACCATGCTCGAAGCGGCAAATGCTTTCACACTTGGGTACCTTGTTCAAACAGTCGGCGGCATGGCCGGGTATGAAGGCGTTTGGGACAAACCCTTCGTCGTTTTGACCATCATGTTCCTGGCTTGGCTTAACTATCGCGGCGTTTTCGCAACGTTGACGTTCAACCTTGTCATTACGGCGATCGCATTCTTCGCCATCGTCGTCTTGTTCATTGCCATCTTGTCGGTCAACGCCGGTCAGGTCGATCACGCTGGCATGATTGGGACAAATACGCTGCCTTACGGCTGGCTCGGAGTTATTGCATCCATGCATTTCGGCCTCTGGTACTATCTCGGCATCGAGGGTACGACGCAGGCCGCCGAAGAGGTCCGCTCGCCGGCACGTGCGCTGCCGCTCGGTACCATGACGGGGATCATAACGCTCCTCATCGCAGCAACGATGACCTGGTACATCTGCGCCGGTTTGATGCCCTGGGAATATCTGGGTCAGGCCGTCACGCCTCTGTTCGATGCTGCACGATTGACGGGATCGACCGCGCTGATGTGGCTGCTCTTCATCGGCACATTGTTCTCGACGCTCGCCTCTGCCAACGGTTGCATCAACGACGCCTCGCGTGCCTGGTTCTCAATGGGCCGCGACCGTTATCTACCCGTCTGGTTCGGTGCCGTACACCCGAAGTACCGCACGCCGTTCCGCGCCATCGTGTTCCTCATTCCCGTGGCACTCGTCTTTGCGCTGCAGGTTCCGCTCGATCAGATCATCACCTTCTCGATATTGTCGGGCCTTCTCGGATACACGTTTATGTCTTTCAACATGATCATGTTCCGCAACAAGTGGCCGCTCGACAGCATCAAGCGCGGCTACGTGCATCCTTTGCATCCGCTGCCGGCTATCGTGCTGCTGCTTCTTTGCATCATCACCTATTTCGCGGTATTCCTAGGGTACGGCACGCAGCTCGTCGCCATGATGGTGTTCTACATCGCGGCGTCTCTCTGGTTCGCCTTCCACCGCTACAAATATGTGAAGCGCGGCGATCAGTTCACGATGAACTGGCCGCGGCCAAAAGGCTACTGATCGGTCGAGTTATGACGCGGCGCGCCTCGCACAAAGAGCGGCGCGCCGTTTCTTTTCCGGGAGGTTTCGAGCGTGGCGCTTGAGTTGGTTTTCGCTGCTAGCGCT
>JAYSVT010000051.1:0-7753 GCA_043718455.1 Hyphomicrobium sp.
TCGCCCGGCCGGTTGATCACAACTTCGATCACATCCGGCCGGTCGATAACCTCTTGCAGCGTGCCGAGCTGCTCTTGCACCGCGCGCCGGGTTTCCTCGCCGCCATCGCTCGCGTCAATCTTTGAGAGATCGCCCATCGTTGCGCTCCAGTGTCGCGTGCCACGGTTCAGGTGTTGGCGGTGGTGCCAACGTCAGCCGGTAGACGCTGGAAAAATCCAAATCCCGGGCAACAAAGATCGTCACCAGTTCGCCTTGCGCCTTGTGCAGTGTCGGCGGCATGTTGATCGATTGCTCGACCGCAATCGCCGCTGCCTGATTGCCGGCCTGGCCGACACCGTTGAAACTTTCCCCCGTCGCGGTTTGTCCGGCTTTGGTGAGAACCCGCATGCCGTCGCCGACAACCGACATCAGCAGCGCTGAGCCAAAGCGCTCCCACCAATGATTATCGACTTCGCCACCCACACCGGCGCGGCCGAGCGGATCTGTGGCAGGCGATCCAAGATCGACAACGACGCCGGCCGGTGATCGCGCCCGGCTCCACAACACGTGCAAACGCACCTGGCCTTGTTTGAGGCCGCCCCGATATTCCCCGGTCACCTGCGTGCCGCGTTCAAGAAGCACGACGCGGCCATTGGCACCGAGCACATCGCGCGGGACCACACACGACACGAACCCCGGTTGATCGGACTGCATGGCCGTCTCCAACGTGCAGGGAATCGCGGTCCCCTGCGGCACGACAAAGTTTGGATTGCCAAGGAACCCTGCACGCACCGCTTCGAGCTTCGGCGGTTTGAGACGGCGCTCGAATTGGCCTTTGTCTTCAGCCTCGCCCTCGAGTGCGATGCTGCCGGTTGTGATCGAAGACGTGCGCGATGATAGTGAGTCGCGCTTGCTGACCGCCAGAACCGGCGCCTTGCGTGACGCGTCCAGCATCGGATCGGGAAGCGGCGGCGCTGGCGGCGGCGGCTCTATGATAGGTGCTGGCTTGATGTCCGTCATTGCCGCGAGACGCGGCAGCTCTTTGGGTGCGGGCTTTTCTATCGCCGGCTCAAACACCGCTGTCTGCTGCACACGGACGTGCTCAACTCTTTGCTGTGGCGCGGGTCCCGACCACAAGAGCCCGAGCAGGACGGCCGTAGCCCCGCCGCCTATGGCGATGGCCACTTGGCGGCGGCGGGTTTCGCGAGCGGGTGAGGTTGCACGCGCATCACTGTGTTTGTCGCGTTCACCGGCAACGGTTTCAGACTCAGATTGAGACATGAGACATCCTCCTCACTTTTGCGGTTGCGCCGTTAGACCGGGGGCAATGGATTGTTGTGACCCGGCGGACAGTTTGACATCGCGAGTCTGCCGCTCGACGGCGGGCGAGGTCGTCATCGTACCGGTGGCGAAGCCTTCCGGCACGTAGGACTCGTTGAAGACGCACAGAACTTCGTCGCCCTGGCGCAGGACGAACTTGGGGCTAAGCGCATGGACGCGGACCTCGCCGCCCAAGACTGTTTTCGGAACCAAGCTTTCCGTGCCATCGCCTTGGACCATGTAGATCGCCGGAATGACCATGTTCTCCGGAAACACAAAGGTCGTGATCTTGCCGTTGTCGGAAACGCTGCGCGGCTCAAAACTCGCCGTGCCTTGCACCGTGTAGTGGGCATTGCGCGGAAGTGCCGTTTCATCCCCGGCGAGGGCCCGCTCGGCTTGGCGGGACTTCGCCAACTCTGCAACAGCGGCCGCTTCGGCCTTGCGTTTGGCCGCCTCATCTGCGGGATATTGATATTTCAAGAGATAGAATGGCCTCTGACCTTTGATATCTTGGTCTGCACTTGTCAGCTCGAACTGATAGCTGCGCTTGGTGCCATCCGGGCGCTGCGTCACCACAGACATATTGGTCGGTTCTTGTTGCTCACGCGGTTTCAAAAACAGAATATGCCCGACAGGGGCTGCTTCCCAGGCGACCGTATTGCCAATGGCCGCCTGCAGGATGTCTTCATCCGGCGAAAACTCGATCTGGATTGAATGCCGCAACAGCCCGGTGACGCGCACTATTTGATAGGGCCGGTAGTCGACAAAGCGAACCCGCGCGTCGAGTTGCCCGGCGCGCGGATCCTCGGCAGCAAGGGCGAATGAGCAAACTGAGACGACCGCGAATGAGGCGCTCGAAATCACCTTGGACAGAGTTGATGCCCGTATCATGTCTTTCAATGTCATGGGATGGCCTCCGCATCTGCTTTAAAGTCACTGACCAAAAACCCGAGGGGATTGACGTGTCTGTCAGACGCCGACATGGACTCGTTGGAGTAGGTAAACGTCAGCGTCGCAATCCAATGGCTGGTCTGCGTGTCGTCGCCGCGAAGAACCGACTTCAGGTAGCGGACCGAGGCAACATTGCGGTCCAGCATCGACACCGAGGAAATCGTAATCCGCACACTTGCCGACTTGCCGTAAAGCACTTGCGGGCTCTGCGGATTGCTGCCTCGATAGAGTTCCTGGAACCGGCGCTGTTCGGCCGGGACCGACATCAGCGCCACGGTCCGGAAGTTGGTTTCTGCTTCACTCGCCGCAAAGCCTTCCCGCGCCCGCACATAGAGCCCGGCGAAGTATTTGGTCGTGGCTTCGGTGTACGTGTTGGGACCGGTGATGGCCGAGACCACATCAACGATCCCCGTCGAGTTATCGACGCGGATCACGAACGGCTCGACACTCTTTAAGGGCGCCAGGCAGGTAACGGCGGCGAGGCTGAGAACCGTCAGCACTGACGCCCCACCGGCTACGCGCCATGCACGTTTGGCGGAGGCATGCGCTTCGAGCGCTGCATCCTGGTAACCGCCGGGCAGTGGCGAAGTAGTCGTCGAGATCGCGCGCGCGCACGGGATCAGCTTTGCCCATGGCTGCCTCCCGCGTTGGAGACATCCGGCGCAATGAAGCTGGTGCGGTCCGGCGCCACCGCGCCGACCGGGCGGCGGGCGGAGCCATCACAAGATGGCGGTCCGCCTCTGAGACTTGCGCATCCTGTCAGACTCATAAAAACGGCAAGTGCGATTAAGACTGTTACCCGTTGCATGCTTACCCCCTCTGTTGACTTGTCATGCCTTGCTGTTGTTCGATCGTTGGCCCTGCGCTGCGCGCGGCAACGGCCCTCGTGTGAGGCCGGAACCAGCCCTGACCACTCGTCCAACTCCGGCCGCGCGCCGCGAAGCTCTGCGCACTCGCCTTGGCACTCTCGATGTTGGTGACGGTCGATGAGTGCGTCGCCCGCATCACGGCCGCAGGACCGCGCAACGCCAGCCAGGCGCCGCCCGAGGCAAGGGCAGCAGCCATCGCCGGTAAATTCCACAAGACGCCGAAACAGAACGTGCCGCCGGCCACAATGCCAAGCGCCGAGGCGGTTGAATCCCAAGCGCCCTTGGAGGTGCCGAGCAAACCTTCCAGCGTCGTCAGCATCATCGCCAGCACGGCAATCGATAGCACCTGCAGGATCACATAGTTGACCACCTGCGCCAGCCACGCCTGCGCGAACCCGCGCATCGATTCAAAAAGCCCGAGCGCGATGAACACCGGCCCAAGTCCGAGAGCCAACGCGAGCGCGAACTTGGCAAACAACCACGTAAAGTACCCATATGCCGTCAGCAGGCCCATGGTGACGTAGATCACGACGGAGGAAACGGCCGCCTTGATCAGGCCAAAGCTCCACCCGGCATCGCGCCACATTTCTTCGACCAAAACGTTGGTGCGGGTCAGAAGTTGATCGAAGCGTCCGGGCGACGCCGGTGTCCCGCCGCCAACCACAGCAGCGATTTCGCGCGGCAAGGTGTCGAAGAAGAATGAGCCCACGTAGTCATTGTAGCTGGCGTAACTCAGCGTCAGCGTCGTGACGATGCTCGCTTTGATGATGCGGGCGAGTGCTTCTGATATCGGCTCCTGAACCGCGCCGCGCAGCACCAGAATTCCGAACCACAAGACATAAAGTGTCAATGCCACCCGCATCGGATCGGCGAGCGCGCTGCACAGCGCCGAGGCTGTCCGCTCCAAAAATTGGATGGCGGGCTGCTGAAACGCCGCATCAATCGCCTGAAAGACAGTCATGGTTGCCTCGCGCGCTAGCGTTAATTGGATCAGTGTTATGGCTTGGATGACGTTCCACCGAGCGCCCGGATGTTGCCGTCAATGCGCCGATCCCAATCTTCCCGTTCCCGCTGCGCGCGGGTCTGCACCTCGGCCTGCTGCAACAGTTGTAACGCCTGCATTTTGAGAAGTTCGTTCTGAAGTTGCGCACTTTCGCTGCCGATGCGGGCCTGCAAATCAAGCGTGGTCTTGGGATCTTCGCTTTGACCGATCTGGCGGCGGAGTTCGTCGAGCCCGTCCATGCGGCGGCTGGCAGCTTCATAGACCTGCTGCGCAACACTCGATTGCCCGGCATTGGCGAGCTGAGCCCGGCGCGTTTCCGCGGCGTAAAAATCATCGCCTGTTCGCGTGTAGACCTCGTTCTCCCGGGCGTAGGTCTCGGCGCGAGAACCGAGTGCGCCCGAGCCCTGGCCCTTCAAGGCGGCTTCCAGCTGGCCGAAGTCTTTGGGCAGCGCTTGCCGCACCGCCGGGTTTGAGAGCAGAGCGGCGATATCACCCATGTTGGTCAGCTTGTTGAGCGAGCCGTGCAGTGATTGCAGCTGTGTCAGCTGATCTTTGGCCGTCTCAAGTTGAGTGCGCAGTTCCGCGATCTGCTCAATCTGCTTGGCGATTGCCGCTGGATCGATGACCGGGATTTGTGCCACTGCAGGCAGAGCCAAAAACCACAAAGCTCCGCTGGTTGCGGCGGCTGGAAGCGCGCGCCGCCAAAAGTGTCTGATCATTTTGAAGTCCCCTTGTTCCTTGGTTAGCTGTCCCCTACGCCCTGCGCCGCCTGTGAAACGCCGCCATCCAATCGGCGTCGTTGCTGTCTTCTGTTTTGCTACGTTCTTCGCGGATACGTTCCGCCAGCCGCACGTTGGCGGTCCGGCCCGACAGGATCGCCAGTTCGTCATCAAAGCCGCCGAGATCAAGCTCGGCGACGACCGATGCGTGCCCCTGCTTGATCAGGAACCGGCGGCTTTCCGGAGTCAGTTCACGCGCCACCAGCTCAAACTCCCTTGCCGTCAGTTTCATGCCCGTGACGTAGTCGTTTTCACTCGCCCGGCCGTTGGCCATGAAAATCTGCGTTGGGCATTGCTCAATAATGGTGTGAGCAATCTTAGAGCGCAGCGCATCCGCCGGGCTCTGGGTGGCAAAGACCATCAGCCCGTTTTGCTTCCTGATGGTCTTCAGCTTGTTGTTGGCGAGATCACTGAAAATAGGATCGCCCAACGCCTTCCAGAATTCGTCGATGGCGATGACAATTCGGTCGCCGGTGATCGTGCGCTCAATGCGCTCGAACAGGTAGGCCATCAGCGGGCCGCGGATGTCGGGATTAACCAGAAACTCGGTCATGTCATAACCGGAATAGGTGACGCTGGCGTTGAGCGCGTCTTCCGGATTATCGAACACCCAGCCGAGCGGCTCGCCGCGCTGCCAGCGCTTGAGCCGGGCGGCGACACCGTCAGTTTCGGTTTGATCGAGATACGATCGCAGCGCCCCGAAAGTGCGGTTGACGAGCAGGCTTTCGCTGAGCGCCGCGACGGCACTGGCCAGTGCCTCGCGCTCGTGCGTTGCAATCGCGCCGCCCGCCAGGCTTTCCAGCCAACGGGTGAGAAACGCTTGGCCGCTTGCATCATAGACTATGGCCTTCAACGGCGCGAAGCCTGTTGGGACACCGCTCTTCAAGGGTAAGTACGTCCCGCCCAGCGCCCGGATAAAAAGATCGGCGCCACGGTCTTTATCGAACAGCACGATTCGGGCGCCGTGCTTGGTCACTTGGGCCAGCAGGAAGTTCAAGACCACGGTCTTGCCAGACCCCGACGGCCCGCAAATAAACGTGTTGCCGAGATCACCATCATGGAAGTTGAAAAAATACGGCGCGCCGCTTTGGGTTTTAAACATCGCCACGGCTGGTCCCCAGGGATTGCCGTCGGCACGTCCCTTCGGAAAGCCATGGAACGGCGCCAAGCTCGCCAGGTTTGCCGACGTGATCGCGCCCGAGCGCTTGCGGAACCGGAAGTTGCCGGGCAGTTGCGCCCACCACGCCGCTTCAAGGCCTAAGTCTTCGCGCACGATCACCGCACCGCCTGCCGCTGCCGCACTGCGGGCGGCAGCGAGGTTGCCGTTCAAGACCGCGACGGTGTCTGCGAACACGGCCACGCTCAAGTGATGCTCGCCCAACACCCAGCGGTTGCTTTCGAGATCGTCGAGCGCGACGCTCAACTCTGCCACTTGCGAGAACGCCTTGTCGGCGGCATTCAGCATCTGGTTTTGCTTGCGCGACAGGATCGCCCGCGCCGAGGCTTTGTCGATGAAGCGGAACGACTGGACCACGGTCAGTTCGAACGGCAGGGCCAGGAGTTCATTGAGCATCCCGGGCATTGTCCGGGCCGGATACTCCTTGATGCCGAGCATGCCGGCAAAGCCCGTGTCCTTGGGATCGCGCAATTCCAACGTTTCGCGGCCGATGACAATCCGGTCGGTGTGAATGGCGTTACGGATGGCACCGCGCGTCAGTGGCACTTGCGCCAACTGGCCGCCAAGCAGGCGATGCAGCACTGTTGAGAGTTCTGACGTGAGGATACCTTTGTCGTCGATGAGCCCGAGCTGCCGCGCGCCAAGCGGCGCCAATTCGGTCAGCACCAGCCGTGTGGCATCAGCCAGAGCTTTCAGCGCCTGGGGATCGGACTCGGTCGCGGACTCCCGTGCCCGCCGCAGCGACGCGAAAAGAGCGGCGGCTTTGACTTCGGCGTCTGTGCCCGGCATCCAGACCAGTGCCAGGATATGACGGTTGTCAAACAGGCGATCGCTGGCCAGCCGGGCTTGGTACTTGGTGTCCAATGCCGCTGCAAACTGGCTGCCACTTGTGCCCTCGGGATAAGACTGAACCCGGCGCCGGATCATAAGAGCGTAAAGCGCAAGCCTGGGATCGGCGATGTTGCGCCACAGCGTGTTGAGGCGTGCCTGCAGGCCGTTGAGGTCGCGGGTATCCGCCGTCTCAAACGCGAAGCCGTCGATCTCCACCATGGTCATCAGGCCCTGTGTGCCTATTGTGATGGTGTGGGCATCGGCATGGCGGCCGAAGGGGATGAACTCCTGCGATTCCAATTCGCGGGTCAGAAGCGTCGCACGGTCAGCCATGGGGCAAATCTCCAAAGACCACGTCTCCACAGACTAAGTCTCCTAAAGTGTAGGTCCGTTTCAGCCGCAACGGCGTGACGCTTGATCCGGCCCAATAGGCGCTGTTGCGATACCGGCCCTTGGTATCGGCCCAACCGGCCAGCACCCGGAAGGCATTGTGATCGTGACGCACGACGATGCGGCAAAGCCCGTGCAGAACGACGCCAACGAGCGCGTAGAAGATCGAGCCGAGGCCTAAAAATAGCAGCGTCGTCACAAACACGTTGACGCCCATGGCTTCAACTGTGACACCGGCAAACATCGCAGGCCGGGTGCACGCGAGGTAAAGCGTATCGCTGGTTAAACCCTCTTGGTCCAACATGGCTCAGCCCCGGATCATGTCGACGAATTCGGCGGCGCCAAACACCACGCCCACCCCAAAGATGATGCCGCCCGCCCGCTTCCAATCGATCTGCCCAAACCACCAGCCCATGCCAAGCAGCATGACGGCGAGGATGGCCAGCGAGCGAGC
>JAYSVT010000052.1:0-25913 GCA_043718455.1 Hyphomicrobium sp.
AAGGGCCGGTTCAATTTCGAAGAGATCCGCTTTGAATATTACCGCGAAGGGTCCGTCATGTTGGAAGCCTTCAAGAGCGGGGGTATCGATCTTCGGTTAGAAGAAGATCCGGCGAACTGGGCGTCCCAGTATGATTTTGCAGCCGCTCGCGACGGGCGTGTCGTCAAGAAGGAATTCGATATCGCGCTACCCGCTGGCATGACGGCACTTGTGCTCAACACGCGCCGCGACATTTTCAAGAACCCGCTTCTACGCCGTGCCCTCATCGCGCTGTTCGATTTCGAGTGGATTAACCGCACGCTCTATTATGGGCTGCAAAAGCGCACCGACAGTTATTTCGTGCGCTCGTATTTGGCGTCCACCGGCATTCCGGCGGACGCGCGCGAACGCGAATTGTTGGCCGCGTATCCAGGCGCTGTACGTCCCGAAATTCTCGAAGGTAAATTCAGTTTAGCGAAGAGCGACGGCTCCGGTCAAAATCGCGACAGTCAGAAAGCCGCGTTCGAACTCTTGAAGCAGGCGGGCTACAAACTGGAGCAAGGACGGCTTATCGATTCTGCGACCGGCAAGCGGCTTAGCTTCGAAATTCTTGCACAGAACCGGTCGCAAGAAGCGCTACTGTTGTCGTTCGCGCGCGGGCTCGAACCGCTCGGCATCACGGCCGTTGTGCGCATGGTCGATAGCGCGCAGTATCAAGCGCGGCTCAACGAGTATGATTACGACATGATCCAGACGACGTGGACGTCCTCGCTTTCACCCGGCAACGAGCAGCTTTTCCGCTGGTCCAAAAGCACCGCCGACACGCCCGGTTCCTACAATTTCGCGGGCGTGAAGAATCCTGCGGCAGATGCCATGATCGACGCCATGCTGGCGGCAGCCGACAAGGATAATTTCGTATCAGCCGTGCGCGCGCTTGATCGGGTGCTGCTCTCGGGCGATTACGTGATCCCCATGTTCCATGTTCCCAAGCAGTGGGTGGGCCATTGGACACGGCTCAAACATCCGGCCAAAACGCCGGTATTCGGCTATGCCGTAGACACCTGGTGGATCGAAGAGCCGAAATGACTGTCGCCTATCCGGAAAACCTCAACCTCGCGCAATACTGCCTCGCCAAGTCTGCGGCCGCGTCGCCGGGCAAGGTAGCGCTTATTGTTACGAGTGATGCGGAAACGGGCGCGCCGTCCGAGACCTGGACCTATGCGGCTCTCGAAGACGCAGTCTTGCAGCTGGCGGGCGCACTGGCGGATCGCGGTTTGGTGCCGGGCGAGCGTGTGCTCATTCGCCTCGACAATACCAGCACGTTTCCAATTCTCTATTTCGCCTGCATGGCAGCGGGCCTTGTGGCCGTTCCAGCATCAAGTCAATTGACAGCGGGAGAAGCCGATTTTCTTCTGCGTGACAGCGGGGCGCGGCTCGTCGCACTTGCTGCGCATTTGCCGGGAAGCGCGATGGCAAATCCGGCGGCCGTCTTAAGCGATGACGATATCCGCGATATGATCCGCAACGGGCGGCGCGCGGATTACGCAACAACTGCGTCCAATGATCCGGCTTACCTTCTCTACACGTCCGGCACGACAGCACTACCCAAGGGCGTCGTGCATGCGCATCGTGTAGGGTTAGGCCGCGCGCCGACATATCAGGGCTGGTATGGCATTACGCCGAACGATCGCATGCTGCACGCGGGCGCTTTCAATTGGACCTACACACTTGGCACCGGGCTCATCGACCCTTGGGCGAACGGGGCAACAAGCATCATCTTCTCAGGCGAGAAGAAGCCGGGAGTTTGGCCGGCACTCATCCGCGCAACAGGCGCGACGCTCTTTGCCGCTGTGCCGAGCCTCATTCGCCAGATCTTAAAATACGCAGCCCCCGGCCCTCTCGACCTCGGACAACTACGCCACGCTCTTATCGCTGGCGAACGGCCGCCTGAGGATCTGTTCGACAATTGGCGCGAACGGACCGGGACAGAACTCTACGAAGCGCTCGGCATGAGCGAGATCTCAACCTACGTCTCGACGTCCCCCACAGTGCCGCGCAAGCCTGGAACGGCGGGTAAACCGCAGCCGGGCCGCCGGGTGGCCATCCTTCCCATCAATGAAGGTGAAACACAGCTACCCGCAGGCGAGGAAGGCTTAATTGCTATCCACCGCACGGATCCCGGATTGATGCTCGGGTATTGGAACCGCTCCGAAGAAGAAGCCGCCGTCTATCGCGGCGCGTGGTTTCTCGGCGGCGATCTCGGAATCATGGATGACGACGGCTACATCACACACACCGGCCGCGCCAACGACATCATGAAGGCGCTCGGCTATCGCGTGTCGCCGCAGGAAGTTGAAGCGGTGATCGCGCAATGTCCGGGCGTTGCAGAAGTCGCTTGTGCCGAAGTCCCGGTGCGTGCCGATGTATCGGTAATCGGCGCTTTTGTGGTCCGCAAAGCGGGCAGTACCGTCGATGCTGCGGCCATCGAACACTTCTTCGCGACACGGCTCGCTCCATACAAGCACCCGCGCGAAATTGTGTTTCTCGACGCGCTGCCGCGAACCGCCAACGGCAAAGTCCGGCGCAACGCACTTGCAGCGCTGCGCATCGTGTCAACAGTTACCAAGACGTGAAGACGCCGCGCCTTTCCACCTAGCGGCATTTTTTTGAACACCGCAAACCCGGTTAAACCTTTGTTCAGCGCGGTCCCGTATTGATACACGGGTGGGTCGCTGTTTTCGCGTCATTGACTCAAAGTTGACTACCAGGCGGGGCAATCATCACATGTTCAACAACCGGAAACTGGACGGCACGCCGTCAACACCACTTAAATCCGAATTCGATCGATCCATCCAAGCGTCCGCACAGGACGCAACCTCGTCGCGCTCGTACCGCGACCACGCAAGCGACGCCGGCGCCAGCTACTCGATCATCAACGAATGGCTGACCATGAAAGGCGACCTTGAGAGCGAGGGCGACATTCTGGTCAAGGGCCGCGTGCACGGCAATATCCGCTGCAAAATGCTAATCGTCGATCCCGGCGCCGTGATTGAAGGCGTTATTATCGCTGACGAAGTCATGATCCGCGGCACGACGCGCGGCACTGTGCGCGCAAAACGCGTGAGGCTCGAGAAAACCGCCAACGTCGATAGCGAAATTTTCCACGACGTCTTCTCCGCAGAAGAAGGCGCACGCATCAAAGGCGCACTGCGCGCCAACGATGAGAGTGCCGAACGCATCGCGCAGAAAGCCATTCAAAGCGCCGGCGAGAGCCCAGAGAAAAAGGTAAGTTCAGCGCTCTTTCAGATGCTGGATGGCGCACGCGCGCCGGCGCATCTGCACATTGCCGCCGCGCAATAAGAAATCCGTTTCGTGTCGCGTACAAGAAGGGTGGCGTTTTACGCCGCCCTTTTTGCTTTCGCGGCGATATCGGCGAACTGCTGCACCAGGCTGCGCACACCTTTGAGACGGGTTTCTGGAAGATCCCAGTCAGCCCGGAACACGAGGCGCTGATCGGGCATCACTTTCAATTTCCCGCGCTGCGATTGCACGAAGGCAATTAACCCTTCCGGATTGGCGAAATTGTTCTTGTAAAGCGTAACGGCTGCTCCCTTTGAGCCAGCGTCCACTTTTGCAATGCCGGCCTGACGGCACAGCCCCTTGATTTCCATGACGTCAAGAAGGTGGCGCACTTCTTCCGGCATCTCGCCAAATCGATCCACGAGTTCGGCGGCGAAACCGTCGATATCTGAGCGCTGCTCCAACGACGAAAGTCGGCGATAAAGCCCGAGTCTAAGTTGTAGATCGCTCACGTAGGCTTCTGGGATCAGGATCGACATGCCGAGCTGGATTTCCGGGCTCCACTTGTCGGCGGCTTCCTGCAGATCTCCGCCCTTCATCGCGGCAACGGCTTCTTCCAGCATCGACTGATAGAGCTCAAAGCCGACTTCGCGAATGTGGCCGGACTGTTCTTCGCCAAGCAAATTGCCAGCACCGCGAATATCGAGATCGTGCGAGGCTAGCGAGAACCCGGCGCCCAGCGTGTCGAGCGAATGAAGGACCTTGAGGCGCTTTTCGGCACCTTCAGTCAGCTTCTGTCCTGGCGGCGTGGTAAAATATGCGTAGGCCCGCGTTTTCGACCGGCCAACGCGGCCGCGCAACTGATAGAGCTGGGCCAGCCCGAACATGTCGGCGCGATGCACGATGAGCGTGTTGGCGTTGGGAACGTCGAGACCTGATTCAACAATCGCGGTTGACAGAAGTACGTCGTATTTGCCCTCATAGAACGCCGTCATGACATCTTCGAGATCCGTTGGCGTCATCTGGCCTGTGGCGCGGGCAAACGTGAGATCGGGCACGGCTTCGCGCAGGAATTCGGCGACCTCGTCAAGATCGGAAATGCGGGGCGCCACATAGAATGTCTGCCCGCCCCGGAAGCGCTCGCGCCGGAGTGCTTCTTTCAGGATCACGGGATCGAACGGCGAAATAAACGTGCGAACGGCGAGACGATCAACGGGCGGCGTTGTGATGAGGGACAATTCGCGCACGCCGGTTAAAGCGAGTTGTAGCGTGCGCGGAATGGGTGTCGCCGAAAGCGTCAAAACATGCACGTCTTCGCGCATTTTCTTCAGCCGCTCTTTGTGATTGACGCCGAAGTGCTGCTCCTCGTCGATAATGAGAAGTCCGAGCCGCGCGAACTCGACTTGCTTGCCAAGCAGCGCGTGTGTGCCAATGACAATATCGACAGTGCCGGATTTCATGCCGGCCTTCACTTCGGTCAAGTCCTTTGGCGCGACCATGCGGGACGCTTGCGCCACCTTGACCGGCAAACCTTTGAAGCGCTCGGAGAACGTGCGGAAGTGCTGACGCGCGAGCAACGTTGTCGGCACGACGACCGCGACCTGCATACCGTTCATGGCAGCGACAAACGCGGCGCGCATGGCGACTTCGGTTTTGCCAAAGCCAACGTCGCCGCACACAAGGCGATCCATGGGCCGCCCTGAGCCCAAATCTTCGACAACCGCGTCGATACTGGCTGCTTGATCTTCTGTTTCCTCATAAGGGAAGCGCGCGACGAATTCGTCATAAGGTCCGGCAGATGGAAAAATGGCAGGCGCCTCGCGCAGCAGCCGCAACGCTGCGATTTTGATCAGTTCGTTGGCAATCTCGCGAAGGCGCTTTTTGAGCCGGGCCTTGCGCGATTGCCACGCTACCCCACCAAGCCGGTCAAGCTGACTGTCGCCCTCGTCCGACCCATAGCGCGATAAAAGCTCGATGTTTTCGACCGGCACGAACAACTTGTCGCCGCTAGCATAGAGGAGTTCGAGACAGTCATGTGGCGCGCCAAGTGCGGTGATGGTCTGCAACCCTGCAAAGCGCCCAATGCCGTGATCGGCATGCACGACAAGATCGCCAACAGAGAGGCTTGTAGCTTCAGTCAGAACGTCGGCGGCTTTGCGCGTGCGTTTTCTTTGGCGCACCAACCTGTCGCCGAGGATGTCTTGCTCGCCAAGAATAACAAGATCTGGTGATTCAAACCCATGCTCGAGCCCAAGCACTGCGAACCCCGTGACACCCGGCTTCAGGGCCTGCAACTCGACGAAATTCTCGACCTTGGCGATGTCCTTCAGGCCGTGATCGGCGAGCAACGAAATTAGGCGCTCGCGGGCGCCCGTTGACCACGCCGCAATCGCGACGCGCCGGTGCCCCGAATGAATGGTGCGGACATAGGCGGCGACTGCATCGAATACGTTGGCGTCAGGGTCAGCGCGCTCGGCCGCGAAGGTGCGCCCTTGCCGCCCTTTCATGGCGTAGACGTTGGCGGCGGACGGTTCTTCAAACGGGGTCAGGCGTGCGACCGTGCGGGCATTGAGTGCGGCTTGCCAGTCTTTGCCCGAAAGATACATGCTTTCGGGCGGCACGGGCTTATACGGCGGCGCGCCGAAGCGTTGCCCTTCGAGGCTTTCGACACGCGCTTCATAATGCTCTTGGATTTGACTAAAGCGCTGCTCGATGGATTCGTCAGCCATATGGTCGAAGCTGACGCCCGCGCTCGGTAGATAGTCGAAAAGCGTCTCAAGCGCCGGATGGAACAGGGGCAGCCAATGCTCCTGGCCCTGATAACGCCGCCCGCTGCTCACCGCTTCGTAAAGCGGATCTTCGCCTGTCGCGCCGCCAAAGAGTTCGACGTAGCGCGTGCGAAAAAGCGCGGTCGCGGCGTCGCCAAAGGCAACTTCGCTGACCGGCATGAGCGCGAATTTCTGCACCGGCTTGGTGCTGCGCTGCGTTTGCGCGTCGAAGGCTTTGATGCTCTCGAGATTGTCCCCGAAGAAATCGAGCCGGATTGGATTGATGCGCCCCGGCGGAAAGAGATCAAGGATGCCGCCGCGAACAGCGAATTCGCCGGGCTCCATGACGGAGCTCGCGCGCTGAAATCCGTAGAGCCCCAATCGGCGCACGAGTTCAGCCATATCAATGCGCTGGCCAGGAGCAATCGGCTTGAAGGCCGAGCGGATAAACGCGCGCGGCGGCAAGCGTTGTAAGACGGCGTTGACAGTCGTGATCACAACCGTTGGCTCTTTGAGAGAGCCAATCACGAGTTTGCCGAGCGACGTGATGCGCTTTGACACGAGTTCGGAATTGGGGCTGACCCGGTCATAGGGCACGCTGTCCCACGCCGGAAAGGCAATCACCTTGACATCGGGGGCGAAGAACGCCAGCGCCGTCTCCAGTTCGTTGAGGCGGCGGTCGTCGCGCGCAATATGGAGATGCAGACCCGGGCCGGCTTCGCGCGCGGCCGTCTTGGTCATATCGGCGATGACGCGCGCGTCTAAGCCTTCCGGCACGCCGGAAACAACCGTCCGCGACCCTCGTGTGTCGTTGGACATATCAGCCGCCGGTCCGCGTATTGCCGTCAAGTCCGTGGAAGGCGCGGACATCAAGAACGAGATTGGTGAACTCAGGTGCTTCAATGGTGCCCGATTCAAAACACCACGCGTGCAACAGCGGATCGGGCAACTCAAGGAAACGCTCGAAGCGGCCGAGATCCTCGCCGCTCAGTTGCGGCACTTTAGCTTCGGCGAAACGGCCGATCATATGATCCATTTCCTTGGTACCGCGGTGCAATGCCCTATAAAGCGCGCGGCGGCGCCGCATGTCCACGTCGTCCGTCATGTGCCTTGCTGCTCTCGCCGATCTAGATATTAGTTACTTGATAAAGGTGGCCCTGCGCTTGACGGTTCCAACGGGACCCGCCACGTTGCCCGCCACGTTGAATGAGCACAGGATGGGTTCATATAGCGCCCCGCACTGGATCCGCAAAGCACGAGAGGACGATGCGTATTGACGCGACCAGTTATGCCCATTCCGGCCCCGCTTACGCGCGGCCGATAGTGGTCGTTTGAGCGTTTTATGCGCCCGGCAAGCCTCGCTCCGCTCTTTGCGTCTGCAACAGCCCTGACGGGCATCGGCCCGCGCCTCAGTCTCTTGCTCAAGAAGTGCCTCAACCTGCCGCCGCAGGTCTCCGAGCCGCGCGTACTTGATCTGTTGTGGCACTTGCCGGCAGGCGTTATAGACCGGCGCGCTGAGCCGGCGTTGAAGGATGCCGTGCCTGGCACAATCGTGACTGTTAAGGTGCGGGTTCTCAAACACAAGGCGCCGCCGCGCGGAAACAACAAGGCCCCTTACAAGATCAACTGTGAAGACGACACGGCCCGGCTCGATCTCGTTTTCTTTCACGCTGAGCGCAAGTTCATCGAAAAGCAGCTCCCCATTGGCGAGGTGCGCTACGTCTCAGGCCGCATCGAACGCTACAGCGACGTTTTGCAGATGACACATCCCGATTACATCGTCGCGGAGGATGCGCGCCAGGACCTGCCGATGTTGGAGCCGGTCTATCCTTTGACAGCCGGTCTTTCGGGCAAGATTTTGCAAAAGGCGTCGCGCCAAGCGCTGGACCGCGTGCCGCACTTTGCAGAGTGGCAGAATGCAGAATGGCTCAAACAACGCGACTGGCCCGATTTCAAATCGGCACTCATGCGGCTGCACCGTCCAACCGATGCGCAGGACGTATCAAACGGAGCGGCACCCTGGCAGCGGCTTGCCTATGACGAGTTGCTTGCCGGACAACTTGCGCTCGGTCTCGTGCGTCAGAACATGAAGGCGCAAAGCGGGAGAACGATTGCGGGCGACGGACGCATTCGAACAAAGATCGCCGCATCATTGCCCTTCAAGCTCACCGGCTCACAGCGCACAGCCTTGAAGGAGATTTCTGACGATCTGGCCGCACCCCATCGCATGTTGCGCTTGCTGCAAGGCGATGTCGGCTCGGGAAAAACGGTCGTTGCGCTGTTGGCCATGGCGGTTGCGGTGGAAGCTGGCGCGCAGGCCGCGTTGATGGCGCCGACTGAAGTTCTGGCGCGACAGCACGCCGAAACGATCGCCCCGCTCGCCGAAAAAGCCGGATTAACGCTTGGACTGTTGACGGGACGCGAAAAGGGCAAGTCGCGCGACGCGCTTCTGGAACGGCTGGCGTCGGGCGAAATCGATATCCTGATTGGCACACACGCCTTGTTTCAGGGCGAAGTCGTGTTCAAGGACTTGGCATTCGCGGTGATCGACGAGCAGCACCGCTTTGGCGTGCACCAGCGCTTGGCGCTGCAGGCCAAGGGTTCGAATGGCGGCACCAACGTGCTCGTCATGACCGCAACGCCCATACCACGCACGCTGCTGATGACGCACTACGGCGATCTCGATGTCTCGCGCCTGATGGAAAAGCCCGCCGGACGCAAGCCCATCATCACCAAGGCCGTGCCGGTTGAGTCTATGGAAAAATTGATAGAGCGCATCCGCGCCCAACTCACTGAGGGTGCGCAGGTCTATTGGGTCTGCCCGCTAATCGAGAGTTCCGAATTGAGTGAACTGGCGGCGGCAGAAGAGCGTCATGCGCATCTCAGACAAATTTTCGGTGATACGGTTGGCCTTCTGCACGGTGCCCTCCCCTCGGCTGAAAAAGACGCGACCATGGCCGCGTTCGCCGCCGATGAACTCAAAATCCTAGTGGCGACAACGGTCATCGAAGTCGGCGTCAATGTCCCCAATGCCAACATCATGGTGATCGAGCACGCGGAGCGCTTCGGCCTGGCCCAGTTGCATCAGCTGCGCGGACGTGTTGGGCGCGGCCCACGCGAAAGTTTCTGCATGCTGCTGTTCAAGCAGCCCTTGGGCGAGACTGCGAAATCCCGCCTCAAAATGATGGAAGACACCGAGGACGGCTTTCTAATTGCGGAGAAAGATTTGGAATTGCGCGGTGGCGGGGAAATGCTGGGCGCCAAACAAAGCGGCGCGCCTGGCTTTCGCATTGCAGAAGTACCGGGATTTGAAATGCTGCTGGCGGCGGCACGCGACGACGCGCAGATGATTCTATCGAACGATCCCGATCTGAAAGCGCCGCGCGGCCAGGAGTTGCGCACGCTGCTTTATCTGTTTGAGTGCGATGAAGCCGTCAGGCTTTTCCGGGCGGCGTAAATAAGTAGTAACAAGTAATACTAATTGCAAATCACCGCTCCGCAATCTAAGCTAATGCCCTGGAGGTGCCCCATGGCAGAAATCGAGCGGCTGAGTATCGCTCTACCGACACCTATGGCCGACAACGTGCGCCAGGCGGTCGAGGCAGGGGAGTACGCATCGGTAAGCGAAGTCGTTCGCGATGCCTTGCGGCTTTGGGAAAGCCGCCGTCAATTGCGCGAGCACGACATTGAAACCCTGCAGAAGCGATGGGATGCGGGCAAAGCAAGCGGCACTGCGGGACCGCTCGACATGAAAAAGATCATTGCCAACCGGCGCCGCGTGCAAGCCAAGAAGGGTGCAAAGCGTGGCTGACCTCGCCGTATCACGGCGGGCGATGGAAGAACTCGGCGAAATTTGGGACTATATCGCGCTCGACAACTCAGCCGCCGCGGACCGCGTGTTGCTCCGAATAGAATCGAAACTTCAGGTGTTGAGCGAATTCCCGGAGATCGGCACTCAGCGTGACGATATCCGCCCCGGGGTGCGCATGCTTGTCGAGGGCAATTACCTGTTGCTCTACGAATATCGCAAGGCGGACGGCATCGTCGAGCTGGTTACTGTCGTCGATGGCCGGCGCGATCTTCAAGGGTGGTTGTAAATTGATTATGCGAGAATTCGCCGGTCGATTGCACTTTCAAGTTGTTACCAACGATCGACAATAGGATATACGGGCGGTGTGAAACCACAGCGTATCAATTTTTTTTCTTGAGGCCGGTAATCGTGCGCGGGCCAGCCGGCGCGGCCCCCAGATCCTTCAACTTGCCTTGCATATCCGGCATCACGATGCCGCCGGAGAGAATAACTTTGGCGGCTTCTTCCGCACTCATCGACAAGAGCGTCACATCCTTGCGCGGCACGAAGCAGATGAACCCGGTTGGCGGCACGATACCGGTTGGCATGAAGACGGTGAGGAGATCAGTTTGCCCGCCTGGTTTTTTGTCGACGATTTCGCCCGTCGTTTCACCGGTCACGAACACAATCGACCATAGCCCTTCTGACGGGAATTCTATGAGCCCAACCTTCTGAAAGCTCTGGTTGGGGCCTCCGCTCGAGATGACGCTTTCAAACAGCTGCTTAATGGCGCTGTAGACATTGCGCACGACTGGCATGCGCGACAGCATCAATTCGCCGGTCGACACGAGCGAGCGGCCCAAAAGGTTTGCGGCCAGCGCGCCGATGATGGTCAAACCGACGATGGCGACGAACAGCCCAAGGCCGGGTAACGGAAACGGCAAATAGGTATCGGGGTTGTAGTAGGTCGGCAGCAGCGGTTTCACCCAGGCGTCAACCCAGTTAATTAGCCACCACATGATGTATAGCGTAATGGCTACAGGACCGACAATGAGCAGCCCGGTTAGGAACGAGTTGCGAAGTCGAGCACCGAGATGCCACCCCGCCTTGCCGTCGTCGCGGGCGAGCCGTTTGAGCCCCTCCGTCAGCGGCGCGTTCTTGCTCGCTGCGGCAGGCCGGTGATCAGGCTCAGTTGGCGGCGTGGTCATTATCTCGTCCCGGCGTGTGGCCCGCGTTTAAGACGGGCCTGACTCAGTTGGTCACGACGAGACAATCATATCCACTATTGCGTAGCGTGTTGCAAAGGCCGCGCGGCTCTTCCGCCGTGGCATAGGACCCGACACGCACGCGGTAGAACGTGCCCATGCTGCCGATAACGGCCTCATCGACAGTCGGAGCCCGGGCGGCAAGTTGATTTCCGTACTGTTGGGTCAACTTCTGCGCCAAGGCTTCAGCCTCAGGCCTCGACCGCATGGCGGCAATGTGAAGCTTGTATTTTCCGCCCTTAACCTGGGGCGCAGCGGCCTTTTGGGCCACTTGCACCGGTGCAGGGACCGCGGGAGCAGGCGTTATCGCGGCTGTTGCAGCGGGAGGCTCCACTTTTGTGGCGGGCGCCGCTTTGGGCTTGGAACCAGACGCCACCGAATTCGTATTGGTCCAACTCGACGTCGCCACGCTGGATTGATCAGTCGAAGCTGTCGTCACTGGCGCCTGCTCAGCCGCTGGCGCATCGCTGTTGCCGCCAAAGAGGTTGGAGAAGAACCCAGAAACTGTATTGCTCGAGGTGCTGCCGTTGCCCTGAGTGGGAATCGGGGCGGGCACTGCCGGTACGGCGGCTGTAGTGACTGGTGCTGTTGCCGCCTCCACCCGTTGCTGTTCCAACGCTGTGACCTGATCCACCGAACCACTGGCGCTCTTGGCCGTAGACCCCGTTCGTTGCGGCGGGCCTTCCGAAACGGCGAAGGGGTTGGAAATTATACCATCAGAGGCGACGGCCGGTGTGCTGGCGGCTGTTGACACCGCAGCAGGTGCGGGTGCGGCGGCCACTGGAGCCGGTGCCGGTGTGGCGGCGGCTTGCTGCTTAGCATTTGGATCTGCAACGGCAACGGATTCAGTTCCACTGTTGCCATCGCCAAGGCCCGCACTCTTGTAAGCTTCGGCCCGTTCAGCAGTCGCGCTTTGGCGATCTGCGTCGTTTAGGCCATTCTTCAGCCAAAGCGCACTCGTTAAATCCGAGATGGCGAGCCCTGGCTTTGACTGCTTCTTATAGGCGAGACCGCGATAGTAGAGTCCTCGCGCCATGTCCTGGCTTGAAAGTCCGCCACCGCGCAGCGCCGCACTCAGTGATTGCACGGCTGGCTCGAACTTGCCGGCTTGGTAAGATTTGATACCCGTATCATAGGCGCGCTTAGCAGCGTCAGTCTCTTTTTGCTTTTGAGCGGCTTCAGCGGCAGCGGGCGATGCAGGAGCCGCAGTTTTGGCCGCGGCCTTTGCGACCGTTGGCGCTACTGTTGGCTTTGGCGGCGCATCCTGGGCTTGGCTTGGCACCATCGAGAGTGCCGTAGACAACATCATAGCCGCCGCAAAAGCGGCGCACGCGCGCGCGTGTTTCATTCGGGTGTCCCACCCCATAGCCCGGATCCTTCCCCACAAAAAAACCGGTGGCTTCAAAACCTAACGCCGCACCACTTTGACCCCAAACTCTATTCGAAGCAGCCGAAGGAGGCAAATCTAGGGCCCGCACTTTACCCTGTTGTCCCCGTTATTCGACGGTGACCGATTTGGCCAGGTTGCGCGGCTGGTCGACGTCCGTCCCCATGACCACGGCCGTATGGTACGCGATAAGCTGGATCGGGACGGCATAGATGAGCGGCGTGGTGAACGCCGTCGCTTTTGGCATTTTGATGTGGGCGGCCAATTTACAGCCGACTTTTTCCGCAGGAGCGTCTGAAATCAGAATAATCTGACCGCCGCGCGCAGCAACCTCTTGCATGTTCGAGACTGTCTTGTCGAAAAGATCGTCCTCGGGCGCCACCACAATAACAGGCACGTTCTCATCGATCAGGGCGATGGGGCCGTGCTTCAACTCGCCGGCAGCATAACCCTCGGCGTGGATGTAAGAAATTTCCTTGAGCTTGAGAGCGCCCTCAAGGGCGATTGGGTACGACGTGCCACGGCCGAGATAAAGGACGTCGCGAGCTTTTGAGAGTTCCTGGGCGATAGCGACAAACTGCTGCTCATTACGGATCAGCGCCGAGATGTGACGCGGCACTTCCATCATGCCTCGGATGATCTCTGCTTCTTCGGTTGCAGAAATCGTGTTGCGCGCCCGGCCGATGGCAATGGCGAGGCAGGCCAACACGGCGAGCTGACAGGTAAAGGCCTTGGTCGAGGCAACACCGATTTCGGGACCGGCAAGGATGGGCAGCACCGCATGCGACTCGCGCGCAATGGTCGAGGTTCTGACATTCACGATCGATGCAATGCGCTGGCCGCCGGCCCTGCAATAACGCAGTGTCGCCAACGTGTCGGCGGTTTCGCCGGACTGCGATACGAAGACGGCGAGCCCGCCCTCAGGCAGCGGGGCTTGGCGATAGCGCAGCTCCGACGCGACGTCTATCTCAACCGGCACGCGCGCTACGCGCTCAATCCAATACTTAGCGACAAGACCTGCATAATAAGCCGTACCGCACGCAGAAACGGTGACGCGCGAAATCTTGCCCAAATCGATGCCGAGATCGGGGAAGTTCACTTTACCGGCTGCCATATCGAGATAATTGGCAAGCGTGTGGCTGATAACCTCGGGCTGTTCGTGAATTTCCTTGGCCATGAAATGGCGGTGATTGCCCTTATCGACGAGCAAGGAGCTGGCGACCGATTTCACAACCGGACGATCGACCCGTGTGCCGGCCTTGTCGTAAATCTCAACGCCCGAGCGATGCATGACGGCCCAATCGCCTTCATCGAGATAGGTGATGGTGTCGGTGAAGGGCGCAAGGGCAATGGCGTCGCTGCCGAGATACATTTCGCCCGTTCCATGTCCGATGGCGAGCGGAGATCCCTGGCGCGCCGCGATCATCAGATCGTCGTGGCCGGCGAAAATGATGCCGAGCGCGAATGCGCCCTGGAGATGCTGGAGCGCCGCGCGCACGGCGTCGATGGGCCCGATGCCCTTTTGCATGTGATGCGTGATGAGATGCACGACCGCTTCGGTGTCGGTATCCGTCTCGAAGACGTGACCCTTACTTTCAAGATCGCTGCGCAACTCGCGGAAATTCTCGATGATGCCGTTGTGCACGACCGACACTTTGGCCGTCATGTGCGGATGCGCATTGCGCTCGGTTGGGCGGCCATGCGTGGCCCAGCGCGTATGACCGATGCCGGTACGGCCGGCGAGCGGCTCTGTCAGCAATCGCTTCTCAAGGTTCTTGAGCTTGCCTTCGGCGCGCCGGCGCGTCAGCTCCCCGCTCTCGAGCGTTGCTATGCCGGCTGAATCGTAGCCGCGATACTCGAGGCGCCGCAACGCATCGACCAAATTGGGCGCCACGGCCGATTTGCCGAGAATTCCAACGATGCCACACATGGCGTTTATCCTTGAATTCTGGCGGCCCCCAATATCAGGAGTACTAGGGTTAACGCCGTTCTCAATTCACAGAGTGTTTCAAATCCTCTCAATCGGGAGGATCGAGCGATCATAAATGCAAAAGCCGTGCACACTTTAAGGCCGTTAAGATTTACCTTTGCGCCGCCCCATGAGGATGCGGAACTTTTCGGCCCAGCCGGGGCGCTCTTCCTGCGGAGAACGCTCAAGTGCTAAACTGCCGGCTGCGACATTTTTGGTGATGACACTGCCCGAGCCGATGTAGGCACCGTCACCGATTTTAACGGGTGCCACAAGGGACGAATTGGACCCGACGAAAGCCCCAACACCGATTTCAGTCCTACTTTTGTTGAAGCCGTCATAGTTACAAAAGATGGTGCCGGCGCCGATGTTCGCCTTCGCTCCGACGCTGCCGTCGCCCAGATAAGCGAGGTGGTTTGCTTTCGAGCCGGGGCCCATAGTCACGTTCTTCACTTCGACGAAATTGCCAACGTGCACATCTTGGGAAAGCGCGGCGCCGGGTCTGAGACGCGCAAAGGGCCCTATGCGCGCACCCTTGCCGATGACAGCGCCTTCAAAATGACAATTCGCCTTAATTTCAGCGCCCTCGTCCACCCTGACCCCGGGCCCAAAGAACACGTTGGGCTCAATCACGACATCGCGGCCGATCACCGTGTCGTGCGACAACCAAACGGTGTCCGGCGCGATCATGGTCACGCCGTCCTGCATAAAATCCGTGCGGCGGCGGCGTTGCCAAATGGCTTCGGCTTCCGCCAGTTGATCGCGCGCGTTGACGCCCAGAACGTCGTCTTCTTCACACTCAACGACAGCAGCCTTCAAGCCGTCACGGCGGCCAATTTCAATAGCGTCCGTCAAATAGTATTCGCCCTTGGCGTTCTTGTTCGATATCCGGCTGAGCAATGCATCAAGGTCTGGCAGACGGAACGCGAGCACGCCCGAATTGCAGAGATCAACGCGGCGTTCCTCGTCGCTTGCATCGCGATCCTCACGGATTGCAAGAAGCTCGTCTTTGCCGTGCGTCAAAAGACGGCCGTAGCCCGTTGGGTTGGCCGCGCGAAAGCCTAGAACGGCAATTGCTGCGCCGGCATCAAGCCGCGCCCGCAGTTTGGCAATTGTTTCAGGCCGGATCAGCGGCGTATCGGCGTAGAGAACGATCACATCGCCCTTATGTGCTTTGATTGCTTCGCGTGCGGCGAGCACAGCGTCTGCCGTGCCCTGTTGTTGGTGCTGAATAAATGTCCTGCTTGCTGGAGCGAGCAACTTGGCTTCCGCCTCGACGCCCGGCATCTCGGGTCCAACAACTGTTGCGAGGCTGTGCGCGTTGGCAGAATGCGCCAGCGCCAGCACATGGCCGAGCATCGAGCGTCCGGCAATTTTATGCAGCACCTTGGGCAGCGCCGATTTCATGCGCGTGCCCTTACCGGCGGCAAGAACGATGATCAGCAGCGGAGGAACGTTCATTGAAGACCTAAATTGAATTAACAGATCAGGTGCGGGCGCCAAACTCTTCGCCACTGGATCTGCGTTGCGCACGCAGCCGGAGACTCAGAACCCCCTGGCCACTCCCGATCCATAGCGCCCCAGGACCCAGCGCCGCAAGCGCAGCCACAGCAATCGGCAAAAAGCGTAAGCATGACTGACGGATTTGACTTACACGCCCCAATAAGACCCGAATAAGTGCGTCTTAGCAACACGTTAGTCCACGGATGTAGCACTCGCGTCATCCACAGGATATCGAGCGCACAAAGTGTCATCGCGTTGCCCCAACCGGCTGACCCAGCGCACCATCCAAACGAACCGAATCAGCGTCTCTAGCAGAGCACTCGCCTGCCACGGAACAGCAGACTCTATTTTGACCCGTTTGAATGAAGGACGTTTGAGTCAATGACCCCAGCAGCGAACCCGGCGCCACACGCCGCCCCCCCGCCCATTCCCCTACGACGGCGGCCGATATTCACGCCCTATGTGTTCGGCTGGATCATGGCTGGAACGGTAGCCGCGGGTTATTTCGCCATCCTTTTAACCGCACCGGATCTCATTGAAGATTTTGCACCGGGCGGCGTTCACTTGACAGAGCCTCAAGACAACCAAGGTCAACGCGCGGCGGCGCGGCTTGCGTCCGATGTGCGCAAACTGCGCGACAGCATGGCACAAGTGCAGCTCGAACTTTCGCGAGTGAAATCTGATGTGGCAAACCAAGGCGAGCGCGAACGTGCCCTGACCGGCCAACTGGTGGCGCTTGAGAAAAAGTTGAGCGCTGCAGAATCCGCACGAGCCATTGAGACCGCAACCCCGCGCGACCCGTCCCAGCCGCCAGCCGGGACATCTGTGCCGCACGAAACGATTGAGACCATGGCACCGCCTCCAGACGCAATTAATGCCCCGCCCGAGCAGCAAGCGTCCGGCTCGCCGCAACAACCCAAGCTCATCAACGCAGACACCTTGGTCACGACCGTGCCGATTGAAACGGGCAGCGTGACCACAGCGGCTCGGGCTGTGGCCAAAGCAGGAGATGCCATTTCGTTTGGTCCCGTAATCGTCAAGCCGGCAGCCAAGCCCATTGGCGTGCAGATATCATCGGGTCCTTCAGTCGATAATTTACGTTTGAGTTGGAGCCTTTTGGCCGACAGGCATGCCGACACACTCAAAAACCTCCAGGCGCGTTACGTGGAAAGCGGCGATCCGGCAGCGCCAAACTTTGACCTTATAGCCGGTCCCATCAAATCGAAATCAGAAGCAGCCCGCGTGTGCAAGGCGCTCGCCGCTAAAAACATCCCCTGCAAAGTCGGAGACTTCGCGGGCGATGCTCTATAGCTACATCCCTATGATCGGGCAGAAAACTGGTCTCCAAAATAAAGAGCGGCGCCGCTGACCTTCATCAACGGCGCCGCTCTTGCGTTCGACATTTAGTAGCCAAGCTCAGCGCATCAAAGATCCGATGTGTTGAAGGTATCGCACGTTTCCATCTTTCCGGATTTGAGCCCGGTCGTGAACCAGCGGCGGCGCTGCTCGGCCGTGCCATGTGTGAAAGCGTCGGGCACGATTCGGCCCGTAGTCTTCTTTTGAATCATATCGTCGCCGATCTGGGTAGCGGCATTGAGCGCTTCCTCGATATCGCCTTCTTGCAACCGGCTCTTCATCTGGTGATTGAGATTTGCCCAAACGCCCGCCAGACAGTCGGCCTGCAGTTCCATGCGTACCTGGATCTTATTGGCCGTGCGTTCATCCGAACGGCCTTTCAGCTCTTGCACTTTCTCAGCAATGCCAAGAAGTGTTTGCACGTGGTGGCCAACTTCGTGCGCCACCACGTAAGCCTGGGCAAAGTCGCCGCTGACGTTGAACTGGCGCTTCATCTGCTCATAGAACGATAAGTCGATGTAAACCTTGCGATCGAGCGGGCAATAGAATGGGCCCATCGCCGCTTGACCGGCTCCGCACGCCGTTTGCGTATAGCCTGAGAAAAGCACCAGCGGCGGCTCTTCGTATTTCTGTCCGAAGCCTTTAAAGACGCCCTGCCACACGTCCTCGGTATCGGCAAGAACGCGGCCGATGAACATCTTCATTTCGTCTGCGCCGGCCGGGCCTTTTGCTTCGCGCGTTTCGCCGGGAAGGCCCGGAATATCGACCTTGGTACGTTCCGTCGTTACCGGGCGCTCGCTGCGCGGCAATTGCGGCATGTTGATTTGCCCGCCACCACCACCCTGAGGTCCGAGCAAGATATCGAGCGGGTTGATGCCCATGAACAGCATCAAGGCGCCGAGGATCAGGAGCGTCGTAAAACTGAAGCCGCCGCCCCCGATGGGGATTTGAATGCCTCCGCGTCCGCCGGGAAACGGAAATCCGCCGCCTTCGCTGCGCCGGTCTTCAACATTCTTGCTCTCGCGATCTTCGTCACCATAGCGCATGGCAGTTTCCTAATGTTCAGATGTTAGACGGGGCCCATTTGGGCAGGCCCCGTTTGGTTTGGGAGGCATAGTGCACGCCCGAAAGAGCAAGACAAGGGCATGAAGACGGGGGGATAACAATGGTAAGAGGCGCGGATCGCACAAAACCACAACAACTGCCGCGCTTACCGTTTGAGCGAAACCGCATGGCCAGGCTTGGTCACAGCAACTGAATTTCTTGCCTCCCCACCGGCTGATGCAGGCCCGGGCAGTGTCTTGGGCTTTACTGGAGGCCGAAGTTGTGCGCGAACCGCGCGTGAGGCCGCAACTGTACCGTCGCTCGCGTAGGCCTCATGATTTTTCTCGATTTCGGTCAGATCGTAGCGATAGTTGACCATCAACCCATGCCCTTCGCGCAAACCCTTCTCTGAGGTGTCCGCGAGCCAATTCAGCCGTTCAAGCCGGGCTCCGTTGCCCAAGTGAAAGCGCGCCACCGGATCAACCGGGCGCTGATCGCTCGAGCGTGCCGTCAGGAAATAATGCGCGGCAAGCGCGAGAACCGTATTTTTGAGCGGTTCGGCTTGTGCGCCAAGGTCTCGTGCCACCTCGACCCAGCGTGGATCACGCAGGACTTTCAGGATTTGACGGTCTTGGGCCGTCACGATGCTGGTATCCTCATCCGCCGCCATGCGGTCGAGCCAGCGCGCGAAGTGCGGCACTGGAGAGAGCGTCACGAAGGTCTTGAGACTTGGCAGCTCTTTGAGGAGTTCTTCGGCCACTTGCTTCAGAAGAAAGTTGCCGAACGAAATGCCTCGGAGACCTTCCTGGCAGTTGGAAATCGAATAGAAGACGGCCGCGATCGGATCGCCCTTTACCTCAGCGCGCCGTGCGTCCAGCACCGGACCAATGGCATCGGGGATATCGCGCATCAACGCGACTTCAACGAAAATCAGCGGTTCATCGACAAGTGAGGGATGGAAAAACGCGAAGCAACGCCGGTCGACGGGGTCGAGGCGGCGGCGCAGATCGTCCCAGCCTTTGATTTCATGCACAGCTTCGTAGGCGATGATTTTTTCCAGGATCGCGGCTGGTGTTTGCCAGTCGATACGGCGCAAGACCAGAAAGCCACGATTAAACCAGGTCTGCAAGAGGTGCTGCAGGTCGCCATCAACTGCGGTGAGGTTTATCTCAGCCTTCGGCGTGCGCAAGAGTTCGTGGCGCAACGACACTATCTCAGCCGTGGCTCCTGATGCCAGATTGAGGCGGCGGAAAAATTCGCGGCGCGGGCTTTCTGATGCCTTTTGCAAGCCTGAGAGCGAGGCTTCGTTGGGGTGGGCGAGATAAGCTTCGGCGGCGCGCGTTACGCTTGCGGGATCGGGTTGCAGCTCATCTGCGAGGAATGCAAAAAACTTTCGGCGTTCATCGGCAGACGCGGTCTTGAGACAGGTCAGCAGCTGGCGCGCAATCGCAACCCCTGAAGCTTCCCCGCGCCCCGACATCAAGGCCCGCGCCAGCGCTTCGACATTTTCCTCGTCGCCCGCGCCAAAGAGTGACTTGGGCAACAGCGCCCGGCTCTGCTCGGCAACCGTATTGAGGAGTTCTTGCAGGAATGAGACGTTCACGAGGCTACCATCCTTTGAGCGGTCCACACCCGGCCATACGCCAGAAGGGACATCTTAACGATTCATCAACCATACCGGACCAGCATGGCAAGACGATAGTCAGCAAGAGCAAAGCCGTTATGACCGACACCCTCAGCTCAGGCCGGACAATGTCCAGCCTTGTACAGGCCACCAATGATACGGGCCGCGTGGCATTTTGCGGGCCGTATGTGCTGTCAGCCATTACCGGCTACGGGATTTCCAAGATCGAAGACGTGATCCGCGAGGGCCGCGATCTGCCGCCGGGACGCAAGCCTGTCGTGCGCGGCACCTACGCCGACGAGGTCGAAAGCGCACTCGCGCACTTCGGCTATCGCATGGAGTTGAAGGAAAGCTTCATGCACAACGCCCGCAAGGAACGTCCCAGCGTTTGGACCTGGATGCAGAAGCCGCGCAACGTTTGGGCCTACTACATTCTCGCCATCCACAAAGGCAAAGAAGGCCACTGGATTTTGGTTAAGGGCGTCAAGATGTGTGACACCTTCACGGAAGGCAAATGGACCTTCGTGGTCGATGGGCCCCACAAGGGCTGCCGCATCATGGAAATCTTTGAAGTCAAAAAGGCCATCGACGCGTGAGATTCGCGCCGCTATTCTGATGCGCTACTTGCCGCTGGCTGTTCCGTGCGCCGAGATGGCAGACGCCTCGCAAACGGAGGGCCAGAGAGATGTTCTACGGCGGCCTGATCGGGTCCATTTTGACCCTTGTCGCATTTTTTGTTGCTTTGAGCGCCCGCAAGCGTTCGATTGAAATCAAAGACCGGCTGCGCCGCGCTGAAGAAAAATTCGATGCGCTCGCAAACGAAATCCGCTGGATGCGGGAAGAGCGCCGCGGCGATGCGCCTGAAGACGATGGCATCTTCGTACCTGATCAGGGTGGGTTGACACGTCCCGCCGTTGTCAAGGCCGAGATGGCACTGCCACCAAAGCAAGAGCCTTTCGCCAACGACGCTCAGACTGGCGAGCCTCAGGCGGATACACCGAAGTCAAGCGTGCCGCCCATCGCTCCTCCGCCACCACCAGCCGACGTTCCGCGCCCACCAGAACGCGAAAGCTTCGAAGAGCGGCTTGGCACGCAATGGGCCGTATGGGCGGGCGGTGCGGCGCTCGCTCTCGGCGGGCTATTCCTCGTGCGCTATACGATAGAAGCAGGCTTGCTTGGACCGGGTGTCCGCGTGATCCTTGGTGCGCTGCTTGCGGCAGGCCTCGTCGCGGCCGGTGAATGGATGCGGCGCGGCGAATTTGACATTCCGATTGAGGCGCTGCCGAAAGCCCACATTCCAAGCATTCTTACAGCCGCCGGGACAATCGTCGCGTTTGGCACGATCTACGCCGCACACGCGCTCTACGGGTTCATCGGAACTACGTTCGCATTTCTAGCACTTGGCGCGGTGGGCATCGTCACAATGCTGGCGGCCGCCATCCACGGACCGGCGCTTGCGGGTCTTGGACTGGCGGGCGCATTTCTGACACCAATGCTGGTATCATCGAACGCGCCCAACTTCTGGTCGCTCACCATCTATCTCGGCGTGGTCGCGGCCTCTGCCTATCTGCTGGCGCGTACACGCGGATGGCTGTGGCTCGCGTCGTCCGCCGTTGCAGGCGCGGTGCTTTGGGGCTTGCTCATGACGTCCAAGGTCTCGGGCGCTGTGACGGTTGAAAACCTTTCTCTCGTCAACGCGGCCGCTGCGCACGCGATTTTGCAACTGGCGCTTGCTGCTGGCTTCATGGCCTATGAGCCGCATCTTGGCACGCGCGACGAGAACGCACATCCGGATTGGATTGCGGGCGGCGCGCTCTCGGCCTTGACGTTGCTTGTGTGCTTTTTTCTGGCGGCCGTCTCGTTCCAATACTGGGGTTGGATGCCGGTTGCGGTGCTCGCCATAGCGGGTCTCGCAGCAACGGGGTGGCTCACGGCACCGGCCGCTGTTGCGCTGTGCCTCGGCGGGCTTGTGGCCCTCGTCGCGCTTGCCATGTGGCCGGGATTGCACATGCCGCCCGATCGCACGCTGCTCGCGCCCTATGCTGCCGGCGTGTTGCGCTTACCCGATAACGTTTCGAGTTACATAACGAGCGCCATGCTGTTGACGCTGGCACCTGCGGCTGTGGCTGCACATCGCATGTGGCGCGGGCCGTTGTTGCCGGAAACAACAACAGGATGGTATGCGCTGGCCGCAACCGTGCCGCCGCTCTTGGCGTTGATCCTGAGCTATCTGCGCATCACCCAGTTTGACATCTCCATTCCCTTTGCGCTTGGCGGCACGGCACTCGCTTGCGCGTTCGGCATCGCCGCTGACCGGTTCGACAAGGCTGACCAATCTTATTCTGTTCCGGCTTACAACATCGCGGCTGGGGCATTCGCAGCGGCGGCCATTGCAGCGCTCGCGTTCGCGCTTATCGTCAGCACAAAACGTGGATACCTGACAGTGGCGCTGGCTCTTGCGGCGCTTGGCACGGCGTACGTTGCGTCGCTGCGCGACATTCGTTTGCTGCGCTACGCGGTGACGGCGCTCGGGCTCCTCGTACTCGCCCGCGTTGTATGGGAACCGCGCATCATGGGCGCGGGCGTCGGGACAACTCCGGTCTTCAACTGGCTGTTCGTTGGCTATGGCGTTCCGGCCGCCGCCTTCGCGATGTCTGCGCGCTTACTTGAGACGCGCGAAAAGAATGATTTGCCCGTCAGGCTCAGCGATGCGCTTGCAGTTGTGTTCGCGGGCCTGCTCGCCTTCTTTGAGATCCGCCACCTGACCAACGCCGGCGATGTGTTCCACGCAGGCACGGGGCATGTGGAGGCCGGATTGCTGACGCTTGTCAGCATTTTCTTCTCCTACGCGCTGGCAAAATTGCATCTCGGCAAAGCCAATCCGGTGTTCGATGCGGCGTCGTCGATCTTCGGCGCAACCTCGATCGCCTTCGCCGCGTTCGGATTGTTGCTCGGCGCCAATCCATACTTTACGAATGACCCTGTCGGCGGGCGGACAGTGTTTTCTTCGCTCATGACCGCATATCTGCTTCCGGGGCTAGCAGCCTTGTTCGTCGCCCGGCACGCGCGCAACAGCAGGCCCGCTTGGTTCACACGCGGGGCCGGAATTCTGGCTGTCGTACTGATCTTCTCCTACGTGACGCTTGAAGTCCGGCACGCCTTCCAAGGTGAGCGCATGGTCCAATGGCTTGAAACGTCTGACGCCGAGAGCTGGGCCTATTCGGTCGCGTGGCTGCTGCTCGGAATTGTTTTCCTGGGCTACGGCCTGCTGCGCGGATCTCTTGAAGCACGCATCGCGTCCGCCGCGCTCATCGTTCTTGCGGCATTGAAAGTCACGCTCTTCGATCTGGCCGGTATAGGTGGATTTTGGCGCGCAGCATCGTTCATCTGCTTAGGTGCCGTATTGATCGGCATCGGGCTGGTCTATCAGAAGATTATTTTTGCCAAGCCTGCACAGGCGGAAACGGAGTGATTGCCGATTTCAAAACTGGACCTCCGGATTTGCGAAATCGGCGGGCGCAAGTTTGCCGTGAACAGTCCGTTCACTATGAACTGATCTTGCGCTCTCTGGAGACGTCAGTCCTGCTGGTCACTCGGCGTTGCGAATGATAGTATGATCGAATTCGAGTTCCGGCGTCGCTTCTGACTTCGCTTCTGGCAAGGATATATTGAAATGAACAAATTAACCGCGACGGCACTGGCTGCTCTCATAGCATTTGGAACGGTGCTGCCCATGTCCTCAACTGAGGCAGATGCGCGCCGCCGCGGCGCCAAGATTGCAGCCGGAGTCGTACTCGGCGCTGCAGCACTCGCCATCATCGCCAATTCAAACCGCGCCAATGCGTCGTCTTATAACGGCCAGAGCCGTTGGCAGCGCCAATGCAACCGCCTCTACAATCGCTGCGTGAACGGTAACGATTATGCATGCGAGAAATACGAAACGGGCGGCTGCACAGAATAGTCACGAGAATTCCCAGCCTTTTGAGCTAACACAGCGAGGGCCGCCAGCGCGACCTTCGTTTTTTTGTAGTTTTTTTGCGCACTTCGTCTACTTACTGCGCGTCGCTCCCATTGACGCAAGTCAAAGCTTAGCGCGAGCTTCATGTATCTTGTGCCGGGGACTTAGGGGTTTCTTGCTTTAATCGTCGCGGCAAACAGCGCGGCTGATTTCGGCAGCATGGCATCTGCTGATTTTTTGTCATGAGCCAATGAGCTTTGGCTAACGATGTCGCCTCAACACAGCAAGGCTAAATTCTGAACATGCCACTTTGGCGTGAAGTGCGGATCGCGCGCAAGCGGACATCCTCTCAACACTGCATCCGCATACGGCTGCTACCGACCATGGTCCCCAAACTGAGGTCCAATGCGCCAGTATGTAACTTGACTGTTGGTTAATGGGTGGCGATCATCGCGTAACTCTGTGAACTGCTCTTGGCCGAGGAGCAGTGTCACCACGAGCGGTTGCTCGGGCCACTTTTCCGGCAATAGAAATTCAACCGGCACACTCTTCTCCTACATTTTTGTGCGCGGAGTGTCGCAATCCGTTGGAGGCCGTGGTGCGTAAAGACCCGTTTTTGAATTCGATTACAAACTTGGTCACTTTGATCATAATTGCGGGCGTCACCACACTGATGATCTCTACTCTCGTGCTTAGCGCCGCGCAGAAGCCACAGCAGTTCAGCCGCGTTTCCAGCGACTTGGAGTTTCCAGGCGTTGTGCGCTCCGAACCCTCATCGACGCTGATCGAGAGCCCCGTATCCGGGCGGATCGAGTTCCTGGCTGCAAGCGCTGGCAAACTCGTCAAGGCGGGGGCTGTCATCGCGCATGTGAGCCAAGATGCCACTGGCGCCATGATCGAACGGCTGCGTTTGGAACTCGCCGCACACTATGTACACAAAGCTGCCTTGAATGCCGCATTTAAAGATGGCGGCAAGATTGAAATCGCTCCACTGGAATTAGCCGATCTCGAGCCCTCTGCAAGCGCCTTCGCAGCGCTCGATCAACTGATCCTGGCACAGCAGGAAAGCCTGATAGAGCAGCAGAAATATCAAAAGCAAAAACTCGCGACGAGCGACAAGCATGTCGAAACGATAACCCGCAAACTGGACTTCCATAAATTCATCCGCAGCAAGACAACCGAACAGTTGGCGAATCTCAGCGCCGAGCGCCAGCGCATTTCAGACATGGTCGCGCGGGGCACATTTCCGGTCAACCGCGATTCCGATCTGGCACGTCAGGAAATGGGCCTGCAGGCTAGAATTGCAGAAGCCGACGCGGCCCTCGCCGACATTGAAATTGAAAAGGAGAACGTGCGGCTTGCAGCCTACGAGCAGATGAAGTCGCGGCGCGAAGAGACGGCTTCGCTCATCGAGGACCTGATTGGCAAGATCGGCGACGCCAAGAGCCGTCTACAAGAAGGGCAGCGCATGCTTGAACGGGCTGCCATTCGCGCTCCCCACGACGGTTACTTGCGCAACTTCAGAATCCAGATGTCAGGCATGAACGTCATCGCCGGAGAGCCGTTGGTTGAGGTCACTCTGCCGGACCAGTCTTTTCTCGTCGAAGCGACCGTTCCGTTTGAAGATCTTGCCGCAATACAAAAAAGTGGGAACGCAGGGATCCGGCCCGGGCCGCGCGCCAGCATGCACACCCCATTGATTGCGGCAACGCTCGATGGACTGATGAGCAACGAGTTGTCCGGGGTAGCGGCAGGCGGCGAACCACAGACAGTTTACTTCAGTATCGAAGAGGGACAAGTTCCGCCGGTCTTGCGCGCGAAGTTCCGGACGGGATACGCGGTCTCGGTGTCTGTCGGACATACGAGAATTCCGAAAGACGCAATATCGGCGCGTCAGCCGCCGGCAACACGCGCGCAGGCGTTCCTGCGCAGCCTCCCTGGGCTTTTCAAAGGCGCACCCGTTACGATTC
>JAYSVT010000053.1:0-2627 GCA_043718455.1 Hyphomicrobium sp.
GACCCTGATAACATACCTTTTGGTGGATATCGTGGCCTATGGTCAAGGCGTGCGCAGCGCCGCAGCCAATTCATGCACCATGTTTAACACAGCGGGAACCGTCTCTGTAGTCGGCTGGCCGTTTGATTCTAAAGACTTTTCAATGGCTTGAACTAGGGCCGAGCCAACCACCACGCCGTCCGCACCTTTTGCTAACGCCTTGGCCTGATCGCCTGTTCTAACGCCAAACCCGACAACAACAGGCAGTTCGGTCTGCCCCTTGATCCGCTTCACTTGGTTGTGAACGTCGTCCACAACCGGGGCGGCGGCGCCGGTAATGCCGGTGATCGAGACGTAATAGACGAAGCCGGAGGTGTTCTTGAGAACGGCGGGAAGGCGCTTGGCGTCCGTCGTCGGCGTGGCGAGGCGGATGAAGTTCAAGCCCTCCGCAACGGCCGGGAGGCACAACTCGTCGTCGGCTTCGGGCGGCACATCGACGACGATGAGGCCGTCAACGCCAGCGTCCTTCGCATCCTTCAGGAAGCGCGCATTGCCGTAAACGTAGATTGGGTTGTAGTAGCCCATGAGCACGAGCGGCGTGTCTTTGTCGGACTCGCGGAAGCGGCGCACCATTTCAAGCGTCTTGATCATGGTCTGGCCGGATTTCAGCGCACGCTGAGACGACATTTGGATGGCGGGGCCATCGGCCATCGGATCGGAAAACGGCATGCCGAGCTCGATGATGTCGGCGCCAGCAGCCGGGAGGCCGCTGAGAATCTTTTCGCTCGTCTCGAGATCGGGATCGCCCGCTGAAATGAACGTCACGAGGGCGGGACGGTTTTCATTTTTGAGCGCGGCGAAGCGAGCATCAATGCGTGTGTGGGTCGTCATGAACGGTTATCCGTTTCCAATCGTTTTTTGATTGCCAGAATTGCGGGCCTAAGCGCGCGTGCGTGCTTCACTGCAATATCCCAAATGACCTCGGTATCAAGCCGGTCGTATTCGTGCCGCAAAACATTGCCGACCGAAAAAATGCTGCGCCACGGAACATCTGAGAATTCGGCACGAACATTCTCGGGGATGTGACGGGCTGCTTCGGAGATAATTTCGATTGCTCGCTCGATTGCCAATCGCAGAATTGGATCTCCTGCCAGATGATCGATGGTCTTTCCAGCAACCATTTGATCGAGCAGGTCGATACAGCGCAGAACATCATTGAGCCGCGGCCGCAGCTGGCGTTCAATCATCAGAAGATCCTGACCGCGCTGGATTCTATCTCATGACGGAGATCGGGATGCAGACTGGCGCGAGTCGAGACATCAGCGGCAGTGCCAAACGTGTCCTCAAGCAGGTGGATGACACCGGTGTACTCAAGAAATCCGAAATGCATTTTCGGATCGCGATCAATAAACACGTCAATGTCAGAACTCGGGGCCGCCTCATCGCGCGCGTGCGAGCCGTAGAGATAGAGCGCACTCACGCCGAGGGAGCGGATTGCCGCCTCCCGGGCTCTGATTCCTGCAATCACGTCATCTCTTCGCATGGTCGCACTATACACGATAGCCACATGGCATCGCCCAGAAATCGGTAAATTTAACGGACGGCGATACAAGGCCGCAGCAATTCCGGCAGTCGGCAACCCTGCGGCAATCTCATAGCAAAGCTCAAATCTTCAACCCCAAAGCCTTCGCCACCGTAAACAAATCCTTGTCGCCGCGGCCGCACAGATTCATGACGAGCAGATTGTCCTTCGGGAGTTTCGGCGCAAGTTTCATGACGTGGCCAAGCGCGTGGCTTGGCTCAAGCGCCGGAATGATGCCTTCCATGCGCGTGCAGAATTGAAGCGCTTCGAGTGCCTCCTTGTCGGTGATCGCAACATACGTCACGCGTCCGTTTGATTTGAGCCAGGAATGTTCGGGACCGACGCCAGGATAATCAAGACCGGCTGAAATCGAATGCCCTTCGAGGATTTGGCCGTCGCGGTCCTGCAACAAGTATGTGCGGTTGCCGTGTAGAACGCCGGGCGACCCGCCCGTCATCGATGCTGCATGCCCGTTCTCAATCTCAAGCCCGTGACCGCCGGCTTCGACGCCGTAAATTGCCACGTCTTTGTCGTCGAGGAAGGGGTGGAAGAGGCCAATCGCGTTTGAGCCCCCGCCGATGCAGGCGACCAGCGTATCGGGCAGGCGTCCCTCGGCCTGCATCATTTGCTCGCGCGTTTCCTTGCCGATGATCGACTGGAAATCGCGCACCATGGCCGGATAAGGATGCGGGCCTGCCGCCGTACCAATCAAGTAATACGTGTCGCGCACATTCGTCACCCAATCGCGTAGGGCTTCGTTCATTGCGTCCTTCAACGTGCCCGCGCCCGACGTCACGGAATTAAGCTTGGCACCTAGCAGGATCATGCGCGCGACATTAGGCGCCTGGCGCTCGATGTCGGTGGCGCCCATGTAGATTTCGCAACCCATACCGTACTTGGCGCAAACGGTTGCAACCGCGACGCCATGCTGACCGGCACCCGTCTCGGCAATAATGCGCGTCTTGCCCATGCGGCGGGCAAGAAGAATTTGACCCAAGCAATTGTTGATCTTGTGCGAGCCGGTATGGTTTAGCTCATCGCGCTTCAAATAGATCTTGGCGCCGCC
>JAYSVT010000054.1:0-7682 GCA_043718455.1 Hyphomicrobium sp.
TAGCGGCGGGGGCGGCTATTCGAGCGCCTGTTGAAAGGCTGAAAATTGGCGCCTTCATCTTGTCCGGCGTGTGCAGCATAATGCGATTCCGGTGCGCCGGTGTGGCTCTCTTGCCGCTCTCCGTGGCCGTATGGACAGATCAGCACGAAAGGCAGTAACTGGATACATCATCCCTTCATGCACTCCTCAATCCAGGACCAAGCTAAATGAGCATTTTCAGCGAAGTTTTCTCTTGGTGGGGCGGCAATACCTGGGGCACGCGGCTCTTCACCTGGCGCAAGGGCCAGCAGGTGGGAGAAGACGATTTCGGCAACCGCTATTTTCTGCAGCGTAAAGGCAATGGTCCGCTTGGCGTTCCAGCGCGATGGGTGATCTACAAATCGCAGTCAGAGCCCTCACAGGTGCCGCCCGAGTGGCATGGGTGGTTACACCACACGGTCGATGAGCTTCCATCGGCAGAGGCGTATCAGGCCAAGCCATGGCAAAAACCGCATATGATGAACATGACAGGCACGGACGGCGCATACCGGCCGGCAGGTTCCATTCTTGGCAACGCGCCACGCGCCAAATCGTCGGGCGATTATAAGGCCTGGAAGCCGGAGTAAAGCCGGAACAATGGCAAATAGGGCCTTGCTCCGGCCACCATTGGCATTGATTTGATGCCTTAGGGTATCTAGGCAGACCTAGAAAATCAAAGGACGGTTGGGTGTCGAGCCAATTCGTAGAAAACAGAACCGCTGTTTGTGAAAACGGGGCACTCAGGCGGCGGCTGATTTGGATCGCCGCCGCGCCAATCGTGATCTGTGCTCTTCCGGCCCATGCCGAGCGCTTGGAAAACCAAGTCGCGATATTTTCCGCGCTCGACAAAGTGACGGCGCGGATCTCGAAATTCGAAGTCGAGCTTGGCAAGACGGCGGTCTTCGGTTCTCTCAAAGTGACGCCGCGCGCGTGTTACTCAAGGCCCGAAACGGAACTGCCCAAAACAACCACGTTTGTCGAAGTCGATGAAGTGCAACTTGACGGGCAGCAGAAGCGGATTTTCACGGGCTGGATGTTTGCCGAGAGCCCCGGTCTTTTTGGCGTTGAGCATCCGACGATCGATGTGTGGCTGACAGAATGTCAAAAGCCGAAAAATGCGGTTGCGCAAAAAGCGCCCGATCCAAGGACCAAGCCGGCGGACGGCAAGGAGCCTACAGCCACCGAGCCAGAACCCTCCGATGTTCCGGCAGAGCCACCGCGCCGCCGCCCCGTGAGGCGGTAATCCGCGGGCGAATTCCTATATGCCGCGCAAACGGATCGAGCCGGTGCCGGATTTGGGAGACTAGACTGGGACGGGATTGGACGGGCAGCGAGAGCTCTGGGCTTGCCGGGCGCACGGGGTTGTGCTGAGTTTCAGGCCTGATGGATGATCCCTTCAACCTCGACGTCTTGCTGCGCCGCAGTGTGCCTGTTCGCCAGATTGATGCTGGCGAGAAGATCTTCCTTGAGCACGAAACAGGCAGCGAAATGTATGTGGTGGTTTCTGGCCGCGTCGATGTTTTGACCTATGGCAAGGTACTGGAACAGATTGGACGAGGCGGCATTTTCGGCGAAATGGCATTGATCGACGAAGGACCACGCAGCGCCGCCGCACTCGCAGCAGAATCAACCGAAGTCGTCGTCATCGATGGACACATGTTTGCGGTGCTCGTGCGCGAGGAACCGGGGTTCGCAATGGCTGTGATGCGCGTGCTGGCAAAAAGGCTGCGGCGCCGGGAACATACGTGACGCCATCCCCCGTTCAAGTTGAAGCCTTGTAGATGAAGAAGAAAGCAAGCACCGCCAGCATGGCGCCGAAGAACCTGTGTACCTTGAGATAGAAGCGCAGAGATTTTCTTTTTGGCAGCCGTGCGGCGCCCGCATGATCGGAGCGGTAGGCCTTAAGCGGGATCAGATTGTCAAAGGCGTAGAGTAAGCCCGGATGGTCGATTGCGTCCGGTTTGTCGGGATCGGGCTTGTCGAAGAATAGGAGTGCAAAGAAAAAGAAGCCGATGCCGAAAAACCAGAAAATCAAGTTGAGTGGCTGATGCCCGTAGGACACCGTATATTTCAAGGCCGAATAACCGCCCGAACAAATTGAATCCAGCATGAATTTATAGACTTCCTTGGCTGGCAGACCCGTGGCTTGGGCGCGAACCTGCTTCCAGCCGTCGCTTTTCCATGCCGCCGTCAGTTGCGATGTCGAACATGCGTTCCTGTTCTTCAACTCGCTAAGACCAATCTTGAGGTGCGTCGTGTCGAGTCCCGTCGCTTCAAGGCGGCTCACGAAATTGGCAAATGGCTGAACGCTGCGCGATGTGTTGCGAGCGAAAAATTCGATGATGTGGTCTTGCGTTGCCCGGGAGTGCATCTCTTGCGTGTTCGCCGCAGTGGGCGTGACGTCGCATTTGGACTTGAATAGCTCTTCGTCGCTATCGGGGCCGGAGTATTTAGAGACGATCTGATCGGCAGCGCTTCGCGTCATGAAAGTGAGAATACCGGCGTCCATCTGGTCGAAATAGCTTTGCCGGGGCTTTTCGTCGAGATTAACGATCATGTGTCCGGTTTTGAAATCAACGGCGTGCCAAACCGTCATACTGGGAGATTGTTTCCAACGTAAAATCGTCGACTTGGCCGTGGTGCCGTCGAGCAAAACGGTGGTGATGCTGAGAGGTTTTCCGTCCGGGCTGTTCCCGGCGATTTCCCCGCTGACATCCACGAGGCAGAGCGTGCCATCGACTTTCATGTTGCGCAGCAGGGCCGTGTTCAGACCGTCAAGCGCCCCTGCCGTTTCGGCGGATTCGCAAACGTTCGGCGTCGCTTTCCCGCCGATGAATGGCCGTCCGCCTGCGACTTCGCCGATAGCTGCATCCGCAAGCTCACGGTTTGGCAGCCTTCGTGACAGGCGATTGAGCAGATTGTCGGTCTCTGCATTCGGGTTCCAGTCGCAGAAGGCGGATCCCGGCTTCGGGCGCCGGCCGAATGTCATTTCCGGCATGCGCAAATCTCCAGCGATAGCCGCTCCGCTGAGATCGATGCCGACGCGCACGTCGGCAACGCGCATGTCGAGCGAGCCGCCGATCTGGCTCAATGCGCCGCGCAGCATGGTCAGACGCGCTTTGATAAGGACGAGTTTGCCCGCGATGTGCGTGCGGTCGAATCTGAGTTCGCCGTTGTAGACGGAGCCGGTGCCCTCAAAACTCGCACCGATGCGGGCGTCTCTGAGGTCGACAGTGTCGTAGGCCCCATATTCCATGTAGATCGAGCCGTCGATGCGCGCGCGCATCAGGTAAAGTGAGCCGCGGATGTTGGAACCATCGAGAGAAAGGTTTTTTTCCGTGCGGAAGTTGGTGAGCCGCAATCCGCGCTGCATCATGGCGCCGTCGAGGACGAGGTTGGTTTCAATCGCCATGTTCTCAAGATTGACAGGATCGCCGAAGTAGCCGCCGAAGATGCGCACGCCTTTCGCGGTGATGGCATCGCGGTAGAGGGGTATGGAAAAAATCGTCTCGAGGAACTTCGAGGTGAGCGCGTTTGCCGTCTGGTATTTTGCCGGTTCAACGAATGGCGCGAGCTGCCATTTTTGGCGGCCAAGAACGTGTGCGCTCAGGCGAGGCGTGGTGCATTCTTTTGAAAAGAGATTTGCTTCATCGCCCTTGACGACACACGACCACACCCATTTTTCGCAATCCGACCAGCCGGCACGTTCTTCGGGGCGAAGATCTGGGTCGTTGGTAGGCGCGGGGCACACGGCCGGTTCCGGAAATACGGTCAAAGCGTCCTCGGCGGATGCCGGGATTACAATGCCAAGCGTGAACAATCCGCAAAATACCGAGACGAAGCCCGAGACGAAGAGTGCAACGACGACGCGAACCATATGCCGCCCCCAACGCAAAAAAGCGCCCTATTCAATTGACGGACTATATCCGAGATTGCGGGCGGCGGAAGCTGGGCAATCGCACGCTAGTTGCTCTGCAGCATCTTCGCAGCTTTTGGCGCGAAGTAGGTGAGGATACCGGCAGCGCCCGCGCGCTTGAAGGCCAAGAGGCTTTCCATCATCGCGTGATCGCAATCGAAGGCGCCGGCTTCGGCTGCGCGCACGATCATCGCGTACTCGCCCGACACTTGATAAGCGAACGTTGGAATCTGGAAGGTTTCCGATACGCGCCGCACGATGTCGAGGTAGGGCATGCCGGGTTTCACCATGACCATGTCGGCGCCTTCGGCGATGTCGAGGGCGACTTCGCGTAGTGCTTCGTCAGAGTTTGCCGGGTCCATTTGGTAGGTGCGCTTGTCGCCCTTCAACAATCCGGTTGAGCCGACGGCGTCGCGGAACGGGCCATAAAAGGCGCTGGCGTATTTCGCCGCGTAACTCATGATTTGCGTATTCTTGTGGCCTGCACCTTCAAGTGCGGCGCGGATGGCTCCAATGCGTCCGTCCATCATATCGGATGGCGCGAGGATGTCGGCGCCCGCTTCGACCTGCACGATTGACTGTTTGATGAGTGCAGCGATGGTATCGTCGTTCGCGATCTCGTCGCCGATCATCAGTCCGTCATGGCCGTGGCTCGTGTAAGGATCGAGCGCGACATCCAGCACAATGCCGATGTCGAGGCCGGTTTTCTTGATGGCCCGCGTGGCGCGGCACACAAGGTTTTCGGGATTGAAGGCCTCGCGCGCATCCTCGCTGCGCAGTTTTGCGCCGCTGTAGGGGAACAGCGCGAGCGCCGGGATGCCAAGTTTGGCGGCTTCGTGCGCCGCCTCCACAACTTGATCGACACTTAAGCGTTCGACGCCCGGCATGGAGGCGACGGCTTCGCGTTTTGCTTTGCCGTCCATCACAAAGATCGGCCAGATCAGATCGGCAGCGGATAACGTGTTTTCAGCAACGAGGCGCCGCGACCAGTTTGCCTTGCGGTTGCGGCGCAGGCGGACGGCTGGATAGCTGCCGGCGGCTGAGGTTAAAGGCGCTTCTGGCGGAGATTTGCGTGTCGACATGAAAAGCAGGGTCCGGACATCTAGGGTCTGCGGGCAAGGTTTGCCGCACATGACCGGTTGCTGGCCTTTTTGACAAGCCCGCTGGCTTAAAGCGGTTAGCGAAACGGATAAGGATCACTCAATCGCAGATTTTGACCGATTTGCGCTGGGCCATATCGACGTGGAAGTGATTGCGATGGGCGGAATTGGCTTCCGGCCCGAGCGTTGTGCCAAACACGCGGCAGGCGGAGGCATGCACGCCGTGCATGAACGCTTCGCGGTGCGCTTCGTCCGAAAGCTTCACATTTGTGGTTTGTTTTGGTGCCGTCTTCGGGCCGCCAAGGTGATCCGGGCTGATGGCGAAAGCCCCGGCGACCGGCTTGGTGCGGCGGGTGGCAATTTCAGCGCCCTTAACGTGCCTGTCACCGGCACCTTCAACAATCGTCTCTTTTGAGATCACGGCCGCTTCGATTTCTTCTGTCAATTCATCCTGGGTTGGCTGTTGCGGCGTTTTCTTTCCATTCGGCTTGCCGTTCGACTGGCCATTCGACTGGACATTCGAGTGGACTGCGGCTTGGGCTGCTTCGGCGGCGGCGATTTTTTCAGCTGCTAGTTTTTCCGCCTTAGCCTTTTCTGCCGCGATGCGGGCAAGGATCTCGCGCTGCGGCGTGCCCCAGTGTTCAAGCACGTAAGCCGTCTTGCCCGTTGCGGTGACGAATCCGCGGATATCGAGCGCGTTGGCGACGCCGTGCTCGCTCAGCTTGCCGCCTTTCCGGCCATAGGCGTTGCGGCACGAGTACGAACTCATGGTTTCAATCTTGATGACCTCATGGCCGAGCTTTTGCTTGGCAAGGGGCTGCACCTCAGTCTTCATCCAACTGTAGAGCGCTTCAGCCATTTCGCAGGTGACAATTGCGGGCGGATAGAGCGCTACTTCCGGGTTCCGGCCGATGCTGACGAGCTGTATGGGCGCGGGAGTGCCGCACGAACCTTCCCTGATCGGCGCTTCGGCAATCACAACAGCTTGGATGCGTTTCAGAATAGCGGTGCAGCGCGATTTTGCGTCGGCAATCTCTGCGGCGGACCAAGTCAGCGGAGGCTTTGTGGCCGCTTCCGCTTCGTCCTTGGCCTCGGGGACAGTGACCGGCCAGGACTTCTGCGGCGGCTTCTTCAGTAACTCGGGATTTGCCTTGAGGTCCGCGCCAGGACCGATTTTCTTTGCTTGCGGAGACGTTGCTTCAGTAGATGGAGCCGTTGGCTGTGCCTTAGCTTTACTTGTCACGGCAGCGGCCGGGCGCGCTCCAGGTTCTGAATCCGCCGGGGAAACTCCGGAGAACGCCGCTACAACCGACAACGCTAAGACGCAGTGTACTTTCTGCATTCTTCGAGGTCCCCTAGAAGTGCGGCTGCCGCTACATGTGGACAAGTCCCCCGACTGCCCACTCGCCTATTGACTTACATGGCTTAACGCCGCCGCGAATCAACCCCTCGACTTTGATGTCGAAACCGTGGCCTGTATAGAGACAAAATGTGGCGGAGCAAGGATTTACGGCGTTTGCTCACTGTCGCCATGCGCATAACACTTGATAGAAATAGGGAATGACGGAACCAGTGCTCGATAGACGTCCTGCGCAACTAGAGAGCGCCCCTAAAGTGCGCGTTGAACGCAAGGGCGCGCTCGTGAACTTCGTGCTGAACCGGCCCGACGTACTGAACGCGTTCGACGACGATATGCGCCGGATTTTGACCGAAGAGATACCGCGCATCGCCCGCAATCCCGATATCTATGTCGTGCTTCTGACGTCTGCGAGCGTCAAAGCCTTCTGTGCCGGGGGCGATGTGCGTTCGCTCGTTACTGAGTCCAAACGTGATATGGCCAAGACTCGGCAGTATTTCGCCAATGAGTATCAATTGGATTGGCAGTTCGATTGCTTCTCAAAACCGGCCGTCTCGTTGATTAACGGCATTTGCATGGGGTCGGGCGCGGGATTGACGTCATTCAATACGCATCGCGTGGCAGCTGAGAATTACAAATGGGCAATGCCGGAAACGGCAATTGGATTGTTTCCAGATGTTGGCGTTGCGCATGTTCTGGCACGCATGCCGTGGCCGATGGGGTTATATCTCGGGCTCACGGGGCGTAGCGTCAATCGAGCGGATGCCCATTGGCTGGGACTTGCGACGCACTGCATTTCATCTGCGCAATTTGGAAAAATAACATCGTTGCTTTCAGAGGCCGAGCCGATCGATCCGTTGCTCGATAATTTACATGAAACGCAAGGAGCGGGCCCGCTTCAGAACGAAGCGGACATGATTAAAGATTTTTTTTCTGGGGCGTCGCTCGGCCATATCGTCGACGCTCTGCAGCGTGCTGATGGCGCCACAAAGGCTTGGGGGCACGCGACGTTGAACGAATTACAAAAGCGTTCGCCACTGTCTCTCGCGATAACAGACCGGCATATCCGGGCTGCGCGCAATCTGGATCTGCGTCAAACGCTGATTCAGGATTATCGCTTGGCTTGGCGCTGCTTGGAAGCGCCGGACTTCGCAGAAGGCGTTCGCGCGGCGCTTATCGATAAAGACAATCGTCCGAAGTGGTCGCCGCTATCGCTCGATCTTGTGTCGGCGGAAATGGTCCAATCTTACTTCGCGCCGCTTGGCGCCAACGAGCTTGCGCTATTGCCGCG
>JAYSVT010000055.1:0-2609 GCA_043718455.1 Hyphomicrobium sp.
GTGCAGGGGGCAGGTGACGAAAGTGCCATGCACGATGCCTTGCGACAGAGGTCCGCCCTTATGCGGGCAGCGGTCTTCGAGGGCGTGCGCTTCGTTTTCTGCCGTGCGGAAAACGGCAATGCACCCTGTTCCCGTTTTGACGACACGCGCGCCACGAACTGGAATATCGCCAAGTGCTCCGACATCAACCCAGGTATTATCTTGCATGGTCATTCCGCTGCCTCCCGGAGAGTCAAATCGGCGATGGGCGCGAACTCATAGGCTTCTTTGCCTTGAACGCGTTCGGCCCAAGGATCCGATTGCGAGAATTTTTGTGAGTAGACGAAGCGGTCATAGAGAGCGCGGCGGCGCTCAACATCGTCCATGATTTGGCGGCGAATAGTCTCAAGCCCAACGCGCTTGGCCCATTTGTAGATGCGTTCGAGATAGCGCCCTTGCTCGCGGTAGAGCTGTACCAGGGCGGCAATCACTTCGATGGCTTCGGGTTCGGTGTCGACGTGACCGAGAACTTCGGTGCCCTTGATGTCGAGGCCGGCGGCGCCGGCGAAGTGAATGTCGTATCCGCTCTCGACGCAGATCACGCCCACATCTTTGCAGGTGGCTTCCGAACAGTTGCGCGGGCAGCCGGAGACCGCCATTTTGACTTTGGCTGGCGTCCATGAGCCCCACATGAACCTCTCGATTTTGATGCCGAGGCCAGTTGAATCTTGCGTGCCAAAGCGGCACCAATCCGTGCCGACGCAGGTTTTGACGGTTCGCAGTCCCTTGGCGTAGGCGGCGCCTGAGACCATGCCGGCCTGGTTGAGATCGGCCCAGACTGCCGGCAGGTCTTCCTTCTTGACGCCCAGCATATCGACGCGCTGACCGCCGGTGACTTTAACGGCTGGGATCTTGAACTTGTCGACCACGTCAGCAATCGCGCGCAACTCGTTGGCGCTCGTCATACCGCCCCACATGCGCGGCACAACCGAGTAGGTGCCGTTCTTCTGGATGTTGGCGTGCACGCGTTCGTTGATGTAGCGCGACTGGCTGTCATCCTGGTATTCGCCGGGCCAATTGGCGACCATGTAGTAGTTGAGTGCCGGGCGGCATTTGGCGCAGCCGCAAGATGTTCTCCATTCCAGCGCCTGCATGAGATCGGGAATGGTTTTCAGCTCTTTGGCGATGATCAGGCGGCGCACGTCATCATGGCCGAGAGGCGTGCACGGGCATATCGGTTGAACTGCTGCGGGATTGTAAGCGTCGCCCAGTATGGCCTTCATGAGTTGTTCAACGAGACCAGTGCAGGAGCCGCACGAAGCGGACGCTTTTGTGTGGGCGCGCACGTCGTCGAGAGACTTCAAACCTTGTTCAGCTATGGCGGTAACGATCTTGCCCTTGCACACGCCGTTGCAGCCGCAGATTTCTGCGTCATCGGGCAATGCTGCAACGGCCGCCATAGGGTCCAGCGCAGTACCCCCTGCGTAGCTGGGACCAAATATGAGTGTTTCGCGCATTTCCGAGATATCGGCGCCGCGCTTCAAGAGATCGAAAAACCAGGCGCTGTCGGTGGTGTCGCCATAGAACACTGCGCCAGCGAGCTTATCGTCCTTGATCACGAGGCGCTTGTAGATGCCGCGGCTTGCATCGCGCAGCACGATCTCTTCGCCATCCTTTCCCTCCGCGAAATCGCCAGCCGAAAAGAGATTGATCCCCGTGACCTTCAGTTTGGTCGCAGTAGCACTGGGCGTGAATTGCGCATTGGCATCGCCCGCGAGCCGAGCTGCTAAGACATTGGCCATCTCGTAAAGTGGTGCCACAAGTCCAAAGCATTCGCCCTGTGCTTCGGCACATTCGCCAACGGCGAAGATGCTGGGATCGCTGGTTTGCATGCTAGGACCCACGACAATGCCGCGCTTGACGATAAGGCCCGCATCCTTTGCGAGCGTAGCGTTTGGCCGGATGCCAACGGCCATGACGACGATGTTGGCCGGGAGCTCAGTGCCGTCGGCGAGAAGCACGCCTTCGACTTTGCTTTGGCCGCGTATCGCTTCCGTGTTGGCTTTGGTCATGACTTTGATGCCGCGCGCTTCGACGGCGCGCTGCAACAGATGCCCGGCTGTGACATCGAGCTGCTTTTCCATAAGTGTTGGCATCAAGTGAAGGACAGTCACGTCCATTCCTTGTTCCTTGAGGCCGGCCGCCGCCTCAAGACCCAAAAGCCCGCCGCCGATGACGACTGCAGATCCGCGCGACTTAGCGGCGATGAGCATGGCCTGCACGTCATCGAGATCACGGTATGTCAGGACACCGGCGAGTGTTGAGCCGGGCACCGGGATTACGATTGGCAGCGAGCCGGTTGCGATGATGAGTTTGTCGTAAGGGGCCGTAACACTGGCAGCGGACGTGACGGTCTTGGCGGCGCGGTCAATGGCGGTGATCTTGTGTCCTTTGTAGAGCGTGACGCCGTGCTTGACGTACCAGCCGTCGCCATGGATGACGATCTGCTCAAAGGTCTTTTCGCCCGACAGCAGCGGCGACAGCATGATGCGGTCATAGTTGACCCGCGGCTCGGCGTTGAAAATGGTGATGTCGTAGCGCTCAGGCGCCGCGTCGAGCAGGCGCTCGAG
>JAYSVT010000056.1:0-7617 GCA_043718455.1 Hyphomicrobium sp.
AATGGGAAATACAACGCATCGATCCGGTCCAGCACCGCTCTTAGTGGCAAGCGGCGGTGGAAGATTTCTTCTCCATCAGCAACAATCCGCGCCACGGTCCCAAGTCCGCCGGCAACGCGAATGGATTGCGTATTGGCGTGCAAGGGCAGTGGTTCCTCGACAAGTTCGGGATCGAGTTCATAGGGTTCGCGATTGAGATCTAGGTAGGCTCGGGGAAAGCGTGCACTGATGAGAGGCGCGCCAAGCTGCACAACACCTGCAAACAGCTGATCGACGAAACAATCTTCAGATTTCCTCAGCGCTTGAGGGGTCAGCCTGGACGACGCGAGAAAGCGGGGTGGATAAACCCGGCCGGAGTGGGGCGAGGAAAATACGAATGGCACGAGTTGCTGCGCTGGCTGCGCGACGTCGAAAGGCGGGAAAAACTCATCCGGGATGGCGTGCTTGATGTCGTTCGGGCCTATTTGCGACATTGTGACTTTCTGCTTCCAAAATCAAACTCGGACCGATTGCCCATCATTTTTGAAATCGATTTCGGAGCCCTGGCAGGCTTCTCCGGCAAATCAAATCATGCGGCGTAATTGTTACAGTCCCGGCTCATTCTGTCCATGCTGTGTGCGCTTCCAGTCCCTAGTGGCGGTGGAAAATGACCCCGTGTTGGCACAATTACCGCCAGTTCGCGACGAACTCTTCCACAACTTCATTCTCCGTTTACCAAACTGGGGACAGATTTGCCTGCGAGCGAATATCGGCTATCGGTATATCCCCGTTTCATTTTGCGCGAGTTTTCATGAGCATCAATCCTTCTAGTCAGCCTCTTCACCGCATCCTGCTGGCGGAAGACGACGATTCTATGCGCGGTTTTCTGGTCAAGGCGCTGGAGAAAGCCAAGTACGATGTCGTCGCTTTTTCCAATGGCGAAGATGCCTTCGAACGGTTGAAGCACGAGCCATTTACGCTGCTTTTGACCGATATCGTCATGCCGAAGATGGATGGAATCGAATTGGCGCGCCGCGCCAGCGAAATCGATCCCGACCTCAAAATCATGTTCATCACCGGATTTGCGGCGGTTGTTCTCAACAGCGACAATGCGCCCCCGAAAGATGCCCGGATCCTCTCAAAGCCTTTCCATCTCAAGGACCTCATAAAAGAGGTCGATCGCTTGCTTGCGGCCTGATCACGCGGGGGGCCGCCAAATATCGGCGTTTTTTCAAGCTCTAGAGGCTTGACCCGGGGGCCAGGCACCCTCTAGAAGCACCTCTCTCCTTAAGGCTTTGGCCTTCGGGGCACTTAGCTCAGCGGTAGAGCACTACCTTGACATGGTAGGGGTCACAGGTTCGATCCCTGTAGTGCCCACCATTATTAACCGGTGTCGTGATGAAAGTTAGAAACTCACTGAAGTCCTTGCGCGCGCGTCACCGCGATAATCGCGTCGTACGCCGCAAGGGCCGCGTTTACGTCATCAACAAGACGCAGCGCCGCTTCAAGGCCCGCCAGGGCTAAGGCGTTCCTGAACTAAACGTAACTTTGACGTGCGGCGCGCCTTGGATTAGGTTCGAGCCCATGATGAAACTTGCCCGAACATTTGCCCTAACCACCCTGCTGGCGTTGTTCGCGGCGGGCGGCCCAGTCTTGTTCAATCAAGTTGCGCGCGCCGAAGAAGTCCCGGTCACACCTGATGTGGGACCACCTTCGGAAAAGAGCGCGCCGCGCACCGGCGAGCATGGCGTTCGTTCGCTCGATCTCAACGATCCGGCAGCGGGCACAGACAAGGGCACAGACAAGGGCAAAGATCAGCTGGGCAAGGAAGCGGCGCCATCTGAGGCACCGGCTGCGCCGGGCCTGCGCGAACGTTATCGCGCGGCGCGAAAGGGCAACCAGGGCGATCCGGGCTTGATGGGCCTGAACTTCCCAACAACCCCGGAAGAAGCGTCCACGGTTCTCGGTAAACTTTTCGCGGCACTCGCGGCCATGGAAGACGAAGCCCTTGCCATGAAGGTGACGGCGACGATTGAAAGGATCTGGCGCTTACCAGGCGGCGATACCGTCAACCTGCTTGTTGATCGCGCCAGCAACGCCGCCAATACCAACAACGCCGATCTTGCCTTGAAGCTATTAGACTCAGCCGTTGATCTCGCTCCCGACTACGCCGAAGCCTTCAGCCGGCGCGCCTTTGTGTATTACATGAAGGGCGACACCGAACGCGCGGTCGGAGATTTGCGCCGCGTTTTGGCGCTTGAGCCGAACCATTTCAAGGCGCTCGAAGGCATCGCCAAAATCCTGCAAGAGTCCGGGCAGAAGAAGGGCGCGCTCAAAGCGCTCGAAGAGCTGGTGAAGGTCAACCCGCTTTCCCCCGGCGCCAAGACCTCAATTGAGATCCTCAAAAAAGAAGTCGAAGGCCAGGGGATTTAAGCTCTTCGCTTTTTGTGCTGCAGTGTCTCGAGCCGCAATGGCGCTTGGCTTTTGCTGCGGCGCAAGCCTGCGGCGCGGGCATGCGTTCCCGGAAGCCGCGTTGAGCTTCAGCGAAACAATGCGGCTATCCGGGATCACGTTCGTGCAATTTTACTGAGGACGTGATCCCGGGTCTGCGCAACTTCGCTCTGCATCGTTGCTCGCCCGGGAAAGCACGCGATGGAAGCCTCGCGCAATACGCCCCGCCGCGCGACCACTTGGGAGCTCCCTTGCGGGACAGGCGGCAAACCAAATCGAGTGTGCAAAGCGGGGCTGTTGGCACCCTACGTTTCTTCGCTTGGATTGATCCGTGCTACGCGCGTTTCTTCAGCGCCGGGATGACTGAACCCAACTACCCGCAACCCCGGACAGCAGCCGGGCCGCAGGTCCGGCTATGCTGATCCGGGGTCTTTCGCGTCACAAGCGTGGCGAGGGCGGTGCCCCACAACGAGCGTGAAAGATCCCGGGTCTGCGCAACTCAGCTCACGCTTTGTTGCTCGCCCGGGAAAACAAGTGGTGGGGGCCTCGCGCAATACGCCCCGCCGCACCGACCACTTCGAAGTCCTCTTGCGGGACAGGCGGCAAACCAAATCGAGTGTGCAAAGCGGGACTATTGGCACCCTACGGTTCTTCGCTTCGATTGATCCGTGCTACGCGCGTTTCTTCAGCGCCGGGATGACTGAACCCAACTACCCGCTTCCCCGGACAGCAGCCGGACCGCAGGTCCGGCTATGCTGATCCGGGGTCTTTCGCGGGAGTGCGTGGCGTTGGCGATGCGCCAATCCCGACGTGAAAGATCCCGGGTCTCCGAAAAATGGCTGCGCCATTTTTCTCGCCCGGGAACGCGGGTGGAGTGGTTCGTGCGCAGCTTTGCCCAATTATCAATAGGTTGCAGAATGCTCGGACTCTCTGCAGGATACGCTAATCACAACTGGTGGGGATGGGAAATGAGCGGCAAGTTTGCTATTGTTGTGTTGGTTCTACTGGTCGCTACGCCAGCTCAAGCCGACAAGATCACGCGCACGGCGTATGCGTGCGTCGAGGTCGAAGATATAAAGGGCCACATGTCACTCACCGATAGTGAAGGGGCTGCGGCCTATATGCGCCGTAAGATCGCTGCCAACGCATGCACACTCATGATCGAGGGCGAGCCTGTGGCCGTTGTGGACCGTTCTTTTTGGGCGGGATTTGTTCGGATTGAGACGCCAGAGGACGGAATGCGCTACTGGATAGTGGATGGTTACGTGGGCAAATGAAGAGTTGTTGGGTCTGCGCCCGGCTGACGCCCCCCCCTTGCCCCCGCCATCTCTTTCCCCTATACCCCCTCCCATTCGGCTTTGCCGCCGGATGATCACGAGGAAGATCGGCTGGGCGGGCTCTGAAACAGGGCTCAAAATTCATCTCAGCAGGGCAATTCGCCCATCGCGGCAAGGTCACCAGCACAGACATCTCCGGATTTGCCAGAGGGCTCGCGTTCGCGCGGGCATTCATGCGTTCCGGCGATGCATAATTTTCACGAACATCAACATCGAACGCAACCGTCCTTCGGGCTTCGCGCCTGTCTGGACAGTTTCAACACTTCAAAGGAGCACGAATGTCCACAGCAACAGCAACAGCCACAGCACCCAACAAAGACATGAACCCGTCGATGGAAGACTTCGCCGCCATGCTCGGCGAAAGCCTCGCCAAGGACGACCTGTTCGAAGGCACGGTCGTCAAAGGCAAGGTCGTTGGCATTGAAAAAGACATGGCCGTCATCGACGTCGGCCTGAAAATGGAAGGCCGCATCGCGGTCAAGGAATTCTCGGTCAACGGCAAGCCGAGCGAAATCAAAGTCGGCGACGTTGTCGAAGTTTACCTGGAGCGCGTCGAGAATGCGCTCGGTGAAGCCGTCCTCAGCAGAGACAAAGCCAAGCGCGAAGAAAGCTGGACGCGTCTCGAAAAGCTGCACGAAAAGGGCGAGAAGGTGACAGGCGTCATCTTCAATAAGGTCAAAGGCGGCTTCACGGTTGATCTCGACGGCGCTGTCGCGTTCCTTCCCGGTTCCCAGGTCGATATCCGCCCCGTGCGCGACATCGGACCTTTGATGCATCAGCCCCAGCCCTTCCAGATTTTGAAAATGGATCGCCGCCGCGGCAACATCGTCGTCTCGCGCCGCAGCGTCCTCGAAGAGAGCCGCGCCGAGCAGCGTACAGAAATCGTCGCCAAGCTCGCTGAAAATCAGGTCATCGACGGTCTGGTCAAGAACATCACCGACTACGGCGCGTTCATCGATCTCGGCGGCATCGACGGCCTGTTGCACGTCACCGACATGGCATGGCGCCGCGTCAATCACCCAAGCGAAATACTCAACGTTGGCGACACGGTGAAGGTGCAGATTATCCGCATCAACCCGGAAACGCAGCGCATCCCGCTCGGCATGAAGCAGTTGCAGTCGGATCCTTGGGCGGCGATCGCCGAGAAGTATCCGGTCGGCGCCAAGATCTCCGGCACCGTCACGAATATCGCCGACTACGGCGCGTTCGTTGAACTGGAAGCGGGCGTCGAAGGCTTGATCCACGTCTCGGAAATGAGCTGGACCAAGAAGAACACGCACCCGGGCAAAATCGTTTCAACCAGCCAGCAGGTCGAAGTTCAGGTTCTCGAAGTCGATCAGCAGAAGCGCCGTATCTCGCTCGGCCTGAAGCAGACCCAGGAAAATCCGTGGGACGGCTTCCTGACGCAGCATCCCAAAGGCTCGACCGTCGAAGGCCCGATCCGCAACATCACCGAGTTCGGTCTTTTCGTCGGCCTCGACAATGGCGTCGACGGCATGGTCCACTTGTCGGACCTCGACTGGTCGAAGCCGGGCGACGAAGCCATCAAGGACTACAAAAAGGGCGACACGGTTAAGGCCGTCGTGCTCGACGTTGACGGCACGAAGGAGCGCATCTCGCTTGGCATCAAGCAGCTCTCCGGCGATCCGGTCGATGCCATGGCCCGCTTCAAGAAGGGCGACGCTGTCACCTGTACTGTAACGTCGGTTCAGGAAAACGGCATCGAAGTCAAACTCGCCGACAGCGATTTGACCGCCTTCGTCAAGCGTTCGGATCTCTCGCGCGAACGGTCTGAGCAGCGTCCTGAACGCTTCAGCATCGGCAACAAGGTCGATGCGGCCGTGTTGACGGTCGATAAGGCAGCGCGCCGTATCACCGTATCGATCAAGGCCCTCGAAATTGCCGACGAGAAGCAGGCCGTGGCTCAGTATGGGTCATCGGACTCCGGTGCGTCTCTCGGCGATATCTTCAAGGCCGCGATCAAGAAGCGCGAAACGACCGACGACGACGCAGAGTAACCTTTGAGGCCCTACAACTAGCTGGTTTAAAACGGGGTTTATTGAAGCGCGCGGTACGAAAGTGCCGCGCGCTTCCCTTTTTGGGGTGCCGCACGGGTAAGGCATTGCGGGCGGCCCGTTCCTTGCCTAACCTGAGACAAGATCGACAGAATTACTGTTGCCGCCGGTGGCGCATCGTGCGCCTCGCGGCCTTTGGAGGACTGCCCCCCATGCTCGAAACAGAAACCGTACTGGATCGCCGCCGGTTACGCCGGTCGCTATCGTTGTGGCGCGGGCTCGGCGTCGCGGGATTGGCGCTTGCCATTGGCGCTTTTGTTCTCGGCGGCGACAAGCTCGCGACGCTCAGCGGCAAGAAACAAATCGCCCGCATCGCCATTGAAGGCACGATCATGGAGAGCCGCGAACAGCTGAAGATGCTGAAGGAGATCGCCGACGCCGATCACGTCGCCGGCGTTCTGCTTTACGTCAACAGCCCTGGCGGCACGACAACGGGCGGCGAAGCAATCTACGAATCTTTACGCGAAATCGGCAAAAAGAAGCCTGTTGTTGCGCAATTTGGCACGGTCGCGGCCTCGGCCGGATACATCGTCGGGCTCGCCAGCGATCACATCGTGGCGCGCGGCAACACGATTACAGGCTCCGTCGGCGTCATCGTCCAGTGGCCGGAGTTCGCCCAGTTGATGGAAAAGATCGGCGTAAAAGTGAATGAAGTAAAGAGCGGGCCGCTTAAAGCCGCGCCATCGCCCTTCGCACCCATGGACGATGCCAGCCGCAAAGTGACCGAAGGCATGGTCAGCGACGGCTTCAAATGGTTCATTAGCCTGGTCGAGGACCGCCGCGGAATTAAAGTGGCCGCAGTGCCAGGTCTCTTGGAAGGCGGAATTTTCTCCGGTCGCGAAGCCTTGGCCGCGAAACTCATCGATGAGATCGGCGGCGAAGACGAAGCCGTGAAGTGGCTCAAAGACGTCAAAAACGTCGATAAGGACGCAAAAGTCGTCGATTGGTCGCCAAGCAGCGGATCGAGTTTTGGCGTCGGTTCGATGACCTCCCGGGCCGTTGGTGGTATTTTCGGGGAACAGGCCGGGAAAATCATCAGCTTTTTGACCCGTGATTCGACGTTTTCGTCACTTGGCCTTGACGGTCTCGTTTCTGTTTGGCATCCTTCTGATAAATAAGAAGAATTGATCGCATGGCTGGGGAGCATAACGTGATCAAATCAGAACTCGTGCAACGGATAGCGTCAGCCAATCCGCATCTTTATCACCGCGATGTCGAGCGCATCGTGAATGTCATCTTCGATGAAATCGTTGATGCGCTATCACGCGGTGACCGTGTTGAACTACGTGGCTTCGGCGCATTCACGGTCAAACATCGTGCCGCGCGTCAGGGCCGTAACCCGCGCACCGGCACGACTGTTTCGGTCGCCGAAAAGTTCGTGCCGTTCTTCAAGACCGGCAAGGAACTGCGCGACCGGCTCAATCACAAAGGCAAGACTCCGCATTGAGACGAAACGCAGTGCGCCAGTTCTCTCCGGTTCTGTGCTGGCATTTGATTACAGGAGTGCACCGCGGTGCTCAGGCGTCTGGTATCGTTGCTTATTGCTTTCCCGCTCGGCGTAGTGCTCGTGGCGCTGGCCGTCTCTAATCGCCATCCGGTTCAGTTGGTCCTCGATCCGTTCAGACCGGAAAGCCCGGCGCTTGCACTCGAGCTTCCGTTCTATGCCTACCTTCTCGGCGCGCTCGTGCTGGGCGTAGTCCTCGGCGGCGTGGCCACGTGGATGAGCCAAAGCCGCTGGCGCAGCACGGCACGCGTGCAAGGGCAGCGTGCACAGC
>JAYSVT010000057.1:0-25314 GCA_043718455.1 Hyphomicrobium sp.
CGACGATCAGACTCTGCGTGAAACGCACGCTTTGCAGCCGGCACCCGAATATCTCGAATGGGCCATTACGCGCGGCCTCTTTCAGCGCGATGCCGAAGGCGATGTCGAGCGGGGAGCAAACTGGGGCAATCCGCGCATTTTTTGTGGTTCCGACGCCGAGTTCCAGCGGCTCATCCAAGGCTTGCCGGCAGCTTATGGCTTTGAAAGCGCTGGTCCTCGCCCCGCCAATGCCGTGTCGCGCGCAATCAAAGCCAATCTCGCGGCCGCCCGCGAAGCGATTTATGCCGAGGTCAGACCAGAAACACTCGGGGCAATTGATTTCCGCCGCATCTCAACCGCGGCTCAGTCGAAATCCGAGCACCTCGATTATCCGGACCGTGGAGCGAGGCTTCGAGACAGCGAACTCACGGCTTTGACATTTGAAGCCGCCGACGTGCAGATCATCGTTTCAGACGGCTTGAGTGCCGAAGCGGTGCATCACAATATCCCAGAACTCTTGCCTGTGCTCCTCGACGGTCTCGAACGGCAGAACATCCGCGTCGGCAAACCGATGCTGGCACCTTATGGGCGCGTTAAACTCGCGGAAGCCGTTGGAGACGTGCTCCAGCCCAAGCTCATCATCAACCTGATCGGCGAGCGCCCTGGCGGCGACGCACTCGCGTCGCGCAGCATGTCTGCGTACCTTGCCTACCGCCTCAACGACGCGGACTCTCGTGGCGCGGCAGCATCGTTCAGCGGCAACGCAGGCGTCAAATATGAGTACACGGTGATCTCAAACATTTATCGCGGCGGACTTCCACCCATTGAGGCGGGCAGCCTGATCGCGGAGCGCGCCAAACAAATTTTGAGCCACAAGGCCGCGGGCAATCGCCTCGAGCGCGCGCTGCACGGCGCCGCAAAGGCAAGCGGGCTATGAGATAGATCAACAAGTACGTCATATTGGTGAGTGAGTTGCCGTCGTGCGGCATGCGATGGTGAAGCTAGAGCGGCAAAGGCCGCTCGCCGCAAAAGTCGCTGCCCAAGCCCTACTCCGCGGCGGTATTGCCTGCGCCAAACCTCTTCTCGATGTAGTCTTCGACGATCTTCTTGAAGTCGCCGGCGATGTTGGGACCGCGCAGCACAAGCGCTTTCTTGCCGTCGATGAAGACGGGCGCGGCAGGGCTTTCGCCGGTGCCGGGCAGCGATATGCCAACATCAGCGTGCTTGCTCTCACCCGGGCCATTAACGATGCAGCCCATGACCGCAAAGTTCAAAGTCTCGACACCCGGATAGCGCGTCTTCCACTCCGGCATGCGGTCGCGGATCATATTCTGAATGTCGCGTGCGAGTTCCTGGAACACGGTCGAGGTCGTGCGCCCGCATCCCGGGCACGCGGCGACGACGGGCACGAAAGCGCGCAGGCCCATCGTTTGCAACAGTTCTTGCGCCGTGCGCACTTCGATGGTGCGGTCGCCACCGGGCTCTGGAGTCAACGAAAAGCGGATTGTGTCGCCGATGCCCTGTTGCAGCAAAATACCGATTGCAGCCGACGACGCGACGATGCCTTTGGAACCCATGCCAGCTTCCGTCAACCCCAGGTGCAACGCGAATTGGCTGCGCGCGGCAAGCATGGCGTAAACCGCGATCAGGTCCTGCACGGACGAGACTTTAGCCGAAATAATAATGCGGTCTGCGCCAAGCCCCATCTCGACCGCGCGATCGGCTGATAGCAACGCCGATTGCACCATCGCTTCATGCATCACGGCGCGGGCGGATTTGGGCGCAGGAGCAACAGCGTTCTCATCCATCAATTGGGTCAATAAAACTTGGTCGAGAGAACCCCAATTCACGCCAATGCGCACGGGCTTCTTGTATTTGAGCGCCAAGTCGATGATAGCGCCGAATTGCTTGTCCTTCTTGTCCTTAAAGCCAACGTTGCCGGGATTGATGCGGTATTTGTCGAGGGCTTCGGCGCAGGCGGGATTGTCGGCAAGCAGCGTGTGGCCGATGTAGTGGAAATCACCAATAAGCGGGACAGTGACGCCCTGCTTGCGCAAAGCATCGCGGATAGCTGGCACGGCTTTAGCGGCCTCATCACGATCGACCGTGATGCGCACGAGTTCGGAGCCCGCGCGGGCGAGATCCGCGACTTGTTTGACGGTTCCGGCAATGTCGGCCGTATCGGTGTTGGTCATCGATTGCACGACGACTGGCGCCCCGCCGCCAACGATTACGCCGCCAACATCGACAGGAACCGATGTGTGCCGGGCTTTGAGAGCTATGTATTGTTGCACCGTCATTGCAGACTTTTCCCAGTTGCGTGACGTGTATTTAGCGTGTGAAACGCCCCGCCGCCAGGAGCGAGATTGCCGCGAGCGCGCTCATACAAAGTACGATACTCGGCCCTCCGGGCGTGTCGAAATTGAGCGAGAGACCGATGCCGGCCAGGACACCCAGAACGGCGACGACAGCGGCATAGATTGCCATGCGTTCCGGCGTCGAAGCCAGCGGCCGCGCCGCAACCGCCGGCACCACCAGGAAGGCCATCACAAGCAAGATCCCGACGATCTTCATGGCAACCGCAATCGTGACCGCCAGCATGATATCAAACAAGGCGCGCGGCCAAACCGGGTCTACGCCTTCGGCGGTCGCCAGATCGCCATGCAGCGACAGGCGCACGAGCGGATGCCACAGCCAGAGCGTCAGGGCCAGAACAAGCGTGCCCCCACCGAAGATCCAATAGAGATCGTCTTGAGTTACAGCGAACACGTCGCCGAACAGAAAGCCCAAAAGATCGACGGATGGCCCCTTAAGAAGCGCAATCGAGACGATGCCCAGCGCAAGCGTGGCGTGATGCATGAGGCCGAGCACCGAGTCCATTGCCAGCAGTTTCTGTCTGCCAAATCCGATGAGGATGAGCGCCGCCGCGATGGCCGCCAGAATGACTGCGAGCGTCAAGTTGATCTGGAGCGCGATGCCAAGAGCAACGCCGAGCAGGCTTGCTTGCGCCAGTGTTTCGCCAACGTACGCCATGCGCCGCCACACGATAACGCAGCCCAAAGGCGCCGCGACGATCGCGAGGCCAAGGCCCGCCGCAAGCGCGCGCATAACGAACGGTTCCGGCCAATCGATCACGCGCCGCCTCGCGGCGTGGTGCTGTCAGCGGGACGGAGAGATCCGGAAATCTCGTGTTTGTGATCGTGATGATGGTAGTAGGGCGCAAGTTGCTTCGCCGCTGCCGGCCCGAAGAGACGGGCATATTCGGCATGTTGCGCCACAGCTTCTGGCTGGCCAGAGCAGCACACATGACCATTGAGGCACAACACGCGATCGCTGCGCGCCATAACGACATGCAGATCATGCGAGACGAGGAGCACGCCGAGTTTGCGCTTGTCGCGCAGATCGCCAATTAACTGATAGAGATCGGCTTCGCCGGTATAATCAACGCCGCTTGCTGGTTCATCCAAAACAAGCAAATTCGGATCACGCAGAAGCGCGCGGGCTATCAGAACGCGTTGTGTCTCGCCCCCCGACAAGCGCGAAAGCTGCTGATCGATCAGGCGCCCGGCGCCAGCTTCCGTCAACGCGGCAGCGACCTGCGCATTGGACACGCGATGCCCCAGCGCCAAAAACCCGGCAACTGTCATGGGAATAGCTGGATCGACTTCGAAGCGCTGCGGGACGTAACCGATACGCGTCGTTGCGGGCTTGAGGATTGTACCGCTATCAGGCCGTTCGATACCGAGGATCAACTTGACGAGGGTAGATTTGCCCGCGCCGTTTGGTCCAATCAGCGTGACGATCTCGCCAGGACGAACGTCAAGATCGACGCCAATGATCAAATCGCGCCCGCCGCGGCTCAGCGACAGGCCACGCGCTGAAACGAGCGCGCTGCCGTCGGGCGGGCAGGCATGCACATGCCCGCAGCCGCATTCCGATGATGCGTCTTGCTTGAGGCCGTGGTGATTATGCGCCGTGTTACCCGACACGTTCAGTCCTCCGTCGAATTTCGATCTACACGTGTGAAGTCTAATCTTTTTGCTTCGTAGCACACTCGTGACACGTTCCGGTGACTTCGACGAAGCGTACCCTTGGCTCGAATTTCTGCGCGCGGGCATTCTTGTCGATGGTGTCAAAAATATCGTCGCCGTCGCCCTCGAAAACGTTGCCGCATTTTTCGCAAGAGAGAAAAATCGGGCGCCGTCCCAGTCCCGGCTTGTGCAGGCGGCTGCAGGCAAAGTAGGCGTTCTTGCTTTCAAGGCGATGCACGACACCGGCTTCTAACAGCGCGTCGAGCGCGCGGTAGACCGAAATTGGCGCCAGCCGCGTGCCCTTCTTGGCGAGGCGGTCGAGCACTTCGTAAGCGCCGACGCTGGCTTGGGTGGACGCAATCTCTTCGAATACCTTGCGGCGCAAGTCCGTGAAGCGCAGGCTCTTTTCGGTGAAAATCTCGGAAGCACGATCGACGGACGTTTTGACGCGATCCTTGGTGCGGCTGTCTTCAGTTGTAGCGGGTGTCATTTCAACCTTTCAAAACCCAGCTTAACGAGCCGGGCCTGTTGTCCTCTTCTGGATCAGCTGGGGGAATAATAGAACACAATTCTGCAATCGCACAGGCGGCCCCACTTCATCGTCAACTCAACTATTGGTGGATTCATGATCTGGCTGAATCAAGATTTCCGCCCATATGTGGCGGACGATCATTGTTGCGCTGCAGCATACCCGGATAGACCGCTCTAACAGCCCCAGGATGATCTTGCCTGAAAGTTTGTTTATTAAAACATCTTCATGCGCAGAGCACATTTTGTCTTATTATTGCCGCCAATCAGCCCGGACCTTTGCGCAATGTAATGGCCGGGAACACAAGTTTGCCGCTTGCCTTCGAAGGGTTAAAGGACATGGAACTCAAGAGTTTGATCGACGGACTGATGGAAGGCCTTGTGGCAAACGCCCGGCCGCTCGGCACCGCCGTTATCTTATTCTGCGTTGTCGCTCTGCTGGTGCGCACGAACACGGCCAAAAGAGTCTGGACCAAGATTGAAGATACGATTTTATCGAATTGGCAGCTGGGCCTCTTAGGCCTCACCGGCCTCATCCTGTCGCTGGCCTCCGGTTATACGACGTGGGACGGAATGCGCAATTTCACCGGCGAGCCTTTGCTCTCCGGCATGATCACGTTTGGTATTCAAGGCGTCATGCTCATCGTCGCGTGGCTCATCGGCGAGAGCTTCGCGACGGGCATGAATACGCAAAGCCAGCGCGCTGAATCCCGCCTTGTAAACCCGGCGGTGCAGACGTGGCTCGGCACCGGCATTGGACTTTTGATGTTCCTCGCCAGCCTCGCACTCGTCATGCAGTGGACGGGACAAGCGGACGTACGTCAAGCGACGTCTGATGACCTCTCCTGGTCTAAAACCGGCGACAAGCTGCTGATCTTTGGCTTCGGTCTACTGGCGGTGGCGCTATTCGCCCTTTACGCCGCCAGCGATTTGATCCGCCCGTACATCCAGGGCAGCCGCGTCATCATCCGCAATTCGATGCTGTGGGTCATGTTCCTCGCGTGCATGACAACCAGCGTTTTCTTTTCGTTCGACTCGCTCTTCACGTCGATCTTCCCGCAATCGGAACGCGTACGCGCCGCCGAACTTCGTGCTCAGAACCAAGTGGCCGGCATCGTCACCGATATTTCGCAGGCGATCGGCGAACGCCAAAGCGTTGAAGCGGACGCGCTGTTCCAGAGCGAAGCTTGGATGACCTACGAAGGGCAGCTCAATAGCCTCGCTAAAGCCGCTGCCGAATCCGAAGGCGCAATCGAGCGCTACGTGAACGGGCAAATCGAGACCCGCCGCCGCGCTGTCAAAGAACAGCAAGAGCGCATGACGTCTGCCCAGTCTGGGCAAGCGGGCTTAGCCGGCAAGAAAGTCTCCCTGACGGAAGAGAAAGGCCGCCTCGCGACGCAGCGCCCGGAACTTGCGACCGAATACGCGGCGAAGAAATCTGAACTCGACTTGAAGGCCAAGGACATCGATGCCAAGCGCGTCGAAGCCATGGCCGAAGACAAAGGCGTCGAAGGCACCGGCAAGGAAGGCCGCGGACCGGTTTACCGCCAGCGCCTGGGCGAACTCAATTTGCTACAGAACGCCTATAAGATTGCCGAAGAGCGCATGAAAGACGCGCAGAAGCGTTTGGCCACGGTAGATTCGCGCTTAACTACTGTCGACCGGGAACTCGCGGCCATCGACGGCGATCTCGCCAAGCTCAAGGGCGAAGCAGAGACGGCCGACCAGCGCATCAAGCTCGCGGAAGACAACGCGAAAGACGACACCGGCCCGATGCTCGATCCCGCACGGCTGATGCCGGCGTTCGAGAAGGCCAAGACCGAGTTCCGTGAAGTCCCCTCGACCGAGCGCTTATCAAAAATACAGGGCTTATGCGGCGATATCTATGGCGCGCTTTCGTCGACGCCCGAGACCAAAGACAAACTCAGCGGCATCAACTGCGATACCAAGGATACAGTTGAAGCAGCCGCTGGTCTCTTCACGCTTCAGGCCGGTACACAAGTGTTCGGCGCGTCGTGCGCTGGTGGCGAAAAACTTGCAGCCAATAAGACCGCTGACGATCTCTTTGGCTTCGCCCGCAAATGTCTGGCCGACAGCGCGCTGCCGAGCAAGGACACAGACGCACTGCGCACCAAGATCAACGGCATTGAACTCGCGCGCGATGACAAGGCGCACCGCTTCGTCGTGACATGGAACGCATTCACAGATGGCAATCGCCTCGCCTACTTAGCGCTCGCCATCGCCATTGCAATTGACAGCTTGATCTTCATGTCGGGCCTCTTTGGTGCCAACGCCACGCGCTCGCCTTTGTCAGACGTGCCGACATTCAAGGCGCGCTCCGCCTCGCAACTCGAATCGACCATCAACGCCGCCCTTGGGCCGCAGCCTTATGATACGGCGTGGCTGACACTCAATGCGTTGAGACCCATGACCTACAGCGATGGCTTCTCGGCGATTGCTGACTTAAGCGTGCTAGATAAGCCGACGGCCGATCGCATCCGTATGGTGCTGACGGCGGGCGCCGATATCGGCGCCGTTGAATCGGCAAGCATGAACCCCGAGAAGTATCGTGTCCGAAGCGAACTGCGCGAGTATTTATCCGGTGTTTGCGACAAGCACTTCAAGACGGATGCGACAGCGAAGGATAAGGCACGCCTGGCCCAACTCGTCGGCGCCGCACTAGAACCGCACCCGCGCGAACACGCCGATATGGTGTTGCACACACTCGAACCGATTCGAGAAGTTGATGGCTTCACCTCCCAAGTGTCGTTGGATGAAATTGACAACGCTTACGATACGCGCGTCGTGCGCCGCGTGATGAACGCGGGTGCAGCCCTCAAGGCCGTGGCACCGGACTTAAAGATCGATGATCGATATTACATCCGGCCCAGCCTCTACGAAACGCTGCTGACTATTCGCGCGACTGCGCCGGAATCATCAAATTTTGATTTCGAGCGCCGCCGGTTCCTCGGCATCCAAGACGCGCCGGCGATTGAAGGCGGCCGGTTGAATGAAATGCGTCAGCCGATTGCCGAACAACCCCAGCAAGCACGTCTTCCAAAGGCCGAACCAAAACTCGCGCTGCTATCAGCGGCCGAAAGCGGTCAGCTGGCTTTCGACTATCGGGCACAATTGCTGCAGGCAATCCATCTCGACAGCGAGCGCATCGACACTCGCCTTTCCGCGGACGACCTGCGAAGCGCTATGCTGGATGCTTGGCGCACCCTCAACGTGCATGGCAAGAAAAACGATCTGCTTGAGAGATTGCTCAAAATGTTCGTTGAACAACAGAACAAGGCGCTTGACGACCGATACGCTGATTTGAAACGCGCCACAAACAACGACGAACGCAAGATCAACATCCTCGACGCCATGGACAACAAAGTTCGCAGCGACCTGAGTTACTACTTCTTGCTGCCCGAAATGCACTTGATCGACAACCTGATCAACGACATTGAAAGTGCCGCGCAACATGACGCCGGCCTCAGTACCGACGAGGAAGCATTAAAAGAGCGGCTCAAAATCGTTCAGTCGGCGCTCGGGCGGTTGGAGCTGACAGATCCCCAGTCATGGGCTGAGATCAAGCAAGGCCTGCTTACAAGTTCCGATATGAGCCTGCCAAAAATCTTGCGTTTTGGACAGCGCCGGCAGGGAGGTCCAAACGGCATTGAAAGTTAATCGCGTTCGCGCCGGAGCCCAGTTGCCGGGCTGAGACGCAAAATCCTCATAGCAGGACTATTTACAGGCCCTCGTGAGAACAACACACGAGGGCCTTATTGTTTCAAACTTTCGCCTAAACTTGAGCGTGCTTCGGCCTAATGGGGCGGCTAGAAATCTGGTTAGCGGCAACACAAACCGGAGTTCCGGGCCATGACCATCTCGCGTTACATCGCCATCCCGCTTCTCGCAGCCACGTCTTTGGCCGTAAGCTCGATGCTGCTTCCGATTGAGCCCACTGGCGCTCATGCGCAGAGCCAAGTCGTCGTTGCGCCGATTACAGCGAGTGCTGGGTAAGAGCCGGGTTGCTTTACGCGAAACACACTCCGTAGAGCTTTTTGAGCTGGCAGACCTCCGCACGGGTCGCGCTGGCTCGAATTGTTTTTGAGCGCGCCACACACCCGCATTCCCGTGCGCGGTGCGGCATCCTTCATGACACTCCGCAGACATGGGACCTTTACCCGTACCGGCATCACTTCAAGCCAGCAGGCGCGAAAGATCCCGGCTCTACGTGATTGCTTCGCATCACTGCGGCCGGGAACACGGGTGTAGAGAGTTGGATTCGACCGCTCAACATGAGACGGATCGGCCATCAAAACTTAAACGCCACGACTTCCTGGCGCTGAAGACCGAGCTTCTCAATTTTTAAGGTCATCACATCTCCTGCCTGCAAATACTCCGGCGGCTTCATCGCCGATCCGACCCCGGGCGGTGTTCCGGTTGTCACCACATCACCCGGCTCCAGAACCATGAACTCCGTGATGTAGGCAAGAAGCTCGGGGATCTTGAAGATCATCGTCGCGGTCGACCCTTGCTGCTTGCGCGCGCCATTGACATCGAGCGACATGGCAAGGTTGTTAGCGTCGGGCACTTCGTCGGGCGTGACAAGCCACGGACCAAGTGGCCCGAACGTTTCCGCCGACTTGCCCTTGACCCACTGGCCGTTGCGCTTCGTTTGAAAGCGGCGCTCTGACACGTCGTTGCAGATCGTGTAACCGGCGATGTGTTTGATGGCATCCTTCGCTGCGACGTAGCGCGCGCGTGTTCCAACGACGAAGGCGATCTCGCATTCCCAATCCATACGATCGGAATTCTTGGGATACATGACGTCGTCATAGGGGCCGCTGATGCAGGTCGCGACCTTGTTGAACAGAATGGGTTCTGTTGGAATTTCCTGTCCTGTTTCCTTGGCGTGGTCGGCGTAGTTCAAGCCAATGGCGATGAATGTGCGCGTGCCCGAGACCGGCGGCCCAAGCCGTTCGCCCTCCTGGACGAGTGGCAAGGCTGCGAGATCAATCTTGCGGATTTTATCGAAAGACGCCGGGCTCAAATGGACGCCGGTAAAATCCGGCACATGAGCCGATAAATCTCGGATCTTGCCTTGAGCGTCCACGATTCCCGGCTTTTCAATACCGGCTTCGCCAAATCGAACGAGCTTCATGTACGCGTGCTCCCGCAAAAATGAATAATCAGCCGGACCTGTGATCCAGCTAACTACATGGGCTTGCGGAAATTTAAAGAAAAAAGTTCTGATGCAAAGTTTGGGGCCTCAGCCAGCACCCGCAGCCTTGTGGTCGAAGCCAATATTGACTTCGAACTCGCCCGGCCTCGTGCCTTCCGGAACTGCGAAGGTGACGGTGCGAACAGCCGAGAAATAACCGATGGGCTTGTCGTCCCCGACCGAGACATCGACCTTCATTGTGTCGGCCGCGACGCGTTCGCGTTTGGCGTCCGTGACGGCGATATTGACCGGTAGGACGATGTTCCCCGGCTTGCCGCGGGGCCCGAGCAAAACGCGCCCCGAGAACCCGTATTTCACAGTCACGCGGCCGGGTTCAACCTGGCATTCGCGTGCCGTCTTGGTGATTTCGCCGCGATGCATAATGGCCAAACCATCGCCGGCACGGCCGGGTTCGTAGAATGTTATGTTGTTGTCGCGCGAGGGCACAATGAAGCGCGGGCAGCCGTGTGCGACTTCGCCGACATTCGTGCTTCCGGTCGCTGACGGATCATTGGTCTTGGCAGCCAACAACAGATCGGCTTCGGAAACAGTGTCGGCTTCAGCCTTCTGCGCTGAGCCGCCAAACATGCCGCCCCCAAGGCCTGACGTCAGCGACGACATTCCACAGCCAGCGAGCAACACAGCGGTTGCCACGACAGATAAAGTGACCGTCACGTGCTTTTTCAAAGCGGTCCCCCTGGGTACAAACCCAGACCCCTTGTATTGTCCCCGAACCACCGTAGCATCCCTACAGGCCCTGTCTAGGCGCATTTGGGGTTATCTCCACTGAAACATAAGGGCTTTTTACTATAATGGCTGAAGCCAACAATGATGCCACCCGGCAACCAAAACCGCCCCTCACCGTACTGTTGGCGGCCCCACGCGGCTTCTGTGCCGGCGTCGATCGGGCTATCCAGATCGTCGAGCAGGCTTTGGCCAAGTACGGAGCACCCGTCTACGTCCGGCATGAGATTGTCCATAATCGTTACGTTGTTGGTTCTCTCAAGGCTAAAGGCGCCATTTTTGTGAAAGAGCTGTCGGAAATCCCGCCAACTACCCAGCCGGTGATCTTTTCGGCGCATGGTGTGGCCAAATCGGTGCCGGCTGCGGCGGAACAACGCAACATGTTCGTGCTCGACGCCACCTGTCCGCTCGTATCGAAGGTCCATATGGAAGCCACCCGGCATCATGAAAAGGGCCGGGACATCGTTCTCGTCGGCCATCGCGGCCATCCGGAAGTGATCGGCACGATGGGGCAGCTGCCGGACGGAGCTGTGACGCTCGTTGAAACAGCTGGCGAAGCGCGCGCATTCGAACCAGCAAACCCGGAAAAGCTCGCTTACGTCACACAGACAACGCTCTCGATCGATGACACGGCAGAAATCGTACAGATCTTGAAAACGCGCTTCCCGGCGATTGCCGGGCCCATCAAAGAAGATATCTGCTACGCAACGACCAATCGGCAAAACGCGGTGAAAGCCATTGCTCAGCGTGTCGATTGCCTCATCGTGGTTGGCAGTCCACGCAGTTCGAATTCGATGCGGTTGGTTGAAGTCGCCGAGCGAGCCGGATGCCGTGACGCTTTCTTGATTGAGCGGGCGAGTCAGATCGATTGGGCGCGCCTTGAGTCACTGACACGTGGACCGCTGACAAAAGTCGGCGTGACGGCCGGGGCCTCCGCCCCCGAGATTATCGTCGAAGAAGTCATGGATGCTTTCCGGGAACGCTTCGACGTCACGGTTGACGTGGTGACGACGGCTGTGGAACACGTCGTCTTCAATGTGCCGCGTGAACTCAGGGCGGAAGTCCAAGGTTAGGCAATCGCGCCGGAGCAACAACGGCGGCGCGCAGCGGGGGCGGCATGGCTGTCTATACGGAAGTCAGTGACGAAGACCTCGCGCGCTTCATCGCGAGCTACGGTCTTGGGGAATTGCTCTCCTACAAGGGCATCGCCGAGGGCGTCGAGAACACCAACTACGTTGTACAAACGACGTCCGGTCCCTTCATCCTGACGCTTTATGAAAAGCGCGTCGATCCGAACGATCTGCCGTTTTTTTTAGGGCTCATGGAGCACCTTTCTGAAAAGGGCGTGACGTGCCCGTTGCCGGTGCGCGATGCGCAAGGGCAGAACCTGAAAATGCTGGCCGGGCGCTATGCGGCGCTGTGCACGTTTCTCGATGGTGTTTGGCCGCGCCGCCCTAGGTCAGAACATTGTTTCGATGTTGGCCGTGCCATGGCTCAGATGCACGTCGCATCAAAAGGATTTTCCATTCAACGGCGCAATGCGCTTGGGGTCCAGGGATGGCGGCCGCTCTTCAGTAAATTCGCGGGCCGGGCGGACGAAGTCTTGCCCGGGCTCGAAAAGCTGATCGGCGCTGAGCTTCAGATTCTCGAAGCCAATTGGCCGCGCGGATTGCCTGAAGGAGTCATCCACGCCGACCTCTTCCCCGACAACGTGTTCTTCATCGGCGCACGCTTGTCAGGCCTCATCGATTTCTACTTTGCCTGTAACGATGCGCTTTGCTACGACATTGCCGTGTGCCTCAACGCGTGGTGTTTCGAACAGGACTTTTCGTTCAACGCCACCAAGGGGCGTGCGCTGCTCAAGGGGTATGAAGACATCCGCCCTCTTTCTGATCAAGAGAAAGACGCGCTGGTCATGCTGGCGCGGGGTGCCGCCATGCGCTTTTTGCTGACGCGCAGTTACGATTGGTTGAACACGCCGAAAAACGCGCTCGTCGCCCGCAAAGATCCGTTCGATTATGTGCGGCGCCTGCGTTTTCACCAAAGCGCCAAGTCGATCCGCGACTACGGTTACGAGGCGAAGTCATGACGGTTGTGCGCAAGACAGCTGCACATAAGAAGGTGCCCAAAGCAGCGGAGCCAGATGCCGCGAACCCCGCGCCGGTCGTCGTCTACTCGGATGGCGCGTGTTCGGGAAACCCCGGCCCCGGCGGCTGGGGCGCAGTGCTCATGTACGGAAAACACCGCAAAGAATTGTGTGGCGGCGAAGCGCTGACGACTAACAATCGCATGGAGCTGCTCGGCGCGATTTCCGCGCTCGAAGCCTTGAAGGGCAAACGCCACGTCGAGCTTTACACCGACAGCGCCTACGTCAAGAACGGCATCACCGGTTGGATTCATGGATGGAAAAAGAACGGCTGGAAAACCGCCGATAAGAAGCCGGTCAAAAACGTTGAACTTTGGCAGCGTTTAGACGCGCTCGCAAAAGAGCATCATGTCGATTGGCATTGGGTCAAGGGCCACGCCGGACACCTCGAGAACGAACGCGCGGATGAGTTGGCACGGGAAGGGATGGCGCCGTTTAAGGGGTAGCGAGGGAGAGGCGCCGGCCAGTGGCGCCGCTCCCTAATCTCAAACGAACATACGGCTTAGGCTTTCGCGGTCTTAGCCTTCGAACGATCAGTCATCTTGCCCGAAGAATGCTGGCCGGAACTCTTTGCCATACCCTCTGATGCTCGATCCGGCTTCATGCCGGCTCCCGTCTTTTGCGATGAGGATTTAGCGTCCGATCCCGAGGCGCTTTCGTCATCATCTTCTCTATTTCCTTCTTCACTTGCGACCCCTTCGACCGCTGCGGGGTTTAAAGTCGAAATAGCCAACTTGGACAGTGTTTCGTCAGTCGTTTCTTCTTCATTCAAAGTCTCACCGAGAATTTCGCTAACGTCGTTCATGCCTAAGGCCTCAGCCCAGCAACACATCGTGCCATAACGCGCGATCTCATAATGCTCAACTGCTTGCGCGGCACCTGCCAGGGCGGCGTCCAAACCCGGACCGCGATCATGTTCTTCTATCAGCTCTGAGCCTTCTTCGAGTATCCCGTCAATCGCCGGGCATTTTTTTCCACGCGCTGGCTGTTCTATCATTTCAAACACTTTTTCAAGGCGTTCGATCTGCCCCTGTGTTTCTTCCCTATGTTTTTCGAAGCCCGCCTTGAGTTCTGCGTGGGTGGCGGCTTTGATCATCTTCGGGAGGGCTTTGTAAATTTGCTTTTCAGCGTAATAAACATCGCGAAGCGTGTCTTCGAAAAGTTCGTTAAGGCCAGCCATGAGATACTCCTGACAGGTTATGAGTAACGGGAACAATTGCGCCGAGCTCGCGGTGCTGTTAGCGAGCAGTGGCGGCATGTGCGAGCCGAACGCCAAATCGCCACATCAGTTCCCTTAACGGCATTATAAAATGGACATGTCGTTCACGCAGCCAGCGGACGAGGTACCGCGATGCCCAAAAAGCCGACGAACCCCAGCGGTCGCTGAGGCTCGTCTGATTTTCACCGAGCGCAATGCTTTGCACCCGCTTAATGGCGCGACTATTACCGCTGTGGATCCGGTTGGGCCGGGACTTGAGCCGGGACTTGGGCAGGTACTGGGGTCACGTTAGGTTCGACACGTTGCGATGATGTGTTCGAACCACTAAGAGGTTCCGGCGCATTGTAGACTGAGCTGATTAGGAAAAACGCGATGAGTGCAACGACGGCCACACCCAAAATCTGCATCCAGTAGCTCTGGTGAGAATGGGGGTCAGTACCTGTTGGGTCACGATTCGCGTCGTCGTACGGACCGCGCTTAGGGGTGCTTTTATCAGGGAAGGCCATTTTATCCTCCTCATTGTTAGGATCATGAGGTTTGTAACGCCTGACTTTTCCATTGGTTCCTATCGGCGTGCAATGGCATAATTATCTCACGCGGAGTTCGAACATTTCTTCCGCACGTCGTTATGCAGTTCATCCGTGATGGTCTTCACCTTGTTCGTCTAACCCCGCACACTCCCTGCACAAAAAATAAACCGGGCGACATATATCTCCCGGTTTTTAGGTTCGGCGTTGAATGAAATTGTGGCGGATGGCAGAAGCTTTATTTCTACAACAAACTCACCTCAAATCGACCCGTCGATCATCGAGCACAAGGCTTCGGCGCTCGATTTGTCGTGCACCGGCGGGGACTCATCAACGTTCAAGACTTTGACGACGCAGTCTTCGACCATCATCGCGTAACGCTTGGAGCGCACGCCAAGGCCGATGCCCGCGCCCGTCAGATCGATGTCGAGGCCGATCGCCTTGGCGAACGCCGCGCTGTCGTCGGTTAGCATGACGATCTTACCGGCCGAGCCTGTGGCCTTTGACCATTCGTCCATGACGAACACGTCGTTGACGGCGGTGCAGGCGACGGTATCGACGCCCTTCTTCTTCAACTCGTCGATGCGCGCGATGAAGCCCGGCAAGTGCTGCTGATGACAGGTCGGCGTAAAGGCGCCCGGCACAGCAAACAGCGCCACTTTCTTGCCGGCAAAAATGTCGGCAGTTGATTTCGCCGCTGGGCCTTCTGGCCCCATGGTCATGAACTTGGCGTCCGGCAACTTGTCTCCGGCTTTAATCGTCATGGCTTTCCTCTTTCCTCTTCAGTTTGCTTTTTCGGGGCGCCGGATGGCCGGAGCCGGCCTTTCATGTTTTATTTCTTGAGTGTGATGACGGCTTCAGACTGACCCTTGGCACCTGTCAACGTGACAGTGAGGGGTTTTCCCTCGAGGGCGGAGAGATTGCCGCTATCGGAAAGATCGACATCGTATATCACGCGGCCGCCGCCGTTCGAGACCTTCTTCGGTAGCGGTACATAGATCCCGTCTGGCGCTTCGAGAAACGCATCGCCCGCGTCGCCGCCGGGATCAGCGACCTCAAGACGCAACGAGGCTTTCCCGCTGTCCTCATTGAGCCTCCAAGCCGACAAAACTGGATCGCGGCCTTCAACCGAGGCCGCGCGCGGAACCTTGCCAAGGGCCGCCGTCAATTCCGCAGATGGCGCAGGCGCGTCCGCCGGATCGATTATGAGCTCCATCGTGGATTCGCCCGGGACGCAGATATCCTTGCAAACGCCGTACTCAGCGCGGAGCTTGAGCTTGACCGGGCTCGCGCCATCCTTTGGCTTGAACTCAACCGGGAAAATGACGCTGTCCTTGTATCCGATCGTGGCCCCGGATTTATCGACAAGACGTGCCGGCGCCGGGAACAGCACGCGCGCTTCGCCAAGGTTCTCAGAACCCGACCAGTCAAACAACGGTGGAATGCCACCGGCTTCGCCAGGGTTTCGCCAATACGTTTTCCATTCCTTTGGCATTTGCAGCTCGATGCCTGCGATGGTGGCGGACTTTTCGCCACCGGCAGACCCTGCAATCAGACGGATCTTGTTATTGAAGCCCTCGACCCATGGCGATTTGGCGGGCGATTGGGCCGGCTCTGTGGCGCGCGCCAAACCGGGCACTGCATGAACTGCAAAAGCCGCGAGCAGGCCAGTGAGAAAAATGTTCATTGTCTGTTTCATGTGACGATCTTCTAGCCTCTGAATCTGCGCCTGCAAATCACGAGTTCATGAAGATCTAGGAATTCTCATAAATAGGCCGATTGTTCAGTCTGGCTTCACGCCGCATCAATTCAGGGCTAGTCTACCAGATATGAAACTCCCAAGGCAAAAGCGCCGCCGCCGGGGCGCCAACATTTATCTCGAAGGCCAGCTCCTGGTTGCCATGCCGCGCATGACCGACAGGCGCTTTGCCCGCTCGGTCATTTACCTTTGCGCGCACTCCGAAGAGGGCGCTATGGGTCTCATTCTCAATCAACGCGCCAGCAATATCTCGGCACCCGATTTATTGGAGCGGCTCGGCATTGACACGCGTTCTGGCGATGATGAAGTGGCGAACGAAGTGCTAACACTCCCGATCCAAGTTGGCGGCCCCGTCGAGATGGGCCGCGGCTTCGTTTTGCACAGCGCGGATTATTCGTCCGAAGACTCGACGCTGAACATCGAAGGCGATATCTGCTTGACCGCAACTGTCGATATCTTGAAAGCCATTGCTGAAGGGCGCGGACCCAACCGCGCTATTCTGGCGCTCGGCTATTCGGGTTGGTCGCCGGGGCAGCTTGAAAGCGAAATTCAAGCCAATGGCTGGTTGCATTGTCCGCCCGATCCGGATCTCATTTTTGGCGACGATCTTGAAAACAAGTACGCCCAAGCCATGGCCAAGATCGGCATCGACTTGTCGCATCTCGTCAGTGACGCCGGCCACGCGTGACACCGGCCGTTTGAGTTGATCTATAATGTCGGGCTCAACTGCCAGTGGGCGGTTCATCGGACTTTGGCGGGGCCGGTGATTTGACGCCTGCCAACCGGGCAAGGCTCGCGGCGACACCTGGCGGCAAACTGGATAAATCAGGCGTAATCTGACGTGATTGATGAGCGGCGGGTAGCGGCGGCGGCGCTGTTGTTCCGTTGGGCCAACCAGTCGCCGGATCCGAGTTGAGAGAGCTGGGGTAAGGTCCGTTTCCGTTGCTTGTTACAACAGTCGGCGCGACCATAGGCGCAACCGGCGGCATGGCGCGCGCCAAAGCGTCTGCGAGCGGACGCACCATATTCGGCGGCGGCTGCGTTACAGGACTTGCAGCCTGATGCGAAGGCGCTGTTTGTCCTGGAACTGGTCCCAGAAACGGCCTTGCTGCAAACGCGCTTGGGCGCGCGCCATTTCCAGTGGTTTGCATTTGCGTAGGCGCTGGAGGAATCGCATTTTGCGACATCATGGGCATCGATGTTGGCGGCCTTGTGCTGCCATTCCCGAAATTCGAAACAGAGACGGGCAGCACGCTCTTCTGCATTGCAATTGGTGGCATTGTGTTCTCGGCCCTGGCTGGTGCCAAAGTTGCCGCCTTCTTCACTTCGGCTTCAAGCGCCTGTCCGGGCGTCGGCCGGTGACGATGGCGAACTGTCGTATTGGCGAGTACATGCGCTTTCGACACCTCGCCCGATTGCGCGGGAGACTGCGTCGCCGCGATTGTTGGTTTGCCAGTTCCGTTCTTCTTAACCGATGCCATATCGCTGGCGATCGCCGTGTCTCGCGTGCTCTGCGTTTTCGGCCGGAAGAAGCCGCGCGGCTGCATCTTGCGTTCGGACTTGCGCACCATTTTCAAAAGCTGAATGACGTCACGCTCGGGGATCGGCTCGCCGAAGTGATAGCCCTGCGCATATTCGCAGCCAATCGAGCGCAGGAACGTCGCTTGTTCTGCTTCCTCGACGCCTTCGGCAACCACGCGCTTGCTCAGTTCATGAGCCAAGGCAACGATGGAACGCAGGATAGCCGCTCCGGTCGGTGTGGCACTGCCGCGCACAATTTCGCGATCAACCTTGATCGTGTCGAACGGAAATCTCTGAAGGTAGGCAAGCGACGAGTAGCCCGTACCAAAATCATCGAGGGCCAAATCAGCGCCGGCCCCGCGCAGCGTTTCCAGAACTTCTGCCGCCTGCTCGGGATTTTCCATGACAAGCGTTTCGGTGACTTCAAGACGCAGCACGCCGCGCGGCACGATATTGCGCCCAAGGATATGGCGAATTTCCTGAACAGATTCAGGCCTGAAAATTTGGCGGCTTGAAACATTGACGCTGACAAAGAGCGGCCGTTCCGAGCGCGGCAATTCCGTCTGCCAGCGGGCGGCGTCATGCGCGGCGCGAAGAAGCACGTGCGACCCGAGCTTGATGATGAGATCGCTCTCTTCAGCAACGGGGACGAACGATATGGGGTTTAATAGGCCGAGCTTGGGATGATCCCACCTGACGAGCGCTTCGAAACCAGCAAGCTCCTTGGTCGGCAGATAGATGATCGGCTGATAGAGGACCTTGAGTTGATTGCGATCAAGAGCCTTGCGCAAATCGCTTTCGATTTGAATGCGGTCGTCGCGATCCTTGCGCATGCCGGGCTCAAACGCCACAATGCGGTCGGCGCCGCTGCGCTTAGCGCGGTACATGGCGAGTTCCGCTTCTTTGAGAAGCTCGTCGTCGCCAACATTCGTATTATCCCAGACGGAAAGTCCGATAGAGCCCGTGAGAACGATTTCCTGATTGGCCAGCGGGATCGGGGCACGCAGTGAACGGCGCACACGCTCGGCAAGTGCCGCCAGATTGCGCGAATCTTGTTCGGCAATAAACAGCATGGCAAACTGATCGCCGCCGACACGAGCAACCGTATCGTGCGGTCCCAAATGGCGTTGCAAACGCCGGGCAACGGTCAACAGCAAACTATCTCCGCGCACCAGACCAAATGAAGAATTTGCACTTTTGAATTTGTCGAGATCGATGAAAACAACGGAAGGCCGGACTGTGTTGTCCGTCTTGGCGCGCGCCACCGCGCCGCGCAGCCGGTCAAGAAAGAGTTCGCGGTTGGGCAACCCTGTTAGACTGCAGTGCACGGCGTCGTGCAGCAGCCGCTCATAAGCGCGCTTGGCATTCGAAATATCACGCACTAGACCGACGCATCGCAACGTACGCCCATCGGCATTGGGAACACTAGCCGCTTCAAGTTCGAACCAGCGCCAGCTGTTGTCGGCGTGACGCATGCGGAAATCGGTTCGTATCTTGACGCCTGCACGCTCCTGTGCCGAAAGCAACATCACGCGGAAGCGCTCCTGGTCCATCGGATGGACGTGTTTCACGAAGTCATCGACTTTGGTGGACAGCTCTCCCGGCATGAGTGCAAGGGCGTTCTCGATTTCTTGGCCCACTTTGAATTCGTCGCGGCGAATATTCCATTCCCACACCGACGCGCCGGACCCCGATATCGCCAAAGACCGCGACTGCAGTTCGGTCGGCGCGCCGGCGTAAACGGGATCGAGCGAGCGGAACGCGAACTGCGTGACCGTGAAGCCCATGAGAATGACCACCAGTACGAGGCCGGCGACGAGGCTCGACACGATGACGTCTGTTGAAAGCCGCCCTGTGAGCGTCATGCCGGCCGCGAAGATCCACACCAGGAATAGCACCCACGTTGGAATAAGCGACAAGGCGCGGTCCTGTCCGCGGACCGCCAGAAACAATGTGAATACCGCGCCGACTGCGCCAATTAGCAAAAACGACATACGCGCAAACGTGGAGGCGAGGCGCGGGTCGATGACTGCGACGGCGACAAGGGCAAGCTGCGCGATCACCCAGACGCCAATGAGCATGCGCACGAGCCCATGCCACAGTCCCAAGCGCAAAAACGTTGTGAGGAAGATTACGAGGCTTGCAGCCATCGCGGCTTCGCTTGCCGCGCGGTAGACGGCGTTGTCCTCGGGGCGCAGATTGAACAGCCGGTGGAAGAAGCCGAAGTCGACGCAGAGGTACGTCAAGACCGACCAGGATACCAGCGCAGCGGCTGGAAAAATGATCTTGTGGTTGGCCGCGAATACGGCCGTCAAGAAAATGGCAAGAAGGCCCGTGAGCCCCAGCATTGCGCCATTGAAGAGCTGCTTGTCGCGCGTCTTCACTTCGTAGTCGATCGGCTTCCACAAATAGAGCCGGGCGAAGCGTTCCGACGAAAGCTCCGCCACATACGTGATCGTCTGTCCTGGTTCGAGTGTGACACGGAAGATATCGGCACGATCACTCTTGACGCGCTCTGGAACGAAGCCAATCGACGGCGTCACGCTATCGACGCGGCGCGCATCCAAGTCCGGCCAGATCGTGCCCGAGCCGATGATGTTGTAACGGTCTGCCGTCAGCCAGCGCTCAAGAGGTTTATCCGTTTTGTTGGTGAGCGCGAAAACCATCCAATTCGGATTGGCGCCGGGAGTGGACGCACGCACCGTCATGCGCCCTGTGACGCCATCGGCGCCTGCTGCGGTTTCAACCTGCAGACTATCGCCACGACCTTCGTAGGCTTCGCCGAGCGTCGTTATCTCGACGCGCTCCTGCTCAGGTGCAATGACGATAGGTGTCAACGCGACAGCATTTGACACCGATGCAGCGAGGGCAAGAAACGTCGCGCAGACAAACTCTGCGACGCGGCCGCAACAACTCTTCCGACGTGGGCGCCACCAACCGGTCATCCCTGCGTCCCCAGAATAGTGCCTGCAAACTGTGCGCCCGAGGAGAACGGGGTATCGTCTTCAAGGCGGGAAAATATGATGTGATCTTCCCAGGCGCCATTGATCTTCAGGAAGCGGCGCGCCAGGCCTTCGCGGCTGAATCCGGTTTTCTCGAGGACGCGCTGCGAGCGGATATTGGACAGCATGCTGGCGGCTTCAAGCCGGTGCAAATGAAGCGAGCGGAACGCAAACGGCAGAACGGTACGAACAGCTTTCTGCATGATGCCGCGACCGGCATATGGGCCGCCTATCCAGTAACCAAGAGATGCCGATTGGGCAGCTCCCCGGCGCACACTGGAAATGTTCATGCCACCGACCAACGTGCCCGACGCTGCATCTGCGATGAAAAACGAGTAGCCAAGATCGTCGCGTGCATCCTGCCCATAAGCACGCAGTCGGCGGCGATACGACGAGCGCGATAACTCATCGCGAGACCACGACGGCTCCCAAGGCGTCAGATGTGTGCGGCTCAGCGCTCTCAGTTCCGCCCATTCTGCGTAGTCGCTGGTTGATGGCGGACGCAGGACAAGGCCATGGCCCGCTACCGGCTCCAGGAAATCTTCAGGTAGCGCTGACCTTAGGAATGCCATGGCGCCCTCATGCCCTTACAGCCGTATTAGCCGCTGCTTGTGCCGCCACTGCGGCAGCGGCCGCCTTCGCCTGTTTTGCGGAGCGTCGGCCGGAGCCGACGAGCGCAATCGATGGTTCGGTCTTGAGTATCTGAGCCGCCAACACTTGAACACTCTCAGAGTTCACCTCGTTGACCTTATCCATAAGTTCCGCAACCGATACAAACCGGTCATGGGCCATTAAATGGCGAGCCATTTGCTCGGCGCGCACGGACGAACTTTCAAGAGCCATCAGCAGGCCAGCTTTTAGCTGCGCCTTGGATCGCTGCAGTTCAGGCGCCGATGGGCCGGTTTCAACGATATCGGCAAACTCCGCCGCGACAACGCGGGCGAGTTCTTCGACCATATCGGGGCCTGTTGCTGCGTGCACCGCCAGCATTCCTGTGTCCTTCAATGCCCACATGCTTGAGTAGATGGCGTAGCAAAGGCCGCGCCGCTCTCGAACCTCTTGGAACAAACGGGACGACATGCCCCCACCAAAGAGACCCGAAAACACCTGCGCGGTGTAGTAGTCCGAATCGAGGAAAGACGGCGCCGGAAATCCAATGAGTAAGTGGCTCTGCTCAAAAGGTTTTTCTGACGCCGCGAGGCCCCCAACATAGCGTGCGGGAACCTCTTCCCCCATTGGACCGGCAGTGAGCCCCCCGAATAGGGCCTCAACGTGGCGGACCCATTTTTCATGGTCGATAGCGCCGGCGGCCGAAAACACCATCGCGCCGGGCCTGTAGGCCCGGGCCATGAAGGCTCTAAGATCGGCGGCGGAAATGGATTTAACGCTCTCGGGAGTGCCGAGAATTGGCCGACCTAGTGCCTGGCCTGGAAACGCCGTTTCCTGCAGCATCTCGTAGGCCAGATCGTCGGGGCTATCCCGCGTGCCCGCGATCTCCTGCAGGATGACCTCGCGCTCTTTGTCGAGCTCGGCAGTATCGTAGGCCGAGTCTAATAGAATGTCCGCTAACAGCGTCAATGCGATGTTGTCGTCCCCTTTCAAAACGCGCGCGTAATACGCGGTCGAGTCGAGCCCCGTGGCCGCGTTCAAATCGCCGCCAATCTCCTCGATCTCTTCGGCAATTTTGCGCGCCGAACGTGACGACGTACCCTTGAAAGCCATGTGTTCGAGCAGGTGCGACAGACCATGCTCGTGCTCTTGTTCATGCCGTGCGCCCGAGCCGACCCATAGCCCGAGAGACACAGTTTCAACCTCGGGCATCCGGTGCGAAGCGACACGGATTCCGTTGGCGAGCGTCGTAACTTGCGATCCCATTTTCCTCACGCTTTCCCGCGCCGGCTGGCAACGCCATTGACGTAGGACTGAATTGATTTCAAATCGGCTGGCAGAACTTCAAAGCGCTCGGGATCGGTCATCAGATTCGACAAACGCTCCGGCAAAGCAGGCCGCGTGCCCGTGATGGCTTCAATCGCATCCGGGAACTTAGCCGGGTGCGCAGTGGCCAGTGTTACCGTGGTGCCTGCCGGTTTCAGGCGTTGCGTTGCGACGACGCCGCACGCGGTGTGCGGGTCAAGCACATATCCCAACTTTTTTTGCGTTGAACGGATGCACTCCGAAACGTCATCCTCGGACGCGGCGGCGGCTGAAAAATCCGATTTCAAAACCGGCCACAGATCGCCAAGTTCGAAGCGCTTGTCTTTGCTCAATGCCAGCATGAAACCACGAATCTTCGCGGGATCGCGATCAGAAGCTTCAAATAAATAACGCTCGAAGTTCGATGAAATCTGAATGTCCATCGAAGGCGACGACGTGGCTTTGACGCCGCGCATTTCGTACACGCCGCTCGCGACCGTGCGTGGCAGGATGTTGTTCTCGTTCGACGCTATGATCAACTTATCGATGCCGAGGCCCATGCGCCGCGCGGCGTATCCAGCGAAAACGTCGCCGAAGTTTCCGGTTGGAACGGAGAACGAAACGGATTTATCCGGGGCACCGAGCTGCGCCGCCGCATAGAAGTAGTAGGTGATCTGCGCGACGATGCGAGCCCAATTGATTGAATTGACGCCGGAGAGTTGAACGCGATCGCGGAACGCGTGATCATTGAACATGGCTTTGACCAGCGCTTGGCAATCGTCAAACGTGCCATCGATAGCGACCGCGTGCACGTTCGCCTCCGTTGGCGTCGTCATCATGCGGCGCTGCACGTCGGACACCCGGCCGTCGGGGAAAAGAATGACGACATCGACGCGCTTGGATGATCGAAATGCTTCGATGGCCGCGCCCCCGGTGTCGCCAGACGTTGCGCCAACAATCATCGCGCGTTGCCCGCGCTTTTCGAGCACGTGATCCATGAGTCGGCCTAAAAGCTGCATGGCAACATCTTTGAACGCGAGCGTTGGACCGTGGAACAGTTCGAGGATGTAGTGGCCGGGCTCGAGTTCCACGAGCGGAGTTACGGCGGGATCACCGAACGTGGCATAGGCTTCGTCCGCCTTTTGCCGCAGCTCATTGCGAGCAATCGAACCGCCGACGAACGGATGGATCACTTCAACGGCGATCTCTGCAAAAGGCTTCGTTGCAAAAGACCGGATCATCTCAGCTGAGATCTGGGGCCAGCTTTCCGGCAGATACAGCCCGCCGTCGCGGGCAAGTCCTGCGAGTAAGACATCCTCAAAGCCGAGTTTCGGCGCTTGGCCTCTGGTCGAAATGTAATTCACGTTCGCTTTGTCTCTCGTGAGTTTTAGGCCCGCCGGGCAGACCCTAGTGTCATGACGCGGCCCGAACAAGTAAAGCCAAGAGCTGCTGTACCAGCTGCCAACAGATGTCTAGGGTTGTAGCGGCGCGCCGTCATTGCGTTTCACCTTACTCTGGCAGTTTCGCCAGTCTCTGGCGGGCATAGACGATGAACACCAGCAAAAGCGTCAACGCAAATCCGTACCACGTCACCACATACTCAAGGTGGCGGTTCGATATCTTGATCTCGGTCGTGCCGCCCTTTGGCCAGCCGCCGGGATTAGCCGGCTCGGCTTCAGCGTCGAGTGAAAACGGCGCATAACCCTGCAACCGCATGAGTGCGAGTTTATCGGCGGGCGGAGGCCCGGCCTCACCCCAGCGCATGGCCCAGGTATCGCGCGTGTACCAGCGGTTGCCCTTGGCGTCATCGACGGGCGCAAACATGCCCGGAACCTGATCGCTGCGCGCAAGCCCCGTGACGCTCACTGTGCCTGTCACTTGCCCTTCAGTGCGCTTTGCGGGGTCCTTCAAGGTGTCCGGTACCCAACCGCGATTGACGAAGAGCGGCGGCTGGCCACCATCGGGTTTGAAGAGTGTGTAGACGTGCCAGCCCTGACTGCTCGTCGTTGGCGCGTAGAGATGGCGCTCTTCGTTGTGTTCGAATGTCCCCATCACGCGCACGCGCTTGTATTCAACGTCGCCGGAATTCACGAACTCCGAGAGCGCGCTGATATAGGAAGCAGGCTCAGCAGTAGCGCGTGCCGCGATTTTGGCGATTAAATCTTCTTTCCAGGCCATCCGCTGACATTGCCATGTGCCAAGGCCGATGAGCACGGGCAGCATGGCCAGCGTCATCATAGCAGGGACGGCGAGGCCGGCCGCACGCAAGCGCGCAAACATCTCAATCACTCCTTCGACAGGCGGCCTTCCTCGGCCTTGTTTTTGTATTGCAGGGCTATCAGTGTGGCTTTCAGGAAGCGCAGCAGAAAGACCGCTATTAGGGGCGTGAAAAAACCGAGCAGCAGCACATGCACCCACCACGCCACGCCAAACTTGAACTCGGCAATCAGCGCGCCACCCATGCATAGGGCGCCGAGAATGAAGATGGCAAACACGGCCGGACCATCGCCCGTATCGACAAACTTGTAATCAAGACCGCAGAAAGAACATGAATCGCGCATGTTCAGCACTTGGCGGAACAATGGTCCCTTGCCGCAACGCGGGCAGCGACACTGGAGTCCGGCCGTTAATAGCGAAACTGTTGCTGGTGCATTTACGGGCGCATTTAAGGGCGCGTCGGCCATGTCGATGTCCACTCCAGAAAAACGTAAGGCGGCACGAGGCCG
>JAYSVT010000058.1:0-2561 GCA_043718455.1 Hyphomicrobium sp.
CGGGGTGATGCGGAGTGTCTGGGCTGCGCTGGACAGTCCGGATGAGATCAACTGGCATACAGCCCGGGGCGAGCGCCGGGCCTTTGAGACGAGACGTCCGGGGATATAAAATAGGTGCGGTATGACGCGACTTGAACAAGCCGGCGAACCAAGCATGGAGGACATTCTCGCCTCCATTCGAAAGATCATCGCAGAGGACCCGCCGGGTTCGAGAGCCCTGCCGGAGGTACGCGCAGAACTCGCCGCGCCGTCTGTAACCAATCGAATTTTTCAGCGCATGGGCGAAGCCGTGCGCAGCGAACAGGCTAAACCTGCCGCCACTCCTGCCGTCGCTCCTGCCGCCATAAGCGAACCCTATTTGCGTTCCTCGATGCCTTCGCTTTCGAGCCAGCCAAGCGGTGCACCAGCCGCAGACGCGGGCAAACCCTTCGACACTACGGCGAAGCCGTTCGACATCGATGCACAAATGGCCGAGGTCCTGAGCAAGACGCGTGGGGGAGCGCCGCGGCGCGACGTAGAACCGTCATTCGGACCAACGCTGCCCGAAGTTCAAGCGGCACTCGATAGTTTGTCGCTCGCTTCCAATGTGCCAGCCGCTCCAGCGCCATTTTCGCGCCCCGGCTTTACCGTGGCTCGCGATGGCTTTGTCCCCGATGCGCAAATGAATGCGCAAATGAATGTACCATCAAAATCTCCTTTGAACGATCCGTTCGAATTTGCGCTCGGGCCATCTCCATTCGCTGCACGTTCTGGCCCGCAGCAGTCACTTGCTACAACGATGCCTGAAGTGCGCGATACGCGTTTCCAGGATTTTGGCACGTTGGTCCCGTCGCGTCCGTTTGCCGCTCAGTCGGAAGCGGCCGAAACGCCCGTCGCCGCCAAAGCAGACGCACCCGATATCGAAGAACTCAATGTCGACCAACGCAATGTTGATCAACCCAATGTCGACCAACAAGATGTCATGAGTGCCATTGCGGCAGATGTTGGGGAAGTCCCGTCCACGTCAGAAGTCGAAAGTACTGATACGAACCCAGCTGAAACAGTCGCGAGCAGCACGCCGTCGCCCGAGGCCGTTGCGGCACAGTTGAAGGATTTCGAAACCGCTATCAGGCCGCCGTCCGATGTCACGCTGGCTGACGCCACACCCACGGCGACATTGGTGAGCGTCGATACAGTTTTAGCTGAACTAAAATCCAAATTGGATCGAGCCGCAGCACAAGATACCGAGGCAACCGAGGCAACCGCAAGTGTTGACGAACCAGAGCCGGCGCATGTTGCGGCGCCCGCTGACGCGGAACTGCCCGATCCAGAGTCTGTTCCTCTGCCGCAAGTCATGTCTGCGCCCGGGCCCGAATCCGTCGCTTTTGCGGCGTACACGCCGGCGGCGTCAACGACCGAAGGAGTTGGCACTGACATGATGGCGGCGCGCATCATCGAAACGCCTGCCGCCGATATCGTCGATATCGAAGAGCCAGCCCCGATCGCAGCGCCTGCAATGATGCAGGAGATGGTAATCGCCGAACCCCACTCCGAAGACCTACGCGCATCGTCAATGTCGCATTCGCCCTCGCCATTCCATGCAATGCAAAGTTCGGGGATGCAAAGTATTGCCTTGCCGGGATCGCGCAGCATGGAAGATACGGTTGCGGAATTGTTGCGCCCGATGCTGCGCAACTGGTTGGCTGAAAACATGCCAAAGATCGTCGAGCGCGCGTTGCGCAAGGAAATCGATGATAGTCTTCATTCCGAGCACAAGACAGCGGCCGAATAGTTAGCGCTGCCTTTTGAAATTTATTCCATTGAGATTCAGTTGGAGCGCCCCAAAAAATAGTGGCGCTCTTATTTTTTTGTCATGAGAAAACCGGCAATTTGCCGCGCCCGCCACACGAGCGCCAACTATTGGCGATATTGCAACACCAAGCGCGAAAAATTCTTTTTCACCGGCCGGGGGTGAAAGCGTAGTTCGCGCCATCTTCGGGACACGACAACAAGCGTTGCAAACGCGAAATGTCCAAAACTGAGATAAGACGAACCGATCGGGGCAAGACAACGGGGTGCCGGCGCGGTTCTGCGGTCTTTAAATCGTACGCAGAAGAGGAAGCGTCATGACAACAATCAATGGGGTTTACCACCACAACGTAGAAGACATCCTGGCCTCAATCCGGACAAGCATTGCGGACGAAGCCGGCGCCACGCGCTTGGTATCGGGCGAAATCCACATGCCAACCCACCCTTTCCTAGCACGCCGCGATGCGTCTCCGTCTGCAGATGAGGCGGCGGAATTCGAACTGCCCGCCATCTTCAAGCCGGGGCACCACGCCGCTGTTGAGAGGCCGAAACTTTTCGGGCGTCTCAGCGAAGCATTGAAAACGAATGCGCTGCACGACGTTGGCAGGGCGCGTACGGTTATTCCGTTCGATCCCTCTGCTGCTGTGAACGGGGCCCCAAATGGGCGCATGATCGAACCGCCTGCAGCAATGCAAATGGCGGCCGCTTCTAGCGAACCCAAGCACTTCAGGCCGCAGTTCAATCCGCAGTTCAACCCGCAGCACAGTCCACAT
>JAYSVT010000059.1:0-7452 GCA_043718455.1 Hyphomicrobium sp.
AGCGACGAAAATGAAAGCTGGTTCTCTGCCATCGGACACCCCCTCGAATCAATGATCCAAGTGTGCCATAAATCGTCAGTTGCTCAGAGGTTCCCTAACCTGCAACTGCGATGCGACAGCCGTCCGCAGCGTTAAAAGAAAAATCCTCTTACATGTTGAAATAACGATATAAAAACTCATCCAATGAGGCGTGTCTTTGATCGGCGGCCGTGTTAGAGATCACTATGTCATCAAAATGCAACGCCTGCCGATCAATCAGGCAACTCACCTGTTAAATATCCCGAAGCTACGATCAAGAATCTGCTCGATGTGATAGGAAATGAGTGTTTGATGCGCCGAGGTTAGCAGCGTGTGGGTAAAGTTTGAGTTGGTGTCGGCAGACTACTCATTCAGGGTTCGGAACCGGGGACTATGATCCTTTCACAGAATCACAGCGGCGCGAAACGTCGCCTAAACGGGATTTTTGCCGCTGTCGGGCTCGTGTCCGCTTGGGTCGCCGTTGCACCAGCTTGGGCCGACGATGAAGAACAGCGTGCCGCAGCCGCGCAAAGTCAAACGCAAACAAGCGGCCCGGGATTTACCTGGCAAACGGGTGACTCCAAATATTCCTGGAAGCCCTATGTCGAATCTGAAGGGGGCCTCGACACTAACCCCGATAACAGCTTCGGCGAGGATGGCTCAGGCTTCGTAAAGCTTGAAACCGGGATGAAGGCGACGCTTGAGCGCGCCAAGGAATACTATGCGCTTACTCTGAAGGGCCGCTTCCTTGATTACATGCAGCTCGAATTCGAAGACGAACGTCACAGAACGGATTTTAAGGCTGCGCTCGATACCAAGTTCACGCTCTGCGAAACCGATACCATCGGTGCAGGCAGCTATTTCTTGCGCGATCTCATCTCACCGGCGCGGGCAGATATCTTTCATTCGTATCTCGAGTACGCTCATCGCACAGAAGACTATAGGATCAAGTTGCTGGGCAAAAACCACACCGAGCACAATTTCGACAATGATGTGCAGGGTACCGATTCATTTGACGACTTCGTAGTTTCGCGCGCAAAAGCCTTCGACTATGCGCGCAGCGATGCTCAATTGAACGTTTTGACGTTTACGCGCAACATGCTGCAACCCTTCCTTATCTACGATTTCGGGCACATAAATTTTTACAATCAGGTCGAGGGCGCGTCCATTGACCGCGATGCGATCGAGCATTTTGGAATAGCAGGCGTCCGGCTTCAATTAGACAAGAATTTCCGCGTGGACGTGGGATACCGCCTTAACTACCGCGACTTTGATGATCGGTTCGTGACCAGCGACAGCAACGGTTATATCGACGTCAACGTCTACTGGAGGCCCATGGAGAATTTGACGGTGACCGGCGTCATCGAGCGATATTACGACGAGTCGACCTCATCGTTTGGGGTTATTGATGATGTCAAATCTTACGGGGCAATTGTAGACTGGACAGTCATGCCGCGCTGGCGTCTCACTGGTACAACCTACTTCGACGACGAAAACGCGCTTGGCGATACCATCCACTATCACAAAATCACGTCTACGCTTTCTGTGACGCATGACGTCAACGACCACCTCGAAGTCTTTGTGTCCGGCCTTACGAAATGGGTTGATGAGACCGTGAGCGACGACCACTATGAGCGCTTCAAGATTGGCACGGGCGCCCGGTGGAAGTTCTAGATGCGGCATCGCTACGATGCGACCGACGCCGTGTGACTTCGTCAAATCGGGACAGCTTTGACTTGTGGCCCTGCCCCGCGCAAATTGCTAAGCCGGTCGAGGTCTTTACTACAACTCTACCGCCCGCATAACCGCCGACCTATTAAATCGAAAAAGTTAATCAATGTAGAGACTTAGGTGACCTGTGGTCCGCGTGACGAATGTCGCGGCCGGTCCAATCAATTTCGCGCTAGAATGGTGGTGCCGCACTTTCGTGTGCCCCAAAAGCGAAAGACAAATTCAGTCGCGACTACCAAGCCATTTTAAGCCGAGTGCCCAAGCCGAGTGCCATGCCGATTTCAAGTTCGAGTTCCACGCAGAGTTCCGACCCCGCAGCGGCGGCGCGCAGCCCCGAAGAAAAGCGGCCGGCGCGCATGGACGCTCTCGCGACACTTCCCATTTTTTTCAAGCTCAAAGGCCGGCGCGCGGTGCTTGCGGGCGGAACCGAAGCAGCGGCTTGGAAAGCGGAACTGCTCGCGGCGGCCGGCGCCCACGTCGAGGTCTTTGCCGCCAACGCCTCGATTGAGATGTTGGAGATTGCTGCGTCGCCGCCCGCCGGCGCGATCACCGTGCATGACCGGAACTGGCTGCCGAGCGACCTTGAGGGTGCGGCTATCGCCATTGGCGCCATCACAGGTGACGAAGAGGCAGCGGCGTTTGTTGCGGCGGCAAAAGCAGCAGGCGTTCCAGTTAACGTTGTCGACAGGCCAGCGTTCTGCGAATTTCAATTTGGCGCGATCGTCAATCGTTCGCCGTTGGTTGTCGCAATTTCAACAGACGGCGGCGCGCCTGTTTTCGGCCAAGCCATTCGCTCGCGTCTTGAAGCGCTGTTGCCGGCCGGCTTCAAGCGCTGGGCGGAGGCCGCGAAAGTTTGGCGCCGCCAGGGCGATAGACTTGGCGCCGACATGAGCGCGCGACGGCGCTTTTGGGAGTTGTTTGCCGAGCGTGCCCTGACCAACGCCGACAAGCCCCCGCTCGATAGCGATCTCGAAGATCTTATCCATGAAGCCGAAAGCCGCGAAAAAACGTCAACTGCGAGGGGTTTTGTATCGCTCGTTGGCGCGGGTCCGGGCGATCCCGAACTCTTGACTCTTAAAGCGGTGCGGGCGCTGAGAGCCGCAGATGTGGTGCTTTATGATGATCTTGTCATGCCGCCTGTTCTTGAGTTCGCTCGCCGGGAGGCGAAACGAATTCTTGTTGGCAAGACGGGTTATGGGCCCGCCTGCAAGCAATCCGAGATCAATGGGCTGATGGTGCGCCTCGCGCTTGAGGGCAAGCGCGTCGTGCGGCTCAAGTCCGGGGACCCGATGATTTTCGGGCGAGGGGGCGAGGAGATCGACGAGCTGCGCGCGGCGGGTATTGCCTTCGACGTGATCCCCGGTATCTCGGCCATTCAAGCGGCGGCGTCGAAGCTTAAAGTCTCGCTCACGCATCGCGATCACGCCAAGCGCCTGCAGCTCGTGACAGGGCACTCGCGCGAAGGACGACTGCCCGAAACGCTCAATTGGAACGCGCTTGCGGATCCGGGTGCAACGACCGCAGTCTACATGGCACAGCGGACTTTGTCAGAATTGCGCAGCCGGCTTGTCGCTGCAGGATTGCCGGGTTCAACGCCGGCCGTTGCCATGATCAGCGTGTCGCGAGATGGCGAACGCGTACTCTTGAGTACGATCGACGCCTTGCCTGACCGCCTCGACGAACTTGGCATTACCGGGCCATGCTTGGTTCTGATCGGCGAGGTTTTTAGGGATGCAGCGGCGTCGTCCTCTCAGACCGCCGCGTTGGCCGGAACTGGGCCATAGGCAGTGGTCTTGGCGGCATTGCCGGTGAGCTTGCAGGGTGGGATACCTAATCCGGATGCGCTTTGGCCGGGACTTTTGCTTTCTGGGCAAAAGACTTCAGCGGCGCATAAAGGCCACACTGGCCACGAAAAACGCGCATATAACAGCCCATTGGACGATAAGGGCCGTGCGCCGGGTTGTCTTGGATTGCGGTCGGCGATTGTCTATAGTCCTGTGCAGGGAAGACTGCGGGGTCTCACGCGAGAGTCGGCTGAACTTGGTGCGCGCATGCTGCCGGTGGCCGCGTGGCGCTCTTGGTGGCTGGCAGGCCTGGTGGGTGGGCCGGCTAGCAATTCTAAGTTGGCTAGGCGCCGGATGTTCGTGCGCGCTTAAGTGCGTTGGGGAGTAAGTGTTCGAATGCGATGCAATCCTTCTTACTGGCTGTTGGGCTTGATCCCAATCGCGTTGCTGAGCTGGATCGCGGTTCAGTTTGAGCACGAAAGCATCGAAGCAGATCTTGGCCGCCGTACGCAGGAGTCGCTGGCGCGTTCGGGCCTCAATTGGCCTGTGCCAATTTTTTCCGGCCGCGATAGCGTTCTGACGGGCAAAGCCAGTGACGACAACGAGCCGGGGCGGGCGCTTGCCAAGGTGCGCGACACCTGGGGCGTCAGGGTCGTGCAAAGCCGCACCGAGATGCTGCAGTCAATCGACAAGTATTTGTGGTCGGCCGCTTGGCGCGACGGCAAGCTGGTTCTCAACGGCTACGTGCCCAACGAAGACTCGCGCAAGCTAATTGTCAGCGCGGCAGGCACTTCTTTTCCAAAAGCTGAAATCAAGGACGACATGAAACTTGCGCGGGGTGCTCCCGACCGCGATCAATGGCACTCGGGCATCAATTTCGCTCTGAAGCAATTGGCTCAACTCAAAAAGGGCGAAGCTGAAATCGAAGTGCTCGCTCTTACGATTGCAGGCGAAGCGCCGACGTCGCCGGTTTACAAAAGCGTGAAGACAACGCTTGCAACCGCTATGCCGTCTGGCGTCAAGCTCGCGGCTGAGAAAATCACGCCGCCTATCGCCAATCCTTTTGTTTGGGGCGCAAAGTCGGCCGGAAATCAGCTGCTCATGAGCGGGTTTGTGCCAACGGAGAAATTGCGCGAACAGCTCTTCAATGAAGCCAAGGGGCTCTTTCCCAAACTTGCACTCGTTGATCGCACCGACGTGGCGGACGGTGCGCCCGATGGCTGGTCGAAAGCGGCACAGGCAGCGCTTGCCCAGTTGGCACAGTTGAAGACCGGCACGGCCGACATCAAGAATCGGGATATGATCTTTACCGGAGAAGCAGCCGACGAAGCAACGGCCCAAGCTGTGCAGAAGGCTCTGCGTCTTGGCGTTCCGCAAGCCTTCAAGCTAACCGAACAAATCAAGTTCCCGAAACCGCAGGTCCAGGCGCCATCAAACTACGTCATGTCGATTACGGCCGATGGTACGGCGATCGAAGTCAGCGGGTACGTGCCAAGCGAGGCCGCGCGAACGGCTTTGATCGACACCGTCAAAGCACGCTTTCCTGGCCGCCCTGTCACAGACAAGTTGCAGGTTGTTGCCGGTGCGCCGGAAGGCTGGCAAACGTGCATTGTTGCAGGGCTTGCCTCTCTACCGCGCCTCCAATCCGGCAAGGCGCTGCTCAACGACATGAAGCTGCTGGTGACGGGCACGACCAATGATTACAGCGTCGCGCAAGGTGTTCCAGCTGACGTCAAGGCGGCGGCAGGACAAGCCTGCAGCACGGCCACCGAGATAGCTTTCACAGGCCAAATCAACAGCAACTTGTCCTGGCGCGCGGTTCATGGCGAACAGGGCGACTTGACACTTGCAGGCGACATTCCGGATGAGGGAAGCCGGTCGCTTCTCATGGAGGCCGCCCAGCGGCTCTTCCCCAAGGCACGACCCGTGGATCAGATGACGGTCGCGGCAGCACCCATGGAACCTTGGAACGCCGTCGCCGTGCGCGGTCTTGAACAACTTGCCCGGTTGCAGCGCGGAGAAGCGTCACTCGTCAAGCAGGACCTCACCGTGCGCGGCTTTGCCGACAGCGCGAAAGTGGCGGCCGAAATCAAGGCCGCTTTGGTGACAGGGCTGCCGCAAGGCTTTTCGGGCCAGGACCAAATCGAAGTTGCGCGAAAAATCGAAATCATTTCCGAGGCCGATACCTGCCAAGAGCTTTTGCGCGAAGCGGCCGCCAAAGGCATAATCCAGTTTGAACGTGCCAAGGCCGATCTGACGGCCGATAGCACCGACACCCTCTATGGTCTTGCCGAAATTGCCAACGCGTGCCCCGCGTTTCGTATCGAAATCGAGGGTCACACGGACGCGGAAGGGACGGATGAACGCAATCAGCGGCTATCCGACCGGCGCGCGCAAGAAGTGGTGCGCTTCTTATCGCGTGCCGGTGTCGATGCTAGCCGCTTGCGTGCCGTTGGCTACGGAGCAACCCGGCCTATCGCCGACAACAATACCGCCGACGGCCGCGCCAAGAACCGGCGCATCGAGTTTACAGTTAAAGGCAGTTAAGTGCGCCGCGAAATGACTAGAGTCTAAGTCACTGGAGTCTCACTCATGGACTATCTCTTTTTAAAGCTGATCTGGTGGATCGCGCTCGCATTCGCGCTCGGGCTTGCTGCGGGCTGGGTGTCGTGCGGACGCGAAGAAGAGCAGTAAGGCAGAGCGGCGGAGTGCCAAAGTTATGACGTACCTCTTGCTTCAAACGTTCCTGCTCTTGCTCGCGAGCTACTTCCTCGGCGCATTCACCGGGTGCCTGATGAAGCGCGCGGCGCGCCGGGAGCCAGCCGCACTTGCAGCTGAGGTTCTGCCTGCCCCGCGGCCCGTTGCCCGGGTGGCGCCGCCTGTTGTGGCAACCGTGCCCGCTCATGCCCAGAAAATTTCGCCGAGAAGCTATGAGCCCTTGCAGCCGAAGATCGACATTCTGGCGCGCCCCGAACCAAAAGCTGCGCCACCGCAGGCCGACACATCGCGTTTTGATCGTGCTCTCGCTCACGCCGTGCTTAAGGATGATACGCCGCGTAAGCCGATCGTTGAGATCCGGCCTGCTGTCTTGAAGCCCGTGACGCTGCGCCCGGGCCCCGGTTCGATTGCGCCGAAGCCCGCGACCGCCGCTCAGCCGGGAAAGCCCGTGACGCCGCCGCAACCGGTTGCGGCTAAGTCAGCTCCTGCCCCGGTTCCCGCGCCGCAACCGGCGAGCACGGCCACCACATCGTCTGCGGCGCTTGCGGCTGTCGCTGCTGCCAAGGCTGCTGCAGACGCCGCTTCAACTAAGGCGACCACGACTTCGAGTGGCGTTCCGGTTGTGACACCGCCGCCGAAACCGGCAACCCCGCCGGCTGCGACGCAATCGGCCGTACCTGTGACTGCGGCTCCAGCAAAGCCTGCCGAGCCACCGAAGCCTGCGCCCGCACCGCAAGTTGCGCCGCCTGCTCCTGCACCTACGACTCCTGTACCGGCTGCCGTTGGGAAACCTGCCGGCTTCGATGATTTTCTACGCATTCGCGCCATCGACGAGACTATGAGTCAGAGGCTGCGTGCGCTTGGCGTGCGCAATTTCGACGACATCGCCCATTGGACGTCCGCCGATATCAATCGCATCAACCAGGCACTCGGATTGTCTGGCCGGATCGAGCGCGAGCAATGGATCGAACAGGCCCAAATTCTCGCCAAGGGCGGTGAGACGTATTATTCGCGCAGCCGCGCTGCAGGACAAACGCCAGCGTCAACAACCCAGACAAGTCCGGCATCGAAAACAGCATCACCGGCTCCGGCCGCGACGATTTCAGCGCCTTCGGGTGGCGCGTCCTCGGCAACAGCAACGGCTGCAGCCGCCGCCGCAGCTGCAGCTTCCGCCTCTGCTTCGGCCGTCGCTGCCGCCAAA
>JAYSVT010000060.1:0-7423 GCA_043718455.1 Hyphomicrobium sp.
GGGAGCGGGTGTCCGCAATCACCGTAATGCTGTCCGCCTTGGACCGTAATCGTGTCCGCCTTCAAACGTAATCACTGTCCGCAATCACCGGAATCCGCAGACGCATTTCATTCACGAACGACCTGAACTCGATTTCGTAGTACTCGACTATGGGCAACGGCTTTGGCGAATTACCCATTGTGTAGCTATCGATATCAGCTTCCAAGAGCGCCATAACTTCGGTTATGCGCTTCTCTAATCGCTCCCTCACAACACGAAGTGACACGAGCGAACTCAGGACCTCCCAGCTAATGTCCATCATCGCGCCATGCTTCTCCGACTGCTTTGCGAAAAACATCTCGGCCATAGCCTCCGTTTGGAGGATTGTTCTGGCTACGAGCGGGTCGCGGGCACCAAGCGGAAGATACATGCTCTGCTCCCAGGGAGCATTTGCGTGTTCACGATCTGGGTCTAGGTCGTCAGGGCTCCTAAACCTAACGATCTTGTTCCTGGTGACGCAAAACAGGCCGCTCTCTCGTGAGGTCATTTGACATACGATATCACCGTCATCCAAATCGATGTTGAGGCTAACCGCAGCGCTCCGAGCTTTCTTGATTGCGGGCTTGTCCATAAGCACAAGTTGTAGGCGATTCGGGGTGTCAACAGCAGCATTGGCGAAGTCAGCCCCGCCACAACTTCGACAGATGATGGCATCTGCTCCAATTCAATGACTGCTCCGCCTCACTGCCCATCCCCACCCCCCCAACAAAAAAACCCGCGCGATCGGATTTCTCCGAACACGCGGGCTTGTGTCTCTGTCTGGGCTTGGGAGTTGAGGCTGAGGGGCTTACGCCGCTCTCGCCTGGCTCTTTTCCCGTACCGTTTTGCGCGGCTTGGTTGCGAACTTGGCGGCAATCGCCACGGCCGGCAGGAACACGACGTCCGAGCAACGCGACTTTTGAATCGCGGCTTCCCGGGCGCCAAAGGCGTCGGCAAGCACGAACATGGCCGCGTGCGGGTCGAGCGAACTGCAGCCACGGACATCGACCGCGATGAAACCCGTTGCCGGGTTCGCGTGGATCGACAGGTGGCCGCATCCTAGCGCCGCGACGCCCGAAAGCGTCCCGTCCGCCAGCCGGCTGACACGCAGGCTCGTCACCGGCTTCCCGAGTTCGTCCAAACCGATTCTGAGCGCACGCTCAGCCGATTTGGCGTCGGAAAGGCGCTGAGCGCCGTGCAGGTCGATATAAAGATTACGTCCTTCTAACCTAGACCCGTTTGCACTGGAGGCTTCAACAGCCTCGGCACGCGAAACGGACGCAACTTCGTACGAATGATCTTCCTCTTGGGCGGTGCTTGAACGAGTCAAGTCCATCCCCAATTGGAAGAGGGTGTCATTAAAGGCCATGTGACCCTCCCCAACCAGCAGACAGGTTTTGACTCGCCCGCTCCTTGCCTCTTCGGTTTTGGAAAACCTCGACCAGTTGGCAGGTGGACAGACGAGAACGGATGCATATGGGGCCAAGTGCCCCCCTATGCAAGATTTTTTTTGCCCCTGAGACAAAATATTTTTCCCCCGTGTTTACGCTGCTTTAACAGCAGGTTCACTTCAGTGTTCCTGAGCGGCGTTGAAGTGAAAAATTCGACGCTTTCCAAACACATTTTTGGCGCCGCGCGCTGCACGCAAATTTGCCCGGAAATGGCCGGTTATTGCGGCTTCAAGAGATTCTTTAAAAGGTCTTTTGCCTTCGCCGCTGTGCCCGTCGAGCCTGTCGCACCGCCCGCGCTCTTCTTGCCGAGCAGCTCGTCGGCAATCTCCTTGGCGCTCTTGCCTTTGAACTGTTTGCCGATCTGCTTCACCGCTTCGATCGCCTTGTTGGGGTCGGCGAGCACGCCTTTGAAGTCTGGTTCGTACTTCGGCTTGTCCCACGGTCCGCTGATTCTGACCGGAATCTCAAGCCCTGAAAGATCGGCGGCACCTTGCTGCCCTTCGAGGCTGGCGACCAGTTTCGGCTTCACCGTGTAGTCGACGGTCTTGGGCGGCAGCTGGATCGCGCCCGCGCCTGAGACGCGCAGCAGCGGGCTGGTTAACTTCAAGTCCTGGTTCTGGGCGATGCCGTTGGCAATCGTGAAGCTCGCGGCCAGCTCGCTGAAGTCGGTCTTTTCAGCGGGTGTCTTTTTCAAGCCTGAAAACTTGCCTTGCGAAATCCCGCGGATGGCGCCTGGCAGGTTGAAGCCGACAATCGCGCCGTTGGCGAAGACAAAGTCAGCCTTGCCGTTCAACGTTTCGACGATTTGCAGCTGGCTACCGCCTTGGGCCGCAAGCTGTAGCGTCAACTTGGTCTTGCCTGACAACCACTCCATGTCGGCCGCGTCCTTGAGGAACGGCAGCGCCGAAAGGCCATCAAGCACGAAGTTGGCGCCGACTTGCGCGGCTTTGCCCGTGCCATCGACATTGAGGAAACCCGAGCCTTGTCCTTCGTAAAGCTGCACGTTGTCAAACGCGGTCTTCATCACCTTGTTCTTGAGAGCGACCGTCAGCGCCGATTGACCGATTTTGATATCTTGATAGAGCAGGCGGCCGACCTGCAGCTTGGCGTCGGCATCGACCACGCCAAAGAGCGTAAGATTCAGCGGTTCGTTCGACCAGCCCGCGCGCTCAGTGTAGCCATGAACTTTCGGGCCCCCCGCCGGAACTTGCAGCAGTTCTTCGATGGCATCACCAGCTTTGGCAGGGGCTCCTGCAGCAGTTGGTTTCTGTGTTGGCTTCTGGGCTGGCTTTGGCGCTGGCACTACGGCCCCAGCCCCCGCGGCGCCAAGCATGTACTTGTTGAGATCGAGTTCTGAGATTTTGAGTGTGGCTTGCACAGCGGGCCTCACGCCGCCCGTCGTCACTGTCACTGTGCCGTTGCCGGTTGCACCATCGAGACCGAAGGTAGCGCCCGAGAGGCTGGTGACGTTGCCGTTTGTCTTTAAGGTTCCTGCAAGCGACAATGGGCCAAAGCCAGACACGGGCGGCAATGTGCTGCCGAGCCACTTGGCCAACGTCTTTACGGATTCCGACTTCGCACTGATCTTGCCTTCAAGATCGGCCCCATCCTTGATCAGAATCGCGCCGTCGAAGTTTGCATTGAGGTTGCGATTATCCGCCTTGAAAACGAGCTGTGCCGGCTTTTCTTCAAGCACCGTTTTGACGGTGGAGAGTTTGCTGTCGAAGTTGATCTTCTCGCCTTGCCATGCGAGGTCGCCCTTTGCCGTCACGGGACTGTTCAGCGACTGCATAGCAATTTGCATATTTACAGCGGAGACTTGCTGCGTCTTGCCCGTGCGCTCATCCGTAAAGCGCAGCGTGCCATCTTCAATGCGCACGTCTCCGAGCTGGACGTGTTTGATCTGCGCAAGCTTGGCCGCGAGTGCGGGATTTTCGAGCTGAGCAGTAGGCGCGTCGGACGCGGTTGGTGCGGCACCGTTGGCCGACTGTGGTGCAGCCGCTTGGGCATAGCGAACGGGCACGTAAGCCTCGGTGAGCTGCCAATTCTTGCGGCCCTGCTTATCGACGCGGAAATCAAACACCGGCTTCTTCAGCACAAGGCGGCGGACTTCCACCTGCCTTTGCAGCAGCGGCATGGTTTTGATATTGACGTCGAGCCCCGCCATCGTGACGACCTTATGCGGCGATCCCGGCGGGCCTGAGAGCGTCACGTCTTTCAATGACACGCCAAGCCCCGGCCAGAACGAAAACGAAGCGGGCCCCGCGACGACGAGATCGCGCCCGGTTTTTTCCTTCACTTGATCGGCGAGTGTTTGGCGGATCAAATCGCTCGGTGGATTTAGCACGAGGTACGCCGCCCCCGCGCCGGCAAGCGCGACGAGCAGCACAAGAGTTCCAAGCAAGAACGTTAGTATGCCACCACGTCGGCGCGGCGGCGGTTGGCGTCCGGCAGGTCCGCGCGGCGGTTGTCCGGGAGGCGCTGGGCCCCGGCGCGCTTGTGGCGGAGTAGGCCCGCGTTCGGCACTCGGACGATAGGTCGCCAAAGGCGGCGGAGCAGGAGGTCGTTGGTTCGGCATCGGGGGAAGCCTCGGAAAAGTACGGGCACAAACTATAGCACGCGTTGCGCGGACACGCTGCATCGGCGCTTTCAAGATTCTCTATTGCCGAAGATTATGTCACTTCAACGCCTTGCCGCGCCAGTCACAACAGTGCCGTTTTCCACGGCGTTGAGGGGAAAGTGATGTGCGGGATGGGGCGGGGTGCGCGGCGATGCGCCTCCACTCGCAATCACACTCCCGTCAAGACCTGCGCTAGAGTGCGGCGGCGCGCGTTGTTTGGAATTCATAGTAGGAGCTGGAGAATGACAACTCAGTTGCGTCGAAGCTTGGTGACGATTTGTGCAGTCCTCTCACTTGCAGCGCTCGCTTCATCTGCCAACGCAGCCTCGTGCGGCAATGGACCGGGCGGGTTCGATGCCTGGGTTGGCGCGTTCAAGAGCCGCGCGGCTGGGCAAGGCATTTCAGGCGGCGCGCTCGGGGCATTGAATGGCATCAGCTACGATTCCAAAGTCATTCGCCTTGATCGCAATCAGCATTCGTTCAAGCTCTCGTTCGAACAGTTTTACGCGAGCCGCGTCGACGGCGGCATGATCGCCAAGGGCCGACGCCTGATGCAATCGCACGGCAGCACCTTAAGCGCGATAGAGAAACGCTTCGGCGTGCCCGGCGCCGTCGTCGTCGCCATCTGGGGATTGGAAACAGCCTATGGTTCGCAGCGCGGCGGCGGCATGTCGATCGTGCGCTCGCTCGCGACTCTCGCTTATGATTGCCGGCGCTCGGCCTTCTTTGAAAAAGAACTCTTGGCCGCCTTAAAAATCATCGATCGGGGCGACATGAGCGTTGGCCAACTCAAAGGCGGATGGGCTGGCGAAATCGGTCAGACGCAGTTCTTGCCGGATGCTTACGTCAAGTATGCTGTTGATTTCGACGGCAACGGACGGCGCGATCTCGTCAACAGTTCGGCTGACGTTTTGGCGTCGACCGCGAATTTCCTCAAAGCACATGGATGGCAGCGCGGCGCAGGCTGGGGTCCGGGCACCGGCAATTATGACGTCATCCGCGAGTGGAATAAGGCTGAAGTCTACGTCAAAACCATTTCAGTTATGGCTGAAAAACTGAACTGACGCGCCGCTGCATGAGCGGCATCTCCCAATGGTTGATAGATTGTAAATAAAGTCGGAAGAATTGCTGGATCCGCGTTGCCGCCATTGGCAACGTTTCTTTGCTAACCATGCTTCATGGAGGGGCCGCTTTGTGGAAAGCGGCCGGTGAGCATGTACGCTGCAACGAAAAACACTGTTGAAACTGGCGGCGACCGGCGCGCCTTTGGCCGTCGCGATACCAATTTGGCAGGTTTGGTACGCTTGTCGAATCACGTCACCCACGAGTGTGTCATTCGGGACATTTCCGAAGGTGGTGCGCTCCTTGAGTTTCCAGCGCCAGTAAACCTGTCCGGCCGTTTGCGCCTGAGCTTTGGCGGAACCAATCAAGAAATCATTTGTGAGGCGCGCCACGCTCGCGGCACCCGCGTTGGTGTGCAGTTCGTGCGTAATATCTCGTTAGCCGCACGCCCGGTCGCCGAGCCCTCCATCGCGTCAGCTCCGTTGCCCGTTTTGCACCGCGCAGAAACACCGGCTGAAACCGGGCGCGGTACAGCCGCTTCCGAACTCGTGTCCTTGCGGCGTAACGCGGCAAAAGCGATCGTCGCGAAGCCTGCCGCAATCGCGGTGCCCGAACTCTTGCCAAGTGTTGTCGAGATCCCAGTTGGAGTTCATGTCGCTGTTCCAAACTCCGTTGAAGCGCCAGCGCCGCGCGATATGTCGAGTTTGCTTCAGTCCGTTGCGGCCGAGGCCGTCGCGACCCTGGCTGCTGAGCGGGCCGTGCCGCGACCGCTGCCCGCGCGGGCCTATGTGACCGCCCAGGTGATCGAGCAGCCAGAAGTGGTTTTGCCGCGCGATATTGTCGAGCATGCTCAAATCCGTGGCGGTGCTGTTGATGGTGCGAGCCGTTCCCCGGCCTTTCCCAGCCCGCGCTTACGCATAGATCCGGTTTATCAATAAGCGCCCAGCCCGCATTTGGGTATCGCTGTGATTCGAGTTGCAACAACACCTAAAGGTTGTATAGATGTTTAACGAGTCCGCCTAGGTTGTGCCACACGACTCAGTGATCGTGGTCGACATGAGCAGCTTGAACTTGTCGTCCGGTCACTTGAAGCGCAGCAGCCACGTCGCTGTTGCGCTTATTTTTTTAGGCTTCACGACCACCCTAGCGGCCCTCCCCGGTCCGGGCCGGCCAATAGAGGGTTCGGCGGTCGTCGTTGACGGCGATACTATTGAAATCAACGGCGAGCGCGTTCGGCTTGAGGGTATCGACGCGCCAGAGGTTGCGCAGACCTGTAGCAAGGAAACTGGTGAAACGTGGGATTGCGGTCTCGAAGCCAGCGAAGTTCTGCGCGCACTTATCTCCAGTAAATCGGTGTCTTGCGACCGTGCCGGTCAGGATAAATACGGCCGGACGCTTGGGATTTGCTTTGCGGAAGCCGACGAACTTAACGCAGCCATGGTTCGCAACGGCTATGCCTGGGCATTCGTCAAGTATTCCCAAGCTTATGTCGTTGCAGAGAAAGAGGCTCAGGCGACGCGCGCCGGCGTCTGGCAGGGGCCATCGATTCCCGCTTGGGAGTTCCGCCATCGCCCCAACCCGTTAGCTGAGGCCAGTGCTCCTCAGGGGTGCCTAATCAAAGGCAACGTGTCAAAGAAGGGCCAGATCTACCATAACCAGGCGAGTGCGTGGTACGGCAAGGTCAAGGTTGACGAAAGCCGGGGCGAGCGCTGGTTCTGCTCTGAAGGCGAAGCTATTGCAGCGGGTTGGCGTGCTACAGAAAACCCCTAGTTCGTCGATTCGCGATTTACATGGCTGGTTTTGCAGCGGGTGAGCGAATGAACTGTTGACCGATTGGTCTAGATCTTCTTGACACGCCGCACTGATGAGCAAATGTTGCGTCTTGAGTTTTGGGCCGCACTTGTTTCGTGCGCCAACGCCGTTCTTTGTCAACGCCGAACATTCGGGAATCACAATGCACCACGTCTTAAGAATAAAGCTCCGCGCCTTTGCGATTGCAGCGCTGTTCTCGGTTGCGGCTATTCCGGCGTCCGCTGGCACGATCTGGGACGAGATCAAAGGCAGCGTTTACGGCGACAAGAAGATCGAAGACGGACGTAGTGTTGTGACGCTCGACGCGGAGATCCGTCCGGCTGACATGCGCAATGTTCCTTTCACAGTTGACGCTGCCTTGAAGGATGGGCGCACGATCAAGAGTGTCTCCGTCATCATTGACGAAAATCCAACCCCTGTCGTCGCCGTCTACAACATGGGCGCAAACCGCGACCAGGTG
>JAYSVT010000007.1:0-2926 GCA_043718455.1 Hyphomicrobium sp.
CGCCGCAATCTTCCGGGGGACACCGCCGCTCGGCAGCTAAGAGGCGCGGATATTCTGCTCCCGTTTCGGCTTCTGTCATCTTTTCAATCTTGATCGTATGACCCCAGTCGTCGCCGAAGTCGTAGGTGTACTTGAACGACTTGGCGCCGGTCTCGACAATGAGTTCGGCGAGCGTTGCCTTCTTGGCCGGAAAAACGCGCGGCCCGCCAAACGAATCGAAATCCGGGTTGGGCAAGCCCCAACGCTTGTCGCGCACGCAGAATTCATAAAGGTGATAGTTGAGCCACGGCATGGCCGACTGGATCACAAGGTGCAAATCGCTGAGGAGGATCGAGACGGGCACCTCGACGCGCCGCATGACCGCCGGCTCGATGTAGTCGAGCGTGATCTTGAGGCGAGCGATGCCGATTTCGGCCGGTTCCAGCATACCGGCATCTTAGCCGCATCTTGGCCGCTGCCCAAGACCTTCAGCGTAAGCATCCACAACCCAAACAACGCAAAAACGCGCCCGCACGGGAAACCCTTAGCGAGCGCGTTTATGCTTCGAAGCGTCGAACCGGCAAACAGACCGGATAAAAAGTGAAGCGCCGACGGGACAAGCCGCAACGGCGCTTCGATCCGCAGTCTACGGGCAATCAAAGGAACGTAATTGACCCGGTTTTAATGTCGCGCATGGCAGGAACGACACTCAGCTGTTTAGCCTCGACGAGTTCGCGCAATACATCGCTGCGCTCGACGAGTTTTTTGGCGGAAAGCTGCGCGTTCATGTTCGCGACGGCCTGAACGAACTCCTTGTTCTTTGCCGTGCGCTCCCCGTCGAAGCCTTTGACCGCATCGATCGCCGGGTTGATGTTCTCGAGCATCTTGGTGAGAAATCCAAGTTTGACCTTGTCGATTGCGCCCTTGATTGCGCCGCACTCGGAATGGCCGATGACGAGAACCGCTTTTGCACCGGCAACTTTGGTGGCAAATTCGAGACTGCCGATGATGTCGTCGTTGATGAAGTTGCCAGCGACGCGGGCAACGAAGATATCGCCGATGCGCTGGTCGAACACGAGTTCGGGCGGCACGCGGCTATCGATGCACGCGACAACCGCGGCGAAAGGAGATTGCCCGCCCGCCGACTGCTTCATTTGCTCGCGCAGATCGCAATTGATGGATTTGCCGGCGAGAAAACGCTCATTCCCGTCTTTGAGCATTTGAATGGCTTGATCGGGCGTCACGTCCTTTTGCCGCTCGGGCGTGAAAACCTGGCACTCGTCCGCATAAACCCTGCTTGCGAAAAGAGCCGTTGTTGCAGCACCTGCGGTGACGAAGGCTTGCCGTCTTGTAATCACGTGTATCCTCCCATTTTATGGTCGGCGCCGATGCGTCAACAAACCGACGGATACCGGGCCGCGTTTCTTTTTTCAGCGCTCTGCGGCGCTCGCCCAGTAAGTGGTGATGCGCGCAGGGATTTCAATGGAGACAGAGAACTTTCAAGCGTTCAAATTGCCAACATCTCCAGAACGCAAAACGCGCCCGAGTGGAAAACCACAGCGAACGCGTTAGTGCATTGAGATGCGAAGAGGCTCGATTGACTTTCTATCTTACACATGACGTCTCAGCAAATGGTGAAACCGATTGACGGGCAGTGGATTTTTTTCCTATTATACGATCTGGCTTTTCTATTCTGCTTTTTTCAATCGCGTATTTTGAGTGCGGCTATGACGAAGATCGTCATTTCTTATAGACGGCAGGACTCGGATGCGATCACCGGTCGGATAAGGGACCGACTCGTCACCGAATATGGCGTCGATTCAATCTTCATGGACATCGATAGCATACCCTTCGGGATCGACTTCCGCGAACACATTGCCGGCGTTATGAAAAACTCAGATATCTTGATCGCCGTCATCGGACCCAATTGGCTTGTCGACCGGCAGGGGCGTAATCGCATTCAGGAACAAGATGACCCAGTGCGGGTCGAAATCGAGCGAGCGCTTGAAAACAAGATCGCAGTCTGGCCGGTTTTGATTGGTGGAGCATCAATGCCGGCAGCCCACTCCTTGCCAGCATCCATCCGCAAGCTTGCCGACTACAATGCCGCTGATATCGATGCAGGGCGCAATTTCCATCCAAACGTTGATCGCATTCTGCGCCAGCTCAACGTCGCGCTCGGACGGGCAACGCTGTTGGGTGCTGCGAGAGTGCGCGCCGCGCGCGCTCTCAATTGGCGAACGGCAGCAACGCTCACTGCGCTTGCCGTCACCGCATATGCCACTTCCAGTCCGATTCGCGGACCGTCGGGTGGCGTGGCCGGTACCGCGGTGATTTCCGGCGGACGGTTGGCAGCGAATATGGTGAGTTGCAGCGAAGAGCCAAAGTTGCGATCACTTGGAACTACTAGCCCGACATCGATATCATTCACCAACAGGTCGAGTGATGTTCGGAACGTGTTCTGGATCGATCATGCTGGTAAGCGCGTCCTGTATTCCTCGCTCAAACCTGGTCAGAACATTGCTCAGCGTACTTTCCTCACGCATCCATGGATAGTGACGAATGCCTCGGGAGATTGCCAATCAATATTTATGCCGACCTCTGGGGAGTCGATCGCAACAATTGCGCGCTAAAATCAAAACGCGCCCGCGTGGGAGACCCACGGCGAGCGCGTTGATGCGATTGAATCGCAAAGAGGATGATTGACTTATTTTATTTCGCGATGCAACTCCCCGCTGGGGAGCCGGCCGCAACGCGCGGCTATAAATTCACATGACGGCTCTGCAGACCTGGCAACGACCTACTCTCCCATGTCTTAAGACAAAGTACCATCGGCGCAGGGGCGTTTCACGGCCGAGTTCGGAATGGGATCGGGTGCAGCCACCCCGCCATAATCACCAGGTCGGCGGAGACGTCATATGTTTTACACTTTTTCTGGTCTTCCATT
>JAYSVT010000061.1:0-7410 GCA_043718455.1 Hyphomicrobium sp.
CTGCAAAATGGGGCAAAATAATTTTGATTTTAACATGTGTGAAAGGAGAGATGTGGAGCGTTCTGACAACAAATGACCAGGACATCGGCGCATTGACTGCGCATTTTCTGTTCAACATCCATTGTTGTTAGAGGAATTGTGATCGCCATCCGGGTTGGCAAGTGCTGCGGGATCACTAGACTGCCGCCAGAACCTGCAAAGTGAGGTTACGCAGCAATGATTGAATTCTCTCTGAATGGCAAAAAGGTTTCGGCCGAGGTTGACGGCGAGACGCCGCTTCTTTGGGTGCTGCGCGATACGCTTGGGCTCATGGGCACAAAATACGGTTGCGGCATTGCCCAATGTGGCGCTTGCACCGTGCATGTCGATGGCGCGGCGCTGAGATCGTGCGTTGTGACCGCACAATCGGTTGCGGGTAAAGCGGTGACCACAATTGAGGGGCTGTCGCCGAACCGGTCGCACGTTTTGCAGAAGGCATGGATCGCGGAGCAAGTGCCGCAATGCGGCTACTGCCAGTCGGGCCAGCTCATGCAGGCGGCGGCGCTCTTGAAAGCCAAACCCAATCCAAGCGATGCCGACATCGATGAAGCCATGAGCGGAGTCATTTGCCGGTGCGGCACCTATCACCGCATACGCCTCGCAATCAAGCGCGCTGCGGCAGATGTTTGAATGAGGATGCCATGACAGAGAACGTGACAAACATCTCGCGCCGCGCACTTCTCAAGATATCAGCCGCAGCTGCAGTGCTTACGGTGCCGATTGCGTGGCCGGCGGAATTTTTAGCTGCCGCCGCCGCCGATGCGACGGGGCTAACGCCCTATCTCAAGATCCATTCTGACGGCACGATTACGGCGCTTCTGCCGACGACCGAGATGGGGCAAGGCATCCACACCGGGCAGATGATGATCCTGGCTGATGAGCTTGGTGCCGCGCCTGCGCAGTTCAAAATCGAAATGCCGTCACAGCCGTCAGACGCGTTCCGGGTGAAGTTCGGTGCTACCATGCGCCAGCGTTCGGTTGGTTCGCACGGCATACGCTCTTGGCATGATCGATTGCGCAGTGCGGCCGCCAAGGCGCGCGCCGTGATATTGCTGGCCGCTTCCGTAAAACTTGGCATCCCTGCGGCTGAACTCGACATTCGCGATGGTTTTGTCATCGATAAGGCTGGCAAGATCCGCACGGCACTTGGCGAGTTCGTGGCGGACGCCGCCAAGTTGCCGTTGCCTGAGGAGCCGGCATTGCGCGCTGAGGCTGAGCGGCGGCTGATCGGCAAGGATTTCCCGCGTATCGATATTCCGGCCAAGACAGACGGCTCGGCGGTGTTTGGCGTCGATGTCAAACTGCCGGACATGCTGCATGGCGCCGTGCGGCTTGCGCCGGTTTGGCGCGCGGATGTCGAGAACATCGATGACAAGGCGGCTCTGGCGATGCCGGGCGTTGTCGCGGTTGTGAAGGTCCCGCGTGGCGCGGTAGTTGTCGCTAAGTCGTGGTGGCAAGCCAAGCAAGCGGTGGACGCGCTCACCATTACATTCACGAAAACGGAACACGATGGCTGGTCGAGTGCCCAACAGTCTGCCGATATGCGGGCAGGTCTCGACAAGCCCGATGCCCCAGTCGTAATGACCAAGGGCGATGTGAAGACCGCGCTCCAGGGCGCCGCCAAAAAAATCGAAGCCTCTTACGAAGTGCCGATGCTCGCGCACATGTGCATGGAGCCGAGCGTGTGCACGGCGCAGGTGACGGTTAACCGTGTTGACCTTTGGATCCCGACGCAGGATCACGACATCGCCGTTGAGGAAGCGGCCGCCGCCGCCGGTTTGAGCAATGACAAGGTCTACATCTCGACGCCCTATCTCGGAGGCGGCTTTGGCCGAAAGGGGCGCGGCGAGATCGTGACGCAAGCGGTTCTCGCGAGTAAAGCCGTTGGCGGCAAGCCCGTTAAGGTCATGTGGTCGCGCGAGGACGACACGCAGCAAGGCGCATACCGCCCGGCAATGATGGCGCGGTTTTCGGCGGCTCTCGACGCGGACGGGAAAATGACGGCACTCGATATGCTGCTGTCCGGCCCGCAGATGGGGCGCGAATACAAGCACATCAAGTTTGAAAAGAACGCAGATCCGCTGACTATCGCTAGCCTCGTGAACAACAAGTATCAGGTCGCAAACCAAATGCTGTCGCACACAATCGTTGATGTGCCGCTGCCGCTCTCGCCTTGGCGCTCGGTGTCCAGTTCGCAAAACGCCTTCTATCTCGAGAGCTTCATCGATGAGGTGGCGGCTGCTGCTGGGAAGGACCCGGTGCAGTTCCGCCGCGAACATCTTGCCGGCCAGAAGCGCCACCTAGCGGTACTCGATAAAGTGGCAGAAATGTCGAATTGGGGTGAGGCGCCGCCCAAGGGTGTGTCGCGCGGTGTTGCGATCGACGAGAGTTATGGCAGCGTGACCGCGCAGGTTGCCGAAGTGTCTGTCGAAGGCGATAGAGTGAAAGTGCGTCGCGTCTTTGTAGCGATTGATTGCGGCCGCGCGATAAACCCGAACTCGGTTGTGGCGCAAATGCAAGGCTCGATCATTGAAGGTCTAGGGGCCGCGCTGCGCAATCGCATTACTGTTGAAAATGGCCGGGCGAAGGAATCGAATTTTGGTGATTATCAGGTGATGCGCATCAACGAGGTGCCGCCTGAGGTGCACGTCGCTATCGTCGAGATTGGTTCGCCACTGGGGGGTGCCGGAGAACCGGGAGTTCCAGGAATAGCGCCAGCCGTCGCCAACGCGGTGTTAGCTGCGACCGGTAAACGCATTCGCACGCTGCCGTTTGGAGACCAGATCGCGTGAAGAACCGCAAAGCCGCTTAACGCTTCAAGCGCGGATCGTTCGCCTCGACGACGATATAGTCAAGTTCGGGCCCTCGCGCCGATCGCGAATGAACCGGCAGAATGAATTGGTCGTCGCGGATGGCGCCTAAGTTCTTATCGCGCTTGGGCGACACGACGGTCACATTGCGCCCGGCCCAGACGACGACCGTGCCGCCCTCGGCTTCCGCCGTGCGCGCCCACCCTTTAATGGTTGAGTAGAAAGGCTCCTCGCGCCACGCGTCCGGGCGGTCGGGATCGATATGTAGCGCGATGCGATTGTGGCTTGCCTCGTAATTAATCAGGATTTTGCTCAGCGACGGTTTCCAGCTTTCATCCAAATCCTTTATACGCCGATAGCCGCAGTAGAAATCGCGGCACGGTTCGGGCCGGGAGTCATAAATTTTGCAGCCCCGCTTCTTGTCGCAATGCGTGCACCATTGGCCGCGCGGCTTATCCAGAATTTCTATGCTGAGCAACTTGCAGCACATCGTGCAACTGTCGCAGGAGCGGCCGGGTACGAGGTCGTTGGCGTCGGGCGTCGTGTCGGACATCTTGGGGCTCGGCGTCAAATTTCTGCGTATCTGTTAACGAAAGGTTGTCAGGTGGTGGCTCATAAAGGCCGCTGTGGCAATGGGCATAACACATGTTTGAACGCAATCGCGTCGACAATCGGGCTGAAACTTTGATCGCCGTCGAGCTGTCGCTGGCCGACGGAACGGCGCTCGCGGGCCGCGCCGTGCTGTCGCCCGGCAAGGGCGTGCACAAGCTGCTCGAAGGCGACGACGCATTCATATTTATCGAAGGCTTCAATGGCGAAGGGGCATTCGTGCCCAAGGCCGAGATAAAAGGATTGAAGATTATCGCGCCGGGGCGGATGCAGATGGCGGCACTCCACATCCCTGACGCGCGCAATTTCGATCCCCACCGCGTGCTGGGTCTGGAGAAAGGCGCGTCGTTCGAGCAGATTCGCGAGGCCTATCATCGCCTGAGTAAAATCTATCATCCAGATCGCTTTGCGGCGGTTGAGTTGCCGCGCGAGGTCAAAACGTATCTCGATGCCATGACGCAGAACGTGAATGCCGCGTTCCGTGCGCTTCGTTATGTCGGCCAGAAGCAAGAGCCAGTGTACAGCCGCGGCGGCTAACCGTCGGCGCCTTACTGCGGCGCAGCGCCTGGATTTGGTTCCAATAAAATGCGGTCGATGCGCGTGCGGCTCAGATCAAGCGCCTTGCCGTCAAGCTCGCCTGTAGCATCCGCCGCAAGTATAGCGCTCATCATTGCATCAAAGTGCTTTTCTGTATAGGAGACGAGCACGAAGTCCGTACCAGCATTGAGCGATTTGACTGCGGCCCCGCCGACACCTTCTTTACTTCGCGTGACCGCACCCATGCTGAAGTCATCGGTTACAAGCAACCCGTCATACGCCCATGTCCCGCGAATGAGGGTATTGATGACAGGCGCGGAAAATGATGCCGGCGTCGACTTATCGAGCACGCCGACACGAACGTGGCCGAGCATCGTCACCACATTGGGCTTGGCCATAACGCGCCGGAAGGGCACCCAATCGTTGAGTTCGAGCGTGCCTTCGGTTGCCGAGATTTCGGCCGTTGCGACGTGGGTATCGCGCGTGACTCTGCCAAGACCCGGAAAGTGTTTGAGTGTGCACATGATTTTGGACGCAGCTAGTACGTCGCAATACCAGCCCGCGACTTTGGAAACGAGATAGGGGTCGGAATCGATGGCGCGCAGTCTTAGCCGCGTTTCTCCATCATTTCGGTTCTTGAGGTTGAGTTTGAGATCAACAACCGGGGCAAAATTGAGAGTGACGCCGATGCGTTTCAGCTCTTCAGCCTGCACGCGGGCGTAGTCTTCGACGACTCTCTTACGCTCTTCGTCGTTGGTGGCTTTGGCAACCACCTGTGCGAGTGACGGCTGGCGCTTCAACGGCGGCGAGAGCCGCGAAACAGCGCCGCCCTCCTGATCGGCGGCTATGATGAGCGGCGGCAGTCCTTGCGCTCTCCGGGTGGCCTGCAGCGTGTCTATTGACGACTTCATCGATGCGGCGTTGCGGCTGCGGACGTTGTGGTCCGTTATGAAAATACCGGCGATGGCCTTCTTCTCAAGCAACTGCTTTATGTCTGCAAGATTGTGATAACCGACAATGATGTGGCGGCCTGCGCGTGCCAGCCGTTCCGGATCGGATTGAAGAATTTCGCTGCGGGTGAGCATGAGGCGCGGCGATCCAGGCTTCTTGGGCGCTGTCTCTCCCGACTTCAAGTTTTCCGCTGGCGTCGCCGCGATCTTGGCCGCTTTTTCTGCTTGTGCCGGCGGCACGGGCGATACGAAAGCTAGCGGCGCGAGTATCAGCGATATCGCAGTCCTGCAGTTTTGAAGGCGATGGGCGTTTGGCATTTGATCCTACGATTCGGAGTCAGATACTTTCTCTATACAGAGACTGCGTAGCGCCCCATAGCCGCCGATAAGAGCATCAGTAAATCCGAACGGGAAAATATCGCTGTACCAGCTCGTCAAAGCGGCCCGATGCGCGCACTTTCTTCAAAGCGTCGTTTATGAGGGCTTTAATTTCGGGATCGTTTTTGGCCACAGCGATAGCTAGCCCGTCGCCGAAATACTTCGGTTCGAGGAATGGCCCGCCCTTCATCTCGCAACACTGCCGCGATAGTGTCCCATTCAGCCAGAAAGCGAGCGAAATACCGTCGTCGAAGATGTAGTCGGCTTTTCCCGCCAGGAGCGCCTCGCGCGCCAGATCGGCGTTCTCGAAAACGGCCAAGGGACTGTCGTGGAAAAACGTCTTGAGGTAGGCTTCGTGCGCTGTGTCCTTGGCGACGGCAATCCGTTTTCCAGAGAGCCCTTCCGGAGTGATGTCAATCTCTGTCGCCGGCTCTTTGCGGCCGGCGAAGCGCCCCGGCGTGTGAAAGTAGCGATCGGTGAATGCAACGCCGACAAGTGCACCGGGTGTCACTTTGTGCGCTGCAATCACGGCATCTGCTTCACCAGATTTGAGCCCGGCAAAAAGGTCGTCCCATGGGCGCGCCTTGATATCGCACGACGTGCTGAGTTCGAGGCAGATAGCGCGCGCCAAATCGATGTTGAATCCAACGAGCACGCCCTCTTCATCGTAGAAATTGAAGGGCGGAAAATCGCTGTCGGTCAAAAAGCGCACCACAACCCGGCGGGCAGGGGGTGCTTCGGCTTCAGGCTTTGGCTTGGCAGCCGGAATCGATTTTAGCTCTTTGCGCTGTGATTGGGCGAAGGTTGCATGGCTCGTCGGCAAGGTGACGACCGCCAATGCAGCCAGAAACAACCGAGCAATTCTTATAGCGGCTATGCGGCAGGGTCTAAACATGATGTAATTGTTCGTGGGTCCTGGGGTGGCCAATCCGAGTAACGGGTTGGGAATGGGTAACCCAAGCCGCGCCGCGCGGCTATAGTGTGGCGGCGGCTATAAAGAGTTATGTGGGCGTTGGGCGGGGGGAATATGGACGTGAACCAGCCAGCCGGCGGGGCTGGACAAGAATTTGCCGGCCTATTTGATTCAATCTCAGATCATGCTTCGCCGCTTCGGCTCGATCAGGCCGTCAATGGTTTGCGCCGGATGCAACCGGAATTGTCGGCCGGCCAAACGATAATTCCGGCTCAACGCAGAACCCTCATCTTCGTTGGCTTTGCAGTATCGGCGCTTTGGACCGCCGCACCCGGCGCAACTGAAGGACTAACCTTATCCCTCCTCGCGCTCGTCTTTGCCATGGTGACGCTGATCCGCATTGCGGCGCTGTGGCAGTTCGTCCGGCCAAATTCAGATAGTAAGAAGGCTGAGGTTATAGTTGACCCTGGCGGCTCGCTACCTCCGTATACGCTATTGGTGCCGCTCTATCGTGAATCGAGCGTTGCTGCTGGATTGGTCGATGCTTTGCTGGCTCTCGATTATCCAGCCGGTCAATTGCAGATCTTGTTCATCACTGAAGCGGACGACGACGATACGCGAATGACGCTCTTAGGGGCGGGCTTGCAAAAACACATGCAGGTCATCACTGTGCCGGACGGCGCGCCACGGACCAAACCTCGTGCCTTGAACTACGGTTTAACATTTGCCCGGGGCGAGTTCGTTGGCATTTACGATGCGGAAGATGTTCCCGATCCAGGTCAGTTGCGCGCAGCAGTTGCGGCCTTCCAGCGTGCAAGTCCCGAGACCGCATGCCTGCAGGCTCGACTTAGCATCTACAATCCGGGGCGGAACGTGCTGACCCGTCAATTTACGCTCGAGTATGCGGCGCTGTTTGATGGCATCTTGCCCGCGCTCGAAAAGTTAGGGCTGCCGCTGCCCCTTGGCGGCACATCAAATCATTTCCGCAGATGCGACCTTGAACGTGCCGGTGCCTGGGACCCGTTCAACGTCACGGAAGACGCCGATCTTGGCATGCGTCTCGCGCGCGCACAAAAACGCGTCGCAATGCTTGACTCGGTCACGTGGGAAGAAGCGCCCGATACTATTGCCGCTTGGCTTGCGCAGCGTACGCGCTGGATCAAAGGCTGGATGC